>CAYMVV010000025.1:0-66003 GCA_964393885.1 uncultured Granulosicoccaceae bacterium | reverse complement strand
GGTGTGCCGGTTCAGGGTGCGTAAATTCAACGAATTCAAAGCCGTCAGTACCAACCGGGTTGCTGTCGCTGATGACAGAGCGGGGTGCCTGGTGCGGATAAGGTCCCATGTTTGGACTCTCCAGGGTGATTGTTGTGCACAAATATATCGTTATATTTGGACAATGTGTGTGAGTTATTGGAGAATTATTCTCCAAATGCGCAATATATGTTCACAAAAGTGGCTTTGTATGCAAATATGTTTGATTTTGACGAAACAGATCGACAAATCCTCCTTGCACTGCAGCAAGATGGACGCCTGACTAACAACGATCTTGCAGAGCAAGTGGGTTTGTCGCCATCGCAGTGTTCCCGGCGAAGGAGTCGCCTGGAAGATAATCACTTCATTCGGGGTTACCACGCGCAGCTCGATATGGAGCGGGCGGGGGTGGGCATGATTTGTATTGTGTCTATCACGCTGGCCTCGCACAACGCCGACAATGCAAGGTTGTTTGGAGAGTTGGTGGCCGGTTTGCCAACAGTGCTCGAGGCATACGCATTAACCGGCGAGATGGACTATCTGCTCAAGGTTATAACGACAGACTTAAAGTCGTTCTCCCACTTTATTAATACAGTGCTGTTGCCACATGAGTCCGTTGCCAATGTAAAGACATCTATTGTTCTGGATACGTTGAAGAACACATCTGCATTGCCGCTCGATTAAATCGCTTGATTTCGGTTTTACGCAAAGATAGTAACCGCGTCCTCTTTTGTTCGACCTTATCGTTGTTACAGGACTCGGTTCCTACTCGCCACAAGTCGTTGGAGTAATCGATAAAAAAAGACAGATTCAACGGCGTCCTGGCGGAGCTTAGATCTACACGAGGAACTGCCTTTCAGCAGATACAGATAGCCGGTGCAGCTTTGACTGTTTTCAAAGCAGCATCAGTCACCATCGTTGTCGGTGCAGCAGATTAAGCTATAGGTGGCTTGGGCACGTAACTGTGCTTTGTCTTGTCACCCGAATAGGTGATTGACATACGCTTAAAGAGTGGAAATTCTTGTGCGAATACCGGTCTGAAATCAAAGTATCGGCACTCTGCGAATTCCTCTAAAGTGGTCAGTCGGTAAACTGAACCAAGAAAAAAAATACCATGCATAAATTAAGAGGTCATGTCAGTCACTTCGAGGTGGCATCCGTTAGCTTCGATCAGTTTATACTCACGATAGCGCTGCGAGAACTGGATCTGAGGACGAAATCCGCGTGTGGCATGGTGCATGTGACTTTCCGGGGAGTCATCGGGTTTAAAATGCTCTACGAGGGTGACCTCCTGAACTATCCATTTCCAATTAATTCAGGCGCCAGCTACTGGCACAAAATCACCGAAGATGGCTGGTGGGTCCAGGAAAAATTGTCAAATAATCTATCAACCATGAAAAGTGAGGAGTATCTAATCGCATCTCAAAATGAATGTGTCTGCATCCTCAGCACCGGTGATCCAATCACATTGTTTGCCTGAGAACCTATCCTCTCCGTCTTCTGCCGTCTGTCTTCTGCCCTCAGTCCTCAGTCATCCTGCTAACGCATCGAACTCAGACCAAATATATTCCCCTCTGTATCCATACACAAAGTAACCCAGCCAAACTCTCCAATTGACATTTTCGGCCGGATTACCTGGCCACCTGCGGTGCCAACCCGCGATTCCTCCACTGCGCAATCTTCGACACCAAAGTAAACCGTCGTGCCACCGACACCCGGCGTTGACCCCTCTCGCTGTACAAGTGCTCCGCCGGCGCCATAGGTCCCCATATCTGTTGGAAAGCTCTTCATTTGAACTTTGCTGTCTGTCGGATCCTGCATGACGTCCAGTGTTTTCTTTAATACTGTCTGGTAGAAATTCGTTGCCCGGTCCATATCGCTTACGTAAATATCAAACCAGCCAATTGCATTTTGTTTCATTTGTCCCGGTCCTGTTGGTGTTGAGTTCGCGAGCAACTTTAGGTCGGGCTGTGGCCTACGTATTGTATAAATCAGACATCAAACTTGCGGTAGTACTGAGCGGGTGTGTAACCGGTGATCTTTTTAAAGGAATGAATAAAATGAGATTGATCAGAATAGGTCTCCAGATAGTGCTGTTTAAACGACTGTTGCAGTCTCAAAACCTTTAACAGATCGTGTGGTGAAAATCCCGTTGTACGCTTTAGCACTCTCTGCAGTTGACGCGGTGACAGTCGGGCGACTTCCGCCATGTCAGCAACGGTGTGAATGTCCTGAATATGATCCAGTATTGCTGAGGTCGTCTTGTTAGATGCGACCAGTTGCCTGTCAATCAGTTGCTGCACGAGACCGGATAGAACGGTTTGCTTATCGGTAAAGTCCAGTCCGGACATTTGATTGCTTTTTTCGATCAGGGGTAGCTCGCCCGGGTATGGGGTGCCAACAAAACTATCTGTGGTTTCATCCTGATTACCCTGCCATACGCCCGGGAAGAACTGAATGCCAACATAATGAAAAGCCTTACCAAGATTGAGTACTTCATAGGTGGTACGCAGTGCAGTGATTCCGGCAATTCTGGTATCTGATTGATTAAATAGTATATTGACACAGGCATCCGGTAAGGCATGCAGACAAAATTCTTCGTTCAATACGGATTCTGTCTTCAGTTCCCAGTAGCTATGCACCAGTTTGGACAAGCTATCCGGTGGCTTCGCCTCTGTATATAGTACTGACTTGACGGTCTTATCTACCCCGTCCTTAATGGGTTCATACATGCAGATGACTTTCGACTCAGGCAGATCAACTGATCTGATTCGGGTTGTGGGAAAGCATATTATACTATCGTGGCGACTGTCTGTTGTCGTGCGTAGTTAATCCGGTTCTGTCGATTGTCCGATAAGCCGGCATGGTCTGCTTGTCGCGATATTTGCCTCGTAGTTAACGGTTCAGTCGACTTTTTGTATCTTAAACCAGCAATTTGTGAACTGCTCGCAGCAGAGTCAGTGCCGTCGCGTCGATCAACCTGCGATTAAAAAATTTTAACTTTCGTATCGATACGCGATGCGTAAGCATCGGGGGGTGTGATGCTCAGAAAAATTGTTGTCTTTCTGGTTTTGGCTGTTTTGAGTTCGCCGTTGCTGGCAGGGCAACAGCTGCTGGATGTTCCGTTAGTAAAGCAATCGGAGGGTAGACTGTGTGGTCCAGCCTCGATAGAAATGGTTTACCGGTATTGGGGAGAAAAAAGCATTGATCAATTCGCGATCGCAAGTGAAATTGCCAGCAAATACTCTACCGAGAAGAGATTTCTAGACAGTGACTATGTGGCAAATAGAAATCCGGATGACTACCCGGGTACACCTGCTTACCTAATGAGAAAGTTTCTGACTGCTCGTGCGGTGACAGAGAAATACAGTTTGAAAAAGCTTCCTGCAAACTCCGGCGATCTGGATCGAAAATATGATAAAGCGTTTGCTTGGATAAAAAACCAGATCGATAGCGGAATTCCTGTCATTACTCATCAGTACTGGAAGTCAATCAATAGTACAGGGCACTACAGAGTTGTTACGGGTTATGATGATTCAAAAAGGATTGTCTATCTCAACGACGCGAAACTGGGCAAGATCGTACAGTCGTATTCAGAATTTAAGAAAAAAGGCGCTTATAAAGGGAAATGGATGCCTTACTATTCCATTGCATTCAACGTCAATAAAGTAAATTCTCCTCGTTAGTGGCTCAACTCATACTGACCTTCTGTTTGTCGCAGAAGGTGTGTCGCCTTGATGTTGTTGGTAGGCGGCTTCCAGCTCGGCTTGCAGGAACTCACCAAAGTGTACGGCTTTAAAGCGTGCCATCTGTGTCTCGGTAATGCACTCGTCGAGTGGTGCGATAACGGTATCTACATAAGGGTCAAAAAAGAACGCACAGGAGTAGCGTTCCCGGCCCGATTGATTGATAACCCGGTGTGGTGTTGATTTCAGGATTCCGTTGCTCCACCGATGCAGCATGTCGCCCACATTGACAACCAGTGCCTTGTTATCCGGTTCGACACTGAGCCAGTCGCCGTTGTCGGTTTGAACCTGTAAGCCTGCGACGTTGTCCTGTGCCAACAGTGTCAGGCAGCCGAAATCTGTGTGAGGCGCGGAGCCATATAATCCGTCATTGACTGAGGTGGTGTTTGATCGTGAGGCAGACGTGTGAGGCCGAGGCGGATAGTGTAAAAGCCGCAGCCAGGTTGTCGGGTATGCAAACGCCGGGTGCAAGCGCGAAGGGTCAATGTTGAGTGCAACACAAGCCACATCCAGCAGTTGTCTGGCGACGGCTGTAAACTGGCTGTTTGCATGTGTTAGCGTTTCGCGAAATCCGGCCAGTTCGGGCCATTGATTGGGGCCGGCCAGATAGGCGCCAGATACGACAGGCAGTGAGTCCGGTGAATCTTCGCGCATGATCATGAAAGACTCGGACTGATTGGGTAGCTTGACGTCATCGAGTTTTGAATTGACGTCAGTCGATGTATTGATCGGAATATAGCCACGATGGGCTGAATTCAACGCGACTTTCATTTTGCTCTGCAGCGGCATTGCATGAAACTGTCTGGAAGCGTCGAACAACGCTGCCAGTAAAGTTTCCGAAATGCCGTGATTAACTATGGCACCAAAGCCGATATCAGAGTAGGCAGCACGGAAATCACGGGCAACGGATTGCAATCCATTGGGTTGATTCAACAGACCAAGGTCTATAACAGGTAAGCCGTTATTCACTGTAATTGAGTATCCGCTTCAGTGTTTTAGTGCTTTATCATATGAATCTTATAGAGATCATCACCAGCCTGACGGTGCGGGGGGGGTTCTCGGACAGTCTCCTGGAAGTCTGTGCATAAGTGTCTGGTTTTAGTGCTTCGATCTTTTCGGCAACATACAAAATGCCATTCAGTAAGTAAGATAAACAGCCGAAAACGCAAAGCGTTTGCTCTTGCTCTTGTGCTCTTGATCTACCCGCGTTTAATCAGTTTTGAGAGTAATCGTGCGAGTGGGTCGGCGCGCCATGGATGGCGAAAAGAGCGCTGTCAGCCATGGATGGCTGTTTGCGCGGCCCGCTTGCACGGTTACTCTCAAAATGCCGCAGGCACACGGGGAGTCTGTCCAAGAATGATGATCTACTGCGGACGCGGTCTTTTGACCATTTATCGCGATCAATTTCGTTAAATATGAAAAACTATTCGCCTCAATCGATCGTGATAAATGCCTCAAAATCTCACGTCCTCGTCACGACTCTCATTCTCAGACAAACTCCCAGGCTGATTAGTCGCAAAAGACTTTTTGCTTCGTTTTTGGTCTTTTCAAAAATGAAGGCCCCCGGCAGGGAATGTCCTGTTTGATGCGCGACAGTGCACCGCCCGCCGGGGCGTAAACAACTAGCCTTTTGGCAACCATGCCTTCCAGGTTTCCTCGTTTTCTTTCAGCCAGTCGCTGACAACGTCTGACATATCATTGCCATCAACATCGATAGACAGAATCAGCGGCGCCTGCATGTCATTTGTCAGGGTGAAGTTTGTCAGCAGTTCAATGACGTCGGGGTGTTTTTCCGCGAAGTCGGGGTTGGCGTAGTTGTAGGTGATGTCTTCAGCCCAACCGGTTGCCGGCCATTTTTCATCTGAGTGTGCCGGTAGTTCAACCTTCACCAGGTCGAGTGCAGCATGTATCCAGTGGGGTTCCCACGCATAGGCGATGAAGGGTTCCTGACGCTTGTACGCTGCCTGCATTTCGGCCCAGTGTGCCGCTTCAGAACCGAGTTCCACGGCAGCATAGTTCAGGCCTAGCATCTCGAGGCGCTTGGTATCTTCGCACTGCCAGGCAGCCGTTGGACAACCAAGCAGCCGTCCCTTGTCGCCGGTTTCGAGTGTTTTGAACAGCTCGGCATACTGGTTCATGTCTTCCCAGGTCTTCAGGTCCGGTGCCTTTGCATCGTCACCCTCGACCAGGTATCTGGGGACATAGTAGCTTGAGACACCAATAATACCGTCATCGGACACCTTGAGAATGGAGCCGTCGCCGCCGTATTCCTTGACGAACTTTTCCTTGGTGGTCGAGTAGGAGGGCCATAGCTCGCAGCCGTAGTCCAGATCGCCACTGCGGATGCCTTCGTCGCGCCCGGGTCCGGACGGCATGACGATTCGCTTGATCTTGTAGTCCATTTCATTTTCGAGAATCTGATGGACGATTTCGCACATCACGGCACCGCCAGTCCAGTCGTTGACGGCAGATTTCAACACACCACCGGCAGCGGCAAGGTTGGGCGTGAGTAGCCCGGTTGCCAGGGTCGCTGACAGCGCACCCGCACCAGCCATGGCAGTCAGATTCTTGCGTAGATTCATATTTTCACCTGTTGGTTGCTCGGATTTAGCCAGAACAGTAAACCACGCTGTTCCAGTACGGTAAACATTGTTTCGCAAAAGTTGCAAAGATTCGTAGTCGAATACGCCATTTTACTTATAACCCCAGTGCGTTTCGCTGGTTTTTGGTCCACCCCTGAGTTACCCGATC
Source organism: uncultured Granulosicoccaceae bacterium (assembly GCA_964393885.1). Lineage (GTDB taxonomy): Bacteria > Pseudomonadota > Gammaproteobacteria > Granulosicoccales > Granulosicoccaceae. The sequence continues at coordinate 59,488 of CAYMVV010000025.1, read as the reverse complement.
CAGTACGATTGTCAGCAGCACGATGCCGATGCCCCCGGCGAGACCCTTGCCCAGATTGCTCACATTCATCGCATCAAACACTTCCTTGCCGAGGCCCAGGCCACCGATCAACGGTGTGATGGCCTGCATTGCCAGCGCAAAAACAACCGCCTGATTCAGCCCCAGAATTATCGACGGCGAGGCCATCGGCAGTTTGACCTTGATCAGTGTCTGCAATGTAGATGAGCCAAACGACCCGGCTACCTCGTCGACTTCCTCGGGAACCTGTTTTAGCCCCAGCGTGGTCAGTCGTATCACCGGTGGAATGGCGTAGATCACGGTCGCGATGATGGCGGTGGTCTTGTTGCCGCCGAAGAAAAACAGCGCTGGTATCAGGTAGACAAATGCCGGCAGTGTCTGCATTGCATCGAGCACGGGTTGAACGACCGAGTTGATCACTCGAGAATACGCCGCCGCTACACCAATCGGTACGCCCACCAGCATGCAGATAATGACTGACACACTGGTTCCGGCAAGGGTGAACAGCGTGAGTTCCCACAAACCAGCAGCAGCGATAAAAAACAGAAAAACAAGTGTGACCACCGCGAACTGCCAGCTCACCGATGCCCACACAATCAGTGCGATGACGATCATTAGATACCACCACGGTAAACCGGATAAAAACAAATCCAGTGGATTCAGCAGGTATAAATAGATGCTGGAACGAATGGCCTTGGTAATACCTATAAAAGTAGGATTGACGGTCAGCCAGTCGATGACTGTATCGATTGGCTCGCGGAAAGAGACCTCCCAGTCTTTCGGGTAGGTGTTCATCCATTTGATATCGCCACCGAAAAAATACAACAGCAGTAAAATTAAACCGCCCACCAGCAAAAACGGTCGATTGATGATCGATTGTGCCATCGCACCGGACACCGGTTTGACCAGACGTGCGAAGACAGCAGTGATCGCATTGCCTGCGGTGGCGAATAGTTTCCACACGAGGCCAAAGGGATATTCAACAGCTCTTGCCAGCGGGTGTGCGTCCCACTTTTGGGGCAGCAAATGAAATTTCGCATCCGTATCATCGGTCCATTGCTTTTTGGCAGAAACCCCGCTGATGGCGTAACTTAAACGATCAAGAATTATTGCCAAAAATACGATGCAAATACCGCCCTCAAAGGCCCATCCGACTTTGAGCCGGGTTATCGCTTTCCAGACCTGCTCTCCAAGACCACCACCACCAATAAACACAGCCAGTACCGCAAGCCCGAGTGCCATCATGATGGTTTGATTAACGCCAAGCATGATTGATGGCAGCGCCTGTGGAAGTTTGACCTTAAACAGCATTTGCACTGGCCCGGAGCCAAAGCTCTGGGCCGATTCAATCATCGTCGCGGGCACCTGGCGGATGCCCAGGTTAGTCAGACGTACAGCCGGTGGCAGTGCATAAATAATGACCGCCATCGTGGCGGAAGTGGCACCCACGCCAAATAGAAAGATGGCAGGAATCAGATAGACGAATGCCGGCATCGTCTGCATGGTGTCGAGAACCGGCCGAATAATGAGTTCAAACCGATCACTCTGTGACGCCAGCACTCCTAATATCACTCCCAGTATCACTGAAAACATCACGGACACTGTCATCAGGCTTAGCGTTGACATGGCCTCGTACCACATGTCGACCATGCCCCAGAACATCACCCCGATAAAGGTGAGCAGGCCCAGCTTAAAACCGCCGTAGGCCAGTGCCGGTAACACCAGCATAAACAGTACAAACAGCCACGGCAGTTCCCATAGACGCTCTTCGATCCACTCCAGCGGTAGTCGGATGACTTCGGCGATGGCACGGGTGTAAGTTGTGGCATTGGCCTCGAGCCAGCCTCTGGCTTCATTCACCTTGTCTACAAACGGAAACGCATCGATGATCCGTTGTGGAAAAGTAAAGGCATTGGCGGCCAGCGCGTAGACTGCGAGCGACAGCAGCAGTCCGGCCAGTACTATTGCTAATCCTGCGAAGCTGCGTCCACGCCAGGTCAGTGCAGCCACGACGTTGTTCCAGCGTGAATCAAGTGAGGAGTGTGTGGCGACTGAGGTCATGCGTGAAGTGTTTTTTTCCTGTGCCGCTGCGGTTGCACCCGAAGGTGCGGTTCAGACTCAATGCCTGTAGATACTACCGCCTTGGTGGTTGAGTCGCAAAACGCAACCCGGATCAATGTCGCTCAGAGTTGTGCAACTACGCAAGCGCGTTTGCGAAACCCGCTTCGATCCACTTTATGGCTGAGCCGGTTGGAAATGCAGGCACTGCATGCGCACCTGTCGTTAGCGTTTGCAACACAGTTGATTTTGATGAGGTCCTTTTATGGTTTTGAATTGCCAATATTAATTTGCCAGTAAAAGCGCGGGTGAGCCTGTAAAGATGCGGGCTTTATGTCCTGCGGGCTTCGCTGTAGCGTCCTGCCTGCACAAAAACCGGTCTCTGGCAGAGCGGCTGTGGGCAACGCTTCCATCAGTTTTTACAAATGGCGTGTATAGTGTGCGCTTTGCAGTTGTCACACCCGAGTCCTGCGACGGATTCTGAAGACGGAAAATCGCATGTCGGTCGAACCAAAAATTATCTGTAACAACATTTGGAAGGTGTTTGGTACCAAACCCGAGCACACGCTGAAGCAAATCGATCGCTCCCTGTCGCGCGCCGATGTGCAGCAGCAGACCGGGCATGTGATTGCCGTTAAAGACGTGTCATTCTCGGTCGAGCAGGGGGAGACATTTGTCGTCATGGGTTTGTCCGGTTCCGGCAAGTCAACGCTGGTGCGCTGTCTGTCGCGGTTGATCGATCCGACAGAGGGGCAGGTGCTGGTCGACGGGCAGGACATCACCAGTGTGTCGCAGCGCGAGCTGAAAAATCTGCGCCGCTATAAAATGTCGATGGTGTTTCAGCATTTCGGATTATTCCCTCATCGACGCGTCATCGACAACGTTGCCTACGGACTCGAGGTGCGAGGTGAAGGGCGAGAGCAGCGTTACGAAAAAGCGCTGGAAACGATCAAGCTGGTGGGCCTCGACGGGTGGGAGGAACGCTATCCCCGGGAGCTGTCGGGCGGTATGCAGCAGCGCGTTGGTCTGGCCAGAGCAATGGCCGTTGAGCCTGAAATATTGCTGTTCGACGAGCCGTTTTCCGCGCTCGATCCGCTGATCCGGCGTGAAATGCAGGATGAATTACTCGATTTACAGGCACGTCTGAAGAAGACCATGGTGTTTATTACGCATGATTTTCTCGAGGCGATAAAAATGGGTGACCATATTATGATCATGCGCGACGGCGCTATTTCACAGATGGGCACACCGGAAGATATTGTCGCGAATCCGGCCGACAAGTATGTGGCAGACTTTACCGAAGATGTGCCGCGTTATAAGGTATTGTCGGCGGGCAAGGTGATGCGCCCTTTAAATGGCAGTTCAGATCACGGTACAGGGAACAGTGCAGGGAGCGGCAGTGTGGCTGCCATCACGGTGCCAATGTCTGCGAAAATAGACAGTTTGATCGATCTTGTTGCAGATACTGACGACGCGGTTCAGGTGGTTGATGACAACGGTGTACCCTGTGGAGAGATCGACCGCTCTATCGTGATGAAAGCGATGAATGCCAGATTATAAAAATACAGTGGCGCTTGCCAGTCATCCATTGAACCCAGTCATCCATTGAACCCAGTCATTCATTGAACCCAGTCATTCATTGAACAGGGCACAGCCACATGACAGACCTGGAGAACCACATGCTGGATAAAACCCGTGACCTCTCGGACTATGACCTGCCTCTGGTTGAAGAGCCTGGCAGTTCCTATACGTTGCCTTCCTATCTCTATACAGATCCTGATGTATACGAGGTCGAAAAAGAAAAAATCTTTTATCGCACCTGGCAGTATGTTGCACCGACTTGTTTTTTTAAAGAGCCCGGTGACTACATCACAGTGCAGATCTGTGATCAGAATCTGTTCGTCATGATGGGTAGCGATAACGAACTGCGTGCGTTCTATAACGTCTGTCAACACCGGGCGCACGAGTTACTGCCAAAAGGCAGTGGCAATGTCAGTAAATTAATTGTCTGTCCATATCATGCCTGGGCTTTTAGTCGGGAAGGAGCCCTGCGCGGCGCGCCGCGCACAAAGCAGCGTCCTGGTTTTAACAAGGCAGACTTTTCCCTGAAGCAAGCCAGGCTGGAAATCTTTCTCAACTGTGCGTTCATTAACCTTGATGCAGATGCAACGCCGCTCAGCGAGCAAGCCGGTGATCTGGAGCTGGATGTACGCAGGCAGCTTCCATATTTTGATCAGCTCGATAATCCGGTCGAGGGTTTGCTCGGAGAAACCTATATCAAAGCCGGCTGGAAAGTCGTGGTCGACAACTATGTTGAGTGCTATCACTGCGATCACGCACATCCTGCCTTTGCCGATTTGATCTGTATGGACAGTTATCAGCACGACACGTTTGGTATCTGGGCACGCCAGTTAGGTGGCGAGATTCGAAAAGACAACTCGGCCTATACCCTCGGTGACAATGAGCCCTGTATGCAATCGTCTTTTTGGTATCTGTGGCCTAACACCACCTTTAATGTATTACCCGGATCAGAAGAGCTGAATATTTCGGCTATTCGTCCGATCAGTCTGGAAGAGAGCGACTTTGGCGGGCACAGCATCTCTGTCAACGGCGAATACAACAAGCCACGGTCTGAATACACGGCTGAAGTGCTGGTGCCTGAAGATATCTCGCTGTGCGAAAGTGTTCAGCGCGGTTTAAAGTCAAAGGGCTATTCGCAGGGACCGATCATAATCGATGACGCATTGTCCGGACGGGGAGAGCAGGCATTGCACCATTTTCATCGTCTGGTGCAACAGGCGCTGGCGCAATGATGCCATAGCGCCACGATTGTCGAGTCGAACGCCGGTATGGCATACAAACGTTTTAAAATCAGTGACACGATATCCCTGATACAGGAAACCGGTGTCGCCAATTTTATGCGCTGCAATATATGGCATGTTGCAGGCCGCGACTATGACCTGGTAATCGATACCGGGATGGGGCTTGAGTCATTGCAGCGGTGGATCCTTCAGTATACGAACCGTCCGATCAAGGCTATCGTCACGCACAGCCACTTCGACCATTCCGGTTGCCTGCACGAATTTGACGTACGGCTGGGGCATCGTGCCGAGGCTGATATTCTGGCTAACCCGCTCAATGAAAAAACACTGTTTAGCGGTGTATGGACGCGGATTGGTATTATTGATCCGCTGCAGCACCCTGATTTTTCCCCTGAGTCATACCATGTGCGCGCAGCACCCCTGACAGGCTATCTTGATGAAGGGGATATCATCGATCTGGGGGACGCGGCCTATCAGGTACTGCATCTGCCCGGGCACTCTCCGGGGTCAATTGGCTTGTACGATCTCAAAAGTCGCACGCTATTCTCCGGCGACGCCTTGTACGATGGCGAACTGCTGGACTCGCTGTATCATTCAGATAAACAGGTCTATCTGCAAACGCTCGAGCGAATTGAATCACTGGGTGCGGAGGTATTTCATGGTGGTCACTATCCATCCTTTGGTCGGGACCGGATGCACTGGCTGCTTGAGACCTACAGAGCCGGTGAGAACGCACTGGGTGATATCGAAGTGTGGTACGAGGAGAATCGTCAATCCATGGGTGACCTGTTCGCGGATCAGGACTGGTCCGGCTCGATTTGCCCTGTAACAGAAGCGTAGTAGTAGAGCGCGAGTTGCCTGACGGAATGTGCAGAGCGGGTATGGGACGCCTGACCGACAACAATCAATCTATAACAACAGCATGCCAGTCGGATCGAGATCGTGATAACAACCATGTCCTGCATCTCCTGCAAGGGCATGGCGGATATCAGTTAACACACAAGGGTGTTTGCTCGAAGTGGCGAGGTATTTATGCCACTGGTGAATCGGCTGAGCGATCTATTGGTGGCCAGGTATCTCAACCAGGGAGGTGCGTTTTCAGCCTTCGGTGACGGTCAGTCCCTTGAAGGTATAGATCGGGTCTTCGATCATTTTTGAACCGTCTGCATTTTCCAGAAAAAGCCGGGCTTCGTTTGCGACTACATCGCCTTCGTCGTTTTGAGTCACATCGAGAAGACTAAAACGAATCTGTTTTTGATCTTCAAATATCATCCCTGAAAAAGATTTTTTTAGCATTGATTTAAAAACCGGATTCCTGAGTCCAAAGTCTTCAGACGCTGAAGTTTTGAGCAATGCAAGCATGCCGTGGGTGCCGAAGTTTCCGGGTACCACCGGATCACCCCGGAAATGATATCTCAAGGGCCACAAGTCAGGACTGATCGATTGAGTTGCCTCGCGGCTAACAGTTTTTTCGTCACCTGAGCGGACGGAGCCCAGATCATTATCAAATACGGGAATACGCAAACCGCTGATTTTTTCATTGATATCGGGCTTTGCAACACCACTCTGACCCCCGAACTGTTGACGCAGGTCATGGATATCGGTGGGATTGAGAATGCCTACAATCACGTTGCGCGTGTCCAGCAACAGGTTGTCCGCATCATCGAGAATTTTGCCATTGAACACGGCGGTTCCACCACCTTCTTTCGACGTCATCCATTTGCGTTTTTCAAGTACAAAGCGCAGTGTCTTTGATGGTTGAAAATCCAGTGACTGATATAAGGTACAGCGACCGGAAGATAACGCTCGACCAATCCCTTTAATTTTGCGCGCGCCCCAGAAACCCACCAACTGATCCAGTTGATCCTGAAACAGCATTTCCAGTGACTCGGAGGGATCAAACGGCCATTCCGACTGGCTGGCGGGAAACTGAAATGTGGCCTCAATGCGATGTTCGTCCAACAGCTCTATTTGATCGATACATAGAATAGGCTTGCGAGGCAGCTTGGCGAAGTTTTCATTTCCCAGCTTGCCTTCAGCGTGTAGCTCGAGCAACTCTCCACTAAAACAGCTCAGGCTCTGCCAGTCCAGTTTGACCAGTTCCTGTTCAGTAAGCGTCTGTAAAGTTGCCAGGTCACTGGGCGGAGGAGAGGATGTCATCATAACGCGCTATACCGATCATTGTTTTGTGACCATTGTAACCGTTTTGATGGCCAATAGTGACAACACGTCGGTGTGTCGATCGCTACAGCACAACGATTAGTTAAACAATGTGTACTGCAGGGAATCTGGGCGAAATCTGCGCTGTCTTGTACAGAAACTCATACCCTGATCGGTTTTCATCCAACTAAATGAAAAGACCTGTGGCAGGGAAAGTCCAGTGCGGTGTGCGACAGCGCACCGCTCACCAGGGTGGATACGCTTAACGACGCATGTTAATCACGGTTTGGGTGATGGTGTCGATGGTGCTGATTACCTGTGCATTGGCCTGAAAACTGCGCTGGGCGCCAATCATCGCAACCAGTTCTCTGGTGATGTCAACATTGGATTCCTCAAGTGCTCCGGAGCGAATGCTCCCCAGGCTGCTGGAGCCGGGTTGTCCAATCAAGGCAGAGCCGGAGCTAAAGGATTCTTTCCAGGAAGTACCGTTTACCTGCTGCAATCCTTCCTGATTGGCAAAGTTGGTCAAAACGACCTGGCCCATTCGTTGTGACTGACCGTTCGAGTATCGGCCCTGAATGGTGCCATTGGAGTCAATCGAAATATCGTTCAGTCTGCCATTGGCGAAGCCATCCTGAATAATCTGGTTAACGCCGAAAATACTGTTGTACTGACTGATGCTGCTCACATCGATTTGCACATCAAGTGTGGAGCCGCCGGTACCCGGTGAAAAAGGTGGCAGAGTAATGGTGGGGTCAGCTGCACCGTTGACGGTATCAATTTCTCCGGCGGTATTGAACACCAGCTCGTCCCCGCCAGCCTGGTTCACCTCGTTGCCACTCAGGTAGGAATATACAGTCCAGGTGTTTGGTGCTTCCTTGCGAAAATACACATTGAGAGGGGTTGGGCTGCCCAGTGAGTCGAACACGGATGTGGAAGTGGTGAAGTTGAAGGTTGCAGGGTTGTTTACGTCGAACGGCGGCAGGATCTCACCTTCACTGTCCAGGTTGACACCGAGGTCAATTCTGGTCGTCGGTTGTGGTTGCTGATCAGCGGGGTCAATGTAGAGGTCAGACAGCGCCGGAGAGAGCGCGTTTCCGGTTGAGCGGTTGTATCCAGTCAGTTTCTGGCCTTCCGAGTTGACGATAAAGCCCTCGCGATCCAGAGCGAACGCGCCGTTTCGGGTGTAGTTGATTGAGCCGTTGTTGCTGACCCGAAAATAGCCGTTTCCATCGACGGACAGATCCAGCACCTTGCCGGTGTCAGTCAGATTTCCTGCAGCATGCGACTGACGCACGTTGGCCACCGTAACGCCTTCACCGGATCTATGATCAGTGGAGGCGGCGTAGACATCCGCAAATTCTGCTCTGGAGCTCTTGAAGCCGGTTGTGGCGGCATTAGAAATATTATGGGAGATGACATCCAGCTCGGTAGCTGCTGAATTCAGGCCCGACAATGCAATATCAAAAGACATGTAACTTTCCCTGTGACATGGCTGCTTTTTTACTAAATTACAGGTAACAACTCGCGACTGCCTCTGGCAACAGATCTGGAGGCTGTCCACGAATTAGGGTTCGTGGCGTTAATCACCAAGTTAACAATTTCCATACCGAAACGAACTGCGGTTCCAAATGGTTTGCGTTCGACACCTGCCCAGTACTTTTAATTATAGTGGCCAGCAGGGCTGGTTTTGCGTTGCAGGCGAGGGTTTACCGTAAGGCTGCGGGCAAGACAACCACTGTGTGTCGACGCTTCTGCCTGTTGGAAGCTGCATGGTGTTGAGTCAGGGTGTTGAGTCAGGCAGCGTTCACTCGGCCAGCTATGCTTACGTGGCCTACACGTGGCAGAAAAGCGGGTGACCTCAACTCCCCAGATAGCGTTTTTTTATAGCGGTCCAGTCTTCACTCGCCAGTATTTCAAGCAATGCAACGTTGATCGTTTCGCGCAGAGATGAGTCTTGTGCGACAGCGATAGCGTAACTTTGCGGGTCAAACCTGTCCGGTAGTACCACATAGTTCTCGTCTGACTGGTTAGCCAGGTACTGCAATAGCGGCTGATCGTGCACAAAGGCATCTATGCTTTCGCTGGCAACTGCCTCAAAGCCCGCGTCGACTGAGTCGTAGCCGGATACCGCGATACCATTTTCATCGAAATATCTTTTCGATGACGCATTGAGTAAATAACCCACTCGCGCTCTGGGCAGATCGTCGATACTCGCGACTACGTTTCCCGCCTGTTGTGTGGTGAGAATGGTTGTGAGCTGTGCCGTCAGAAAGGCGGTGAGTATCAGGGCGGCAAACATCCATATGACAGATACAAAGCGTCCGGGAAGTGTTACAGGCGTTTTATCTCCATAGCCGACAGTGGTCATTGTCACCGCTGCAAACCAGAATCCGTTACCAATACCCTTTGCCGGAGACTCACTAAACTGCGCGCTGTTTCGTTTTGACTCAAGTATCCAGATAATCACGCCAACGAAAGACAGCACGCAGCACAGCAGAAAAATAGTAGCAAGAAACTGCGGGGAGATCAGGGCCTTTAACATACTTTTCCAGCCCGGCTGGTAACGCTCCGGTGTGACGATCGCCAGTCCTGAACCAAAATACTGGTGCGTAAAGTCGATTACCTCCTCGCGCTCTGGTGTAATACTGATCGCCGCGATCGAGGCATCCAGTTTACCGCTTTGTACTTCGGTGATTAATTCGCTGAGGCTGTGTTCAGCAAATTCAATATCGACCTGCAGTTTTTTTGCAATGGCGTTTATCAGATCGATGCTGATGCCGTGCCACTGGCCCTGTTCATTGGTCATGGCAAATGGCGGGGCAACTTTGGTTCCTATAGTTAGAGAGGATCTGGCAACTTCATCAGCTTGCTGTGTCCGGCTGTTGGCGCTGCTCTGGGAACTGCTCTGACTATTGCTTTGACTATTGCTCTGAGCGTGGACAATCGTGGTTACAAGTAAGGGGACTAGAACGACCAGTGAGAACAGTGTGGATTTGTAAGCGAACTTCATGAGGTTACTACCTGCCTGATGCTAAAACGAGCTTTTTGATGTCCATGCGGCTGCAAAAAACAGCAGCCAGCCAACAATAAAGGCAACTCCACCGATGGGCGTGATTATGCCAACAAAGCGAATTCCTGTCAGCGAGAGAATATAAAGTGAGCCCGAGAAAAGTACAATACCGGCGAGAATAGAAATTCCTGCTGCGGTGAGCAGTGGCCCGGCCAGCTCTCGTGCAGCCAGCGCAACCAGGATCAGGGCAAGTGCATGGATGAGTTGATACAGTACGCCAGTCTGATAGGCAGATAATAACTCAGGTGCCAGTGTTCGCCGCAGCGCGTGTGCACCGAATGCGCCAAGCACCACACCAAGCGCCCCGCAGAGTGTTCCAGCCAGTAGAAATAGTTTGTAGTTGAACATGCATAATCCGGGTTAGTTATTGATGGATAAACCATGCAGCATAGGGCATGGTATCTATATTTAGCAGCGAGTATCACATGTCTGAAAAGCCGCCATATCATCCTGATTCGGGTCCACAGTATCACTCGGGCGAGCGCAGCACTGATGTGGTTGCCACTGAACTGATGGGAGACGTCTGGCCTGTTGCCTCACCCGGGGCGGATCCGGCGCAGGACCCGGTATTGTACGGGCATGTGGCACTCAGCCCGCAAGGGGCTTTTGAGGTGCGCAGCGTGCAGACCTTCAGGCTGGTGTATACGGTCGGTCGCTACGGAATCGACGACACCGGCAGCATCAGAGTGGTGTTTCGCTTTATGGGCGACTGGGGGGATTTGCAAACATCGGATCCGACCGCCTACAACTATGTCACCGCTCATACAGATACCGATTCAAGGCTGTCTTTGCAGTATTCGAAAACGGGTCACCAGCGACCGTGGTTCCGTTGTTTGACTGTGCGACTGCACGGTGGCTATTTGAGCGAGGGAGATAAGATCACCATTGTTTTTGGTGATAACAGCAAGGGCTGCCCCGGTATGAAAATGCAGTCATTCTGCGAGGCGGGTTTTGAATTCAAGGTGCTTGCCGATGTGTGTGCTACCGGACACTACGTACCATTGCCGGAGTCACCCTATATCTCTATTGTGCCGGGCCCGGCTGTCGAATGGAAAGCGATTGTGCCAACGCTGCGCCAGCCCGGTGAGCACTTTCAGTTCGGTTTAAAGGCTGAAGACAAGTGGGGGAATCCGACACCACTGGCCAGCGGCCGCTTTCGCACGCGCTGTAACCTGAACATCGATGGTTTGCCCGAGTTTATTGACTTTCCATTGGGTACAAAATCACTTTGTATTGAACACCTCAGCAGCGCTGAAGAGGGCACAGCGCGGATCGAGGTTATCGATGACAGCGATCACTGTGTGGCTGAAGCTGGCCCGTTGTTAATTCGCAAAGATAGAGGGTACTCCGGTTATTGGGGGGATCTGCATGGACAAAGTGGTGAGTCCATTGGCATTACCACATCGCGCAGTTACTTTGATTTTGCGCGCAACAAGTCGTTTCTTGATGTTGGCGGACACCAGGCCAATGACTTTCAGGTAAATAACGCCTTCTGGAAATACTTAAACGAACTGACCGCCGAGTATCACGAGGATGGACGCTTTGTGTTGTTTCCGGGTTATGAATGGTCAGGTAATACCGCGGTCGGCGGTGACAGAAATGTATTTTTCATCGAAGAGGGGCGACAGATACATCGTTCATCACATGCATTGATCAGCGACCGCAGTGATTTGCATACCGATGCGCCCACTGCTGAAATACTGTTTGAAACTCTGAAGGATGAAGACTGTGTGATCTACGCACACGTAGGCGGTCGTTATGCCGATATCGCACAGGCACATGATGGCAGGCTTGAAACGGCGATGGAAATCCATTCTGCCTGGGGCACCTTTGAATGGCTGTTGACAGATGGCTTTGCGCTCGGGCATCGCAGTGGCGTTGTTTGTAACAGCGACGGTCACAAGGGCCGGCCCGGTGCCAGTTACCCGGGTGTGGCAACGTTTGGTGCCTACGGTGGTTTGACCTGCTTTTTAACGGATGACTTTACACGCAAGGGTCTCTTTGAGTGTATGCGTCGTCGACACCACTATGGCACCACTGGCTGTCGAATGCACATGGATGTGACGGTTGATTTTACTTCACCGTCAACGCTTTTTCATCGTGATCCCAACTGCTTTGATGCGCCCGATAGCGAAACGGTTGTGCAGGCCATGATGGGAGATATCGTACACACCGCCGATGAGAAGGTAACACTGAATCTGGAGGTCGCGGCGCACGCGCCCATAGAACGTATTGAAATTCGCAACGGTACACAGGTGCTGGAAGTCTATCGGCCATACAGCGCGGACGACCTTGGCAACCGGTTTCGAGTGATCTGGAGTGGAGCAGAGTATCGTGGACGTGGTCGCCAGACTAACTGGATAGGGCGTGCACGATTTACCGGTAGCAACATCACTGTTATGCAAAAAATCAACGCCTGGAACCATGAACGGTTACTGGCACAGAATGGCAGCGATACCGTCGAATGGAATGCCATGACAACGGGCAACTATGGAGGGTTTGATGCATGGCTTGAAGACTCGCAGTCTGCACAGACGACAGACAGCATGCTGGACCTCGCTTGTAATCATGGATCCCTGCAACTGCCGCTGGAGCAGATTCAACTGGACGACCAGACCCTGGAGGCCGGTGGGCTTGAGCGAAAAATCAGGGTATTTCGATTGCCTGAGCAACTTACCACACGAGAGTCTACGCACAGTGTGGAAATACCATTGCAGGCTAGTGGAGATAACCCGCTGTGGATCTGTGTCACCACCGAAGATGGTTTTCAGGCGTGGAGCAGTCCGTTGTTTGTTTACCGGTAGCAATCAATAGGAGCCGCGCTTACAACCTTCATTACCGGACGGGCTCCGCTTCTGGTCGGTCATCTGCTGTTGTTCTGCGGTGTTGTTCGACGGTGTTGTTCAAAAGCGCCGTTTCAAGTGGGTTACCGGGTTCTCGTCACCGCGCTCGTTGACAGTGTTTTGCCGCTGTAGAATACTGAACTCAGGCACCTCATCCTGTAATGTCTGAAAACGGAGAAAGTACCATGAAAACTATCCCTGGAGCGGCAGCCAGCCTGTTAGCTGCTACTGCACTGTTTTTCGCGGGGCCCGCGAGCGCAGAAGTCTGCGATACCCCCTCCACGCTGGGAGATCTGGGCAACTTTGACGGTGAAGTGATCACCATTATGGGGTCGATGGAAGGCCAGGATGAGCAAATGCTCACCAACACTGTCAGTTGTTTTGAGAAGGCCACGGGCGCTGTTGTCAAATACTCCGGGTCTCGTGACTTTGCCGCGCTTATCGTGGCTGATCTGCGCTCCAATAACGCCCCGAATATCGCTATCTTCCCGCAACCCGGTCTGGCTGGCGACATGGCAAAAGAAGGTCATCTGGTTCCGCTGGGTCAGGAGTCTGCCGACTGGATGGCTGAGAACTACGGTGCCGGACCATCCTGGGTAGCGCTGGGTACCTATGAGGACAAAGATGGCAAAGAAGATTTTTATGGCTTTGCCTACAAGATGGACCTGAAGTCGCTGGTCTGGTACTCACCAGAGCAGTTTGAAGACAACGGCTATGAAATACCAACGACCATGGAAGGACTGGTTGCACTGTCTGATCAAATGGTCGAAGACGGCAACACACCCTGGTGCATTGGCGTTGAATCCGGTAACGCGACTGGCTGGACTGCAACCGACTGGATGGAAGATCTGATGCTGCGCACCACAACACCCGAGAACTATGATCGATGGGTGTCGAATGATCTGCCTTTCAACAGCCCTGAAGTGCTGAACGCGATGGAAGTTTACGGCCAGTTTTCACGCAACGATGACTACGTCGCCGGTGGCGCCTCATCCGTTGCGACTACCTTCTTTGGTGATGCTCCCAAGGGGCTCTTCTCCAGTCCGGCGTCATGCATGATGCACCGTCAGGCATCGTTTATACCGGCTTTCTTCCCCAACAAGGGCGAGGAAGTGGCGAACGGCGAAGCTGACTTTTTTTACTTCCCTCCGTACGAGGCAGCAGATCTGGGCAATCCGGTACTGGGTGCCGGTACGCTTTGGACGATGACCAAAGACAGCCCTGCCACGCGTGCGTTCTTCGAGTTTATGAAGGAAGCCTCTGCACATGAAGCGTGGATGTCTCAGGGGACATTCCTGACTGCACACAAGGGCGCGGACCTGAATGCCTATGCGACACCCGCTCTGCGCAAGCAGGGTGAAATCCTGTCCACTGCAACCACGTTTCGTTTCGACGCGTCTGATCTGATGCCGGGCGCAATTGGAGCAGGGGCGTTCTGGTCAGAAATGACAGCGTTCGCCAATGGTCAGGACGCCAAGACCACGGCTGATAACATTCAGTCAGCATGGGACGCAATCAAGTAGGAGCAATAAACAGTGCCCTGGCTTATGATCTAGAAATCTTAGTCTGCCGGGTAAGGCGCGCTGCAAATGCAGCGCGCCTGTGCTGTTAGCTCTGTGATATCAGCGCCGACTTTCAGCATCACACGTCAGCTTCGCAATCCAGCATCGGACAACAGCTTCGGAAAACAGCATGGCTTCAAACAGGCCAATCATCGCCGGTAATGGTCTGGCCATCGCACTCACCATCCTGTTCGTTTTGCCAATTACCGGTGTCCTGGCTTATATCATTACAACGCCGCTTGATAGCGCCATGGTGCAATTTGGCACCTGGCTTCACCAGACCAACAGCTGGTCGTTCTCACTGTTTGATACGCAGGAGCGCTTTGCGAAGGTTGGTTTTGCGCTTCGTTCAATAGTGATAGCGGTTGGTCTGTCTTTCCTGTATTTCTGGCTCACCAACTGGCTCAACCAGGGACTGGCGCGGGTATCCTCCAGAGGATCCAGTGGCCGCGAGTTCACTATTGTCGAGGCGATACAACCGTGGATCTTTGTCGGCCCTGCACTGGTTTTGTTATTACTCTTTTTGTTTGTACCAGCGTTTTCCACCCTGAGTCTGTCATTTCAGGAAGCAGATGGAACGCGAACGCTACGCAATTATGCTTTTATCTGGGACTCATCAGCGCTTGGCTATGCCCAGTTTCGTTATGCCATGCGCAACAGCGTGTTGTGGCTGGTTCTTGTTCCCACTGTTTGTATATCACTGGGGTTGTTAATCGCCGTGCTGGCAGATTCAGTGCGCTGGGGAATAATCGCAAAGACCCTGGTGTTTGTCCCGATGGCGATCTCCTTTGTTGGCGCTGCCGTTATCTGGCGTAACATTTTTGCCGGCGGTGGAATTCAGCCACAGGAGGCAATCAATGGCTTTACACCGTCTTACCAAATCGGTCTGCTTAAAGCCATGCTCGGCCATACAGCGGCATACAATGAACCGTTGTACAGTCTTAAATTCTGGGGCAACTTCTTTTTGATGTGGATTCTGGTCTGGGTGCAGACCGGGTTTGCCATGGTCATCTTTTCAGCGGCGCTGCGCGGTGTACCGGAAGACACCATCGAAGCTGCCAAAATAGATGGAGCCAACCCCGTACAATTGTTTTTTCGTATCAAGTTGCCACAGATTTATTCAACTGTTGTCGTGGTCTGGACCACACTGGTTATACTGGTGCTGAAAATGTTCGATATTCCCTATGCCTTATCGGCCAATGATGACGATAAGCTGCTGCTGGCCACCATGATGGAAAACGCGCGCAATAACTGGTCTGTTGGCGGCGACAATGTCGAGAATCTGTTTGCAGCCATTGCCATCATGCTGATGGTTACCGTCATTCCCAACATGATCTATAACGCTCGACGTATCAGGCGTGAACAACGAGAGCTTGGGCATTGATCAGGGTGGCTGGATAGTGTCGCGTACACTCAAACATGTTGTTCTTGCGCTCATCGTTGTGATCTGGGTATTGCCGTTTGTGGCGCTGGTTACCACTTCACTGCGTTCGGAGACAGCATCTAAAACGTCGGGGTTCTGGACCGCTTTCACACCCACAGAACTGGGCCACCGCTTCGGTACGCATGACAAAGGCGACTCGGAATCTTTTGTGACCATGACAGGCAATATTTTCGAGCGCCTGAACGACGATCGTGAAAGCTTTAAAGTCTCGGGTACGGTGAAATCGATTTTGTTCAAAGGCCGCGTGCCAGACCCTGAAAAAGAGGGTAAAACGCGGCTGGTTCGTCAATTGATTTTTGCGGGCGAAACCATGGATGTGCGCGGCGGTGAATTTGTCTTTCAAGCTAACGGAGATTTTATCTGGACGTTTGCCGAAGCCACCGCAGCAAAGCCTAAAAACCTGGATGCGTTCATCGAACAGGATCCGGTGTTTGGCACCGATGCCTATGTTGAGGTGTTGTTTGAAAATAAAAACGTGCCCAATGCGCTCATCTCGTCTTTTATAGTCACCATTCCTGCCACTATTATTCCGATTACTATCGCCGCGTTTGCTGCGTATGCTTTTGCATGGATGCGTTTTCCGGGTCGCGACTGGTTGTTTGTCGTTGTGGTGTCGTTGATGGTGGTGCCAACACAGCTGGCGTTTTTGCCTGTGTTACAGGGGTTCAGCGGAATAGCCTCCTGGGCAACATCACTCAATGCGTGGTTAACTGATTGTGAGCTTACCCAAACCTGTCAGGTTGCATCCAAATCCTTTGCCAGCCTGTGGGTAACCCATACAGCCTTTGGTCTGCCACTGGCCATTTATCTGCTGCGCAACTATATAGTTGGCTTGCCCAAAGAGTTGCTGGAGAGCGCACGCATAGATGGTGCGAGTCATCTGCAGATTTTTACCCGTCTTATTATTCCGCTCTCGGTCCCTGCGCTCGCATCCTTTAGTATTTTTCAGTTTCTGTGGGTGTGGAACGATCTGATCGTCGCGTTGTATATCGGCCCTGCAGATTCCGCTGATTTGGTGTTTCCGATTCGCCTGCAAAAACAACTGGGCACGTTCAAGGATCAGCTGCATTTGCTCAATGCCTCCGCTGTTATCTCGATGATCGTGCCAGTTATCATTTTCCTGTCTATGCAGCGCTATTTTATACGCGGGCTGCTGGCAGGCTCGGTCAAGGGTGGTTAATGCAAAGTGGTTAATGCAAAGTGGTTTACGCAGGCGGGTTATGCATGGTCGCCATGGTGCAAGTCGGGTAATGAATAGTGGCGAATGAATGCTGTTTAACGAGTGGCGGGTAGCGCGATGACAACACTGAGTTGGTGGGAAACTGCGGTTATCTATCAGATCTATCCCCGTTCATACCAGGATTCCAATGACGATGGCATTGGTGATCTTCCGGGTATAACCAGCCGGCTCGATTACATTGCCGGCCTGGGTGTAGATGCGATCTGGATCAGTCCGTTCTTCGAGAGCCCGCAAAAGGACTTTGGCTACGATGTATCGAACTACTGTGGTATCAATCCCGAGTACGGCACGCTTGACGATTTCGATAATTTATTGGCTCGTGCGCACGCACTTGGCCTCAGGGTGATGGTCGATATCGTACCGGCGCATTGTTCCGATCAGCATCCGTGGTTTGAAGAGAGCCGGCAGTCGCGTCACAACGCCAAAGCAGACTGGTTTCACTGGGTTGAAGCCGAGCCGGATGGTACGCCCCCGACTAACTGGCTATCGTTCTTTGGCGGTCCTGCATGGACCTGGGAGCCGCGCAGACAACAGTATTACCTGCACAATTTTCTCGCAAGCCAACCAAACCTGAATCACGATAATCCAGCCGTGCGAGAGGCACTGGCTGATGTTGCACGCTTCTGGTTTGACCGTGGTGTCGACGGCTTCAGACTGGATGCGGTGCATACCATCAATGCCGACAGTGCTCCCTATCAGGATAACAGCGCAAAGCCGAACTTCGAACCGGGGCCTTTGCCTCAGCAACAGCAACCGTTTTTTCGACAGTTGCACGATACCGCACAGTTAAATCAGCCATCAATCCAGCGCTTTAGCGAAGCGTTCAGAGCCGTCGCTGACAGCTACGATGAACGGTTTTTAATGGGTGAGCTCAATGGTGACGATCCGGTGATCGCAAGCCAGACCTTCACGGCACCGGGGCGCCTGCATGCCACTTATAATTTCAGTTTACTGGCGTGGCAAGGTTTGGATGTCAGCAGCCTGAAGGACAAAATTGGCAACGCGATAGAAGCGTTCAACGGTACCGGGCGCTTGAGTTTTGCGTTTTCCAACCACGATGTGCCGCGTTCGGTCACCCGTCAGCTCAAGGCGCTGGGTTTGGCGCCGAGCGACGAACAGGCGCTGCAACTTTTACTGCTGAAGCTTGAGACCTGCCTGATTGGTTCCAGTTGCATCTATCAAGGCGAGGAGCTGGCACTGCAGGATGTGCGCGACATACCGGTTGAACAAATGCAGGACCCCTGGGGTATTGAATTCGCCCCTGTGTTTCCCGGTCGGGACACGTGCCGAACTCCGATGGTGTGGCGTGGTGATGAATCTAACGGTGGCTTCTCAAAGGCAAACGTTACCTGGCTTCCGGTAGCTGCAGATCATCTACAAAGGGCGGCACTGGATGAGACGGAGCGACCAGACTCTGTGTATAACGCGTTTGCTGCATTTCTGCGATGGCGCAGGAATCAACCGGCTATCATGCGTTCAAATACCATGAGTGAACTCACTGGCGGTCCGAACCAGATCGTGTTTGACAGACTTTCCGACGATCAAACACTGCGCTGCTGCTTTGACTTTGAAACCCTGCAGGCAACTTTTGAGAATCTATAGATGACCCAGGTTGCGCTCAGTGGAGTCAATAAATCGTTTGGCAAGATCGCTGTTATTCGCGAGGTTGATCTGGAAATCAATCAGGGCGAGTTCGTCGTTTTTGTGGGGCCGTCCGGTTGCGGGAAATCAACACTGTTACGATTGATCGCGGGCTTGGAGTCGTTATCCAGTGGCGAAATTCATATAGCCGGTCGTCCGGTAATGGATCTGCCACCGTCCAAACGCGGGATCGCTATGGTATTCCAGTCCTATGCACTCTATCCGCATATGACTGTCTTCAGTAACATGGCATTTTCGCTGGATCTGCAGGGTTTCAAAAAAAAGGACATTCACGAGCGGGTCGAAGCGGCCGCGAAGATTCTGCAAATGGAGCATCTGCTCGACCGTCGGCCAGCGGAACTCTCAGGTGGTCAACGACAGCGCGTTGCCATTGGCCGGGCTATTGTGCGCAACCCGGACGTGTTTCTTTTCGATGAACCGTTATCAAATCTTGATGCCGCGTTGCGACACGACACCCGCGTCGAGATAGCGAAACTGCACCGGCAATTGGACGCCACCACGATCTACGTCACCCACGATCAGGTCGAGGCGATGACATTGGCAGATAAAATCGTCGTGTTAAAGGACGGGCAGGTTATGCAGGCAGGCGCGCCGATGGCGCTTTTCAACTATCCGGACAATGAGTTTGTGGCAGGCTTTTTAGGCTCACCAAAAATGAATTTTTTCGACGGAACGGTGGTTAGTATAGAAAACGGCCTGGGGCATTTTCAGGGACAGGAGCTTGATATCAACAACATTCGCCTGGTGTCATCTGATAAAACCGCTGGTGCCAGTGTGTGCCTGGGTATCCGGCCGCAGCATCTGATTGTCGACTCGTCCGGACCACTCAGGGGCACCGTAACCCTGGTAGAGCAACTGGGTACAGAGACGGTACTCGAACTCGTCACTGACCGGCAAATACCCTTCCGCTTCGCCTCGGCGCAAAGCATTGATGTCAGCTTGGGTCAGCAGGTCGGATTTCGTTTTGACCCCGGCATGGCGCATCTGTTTTAGCCCGGGTTATTTATGAAATGGCGAGCATATCGCGCAGAGATTTGTTTTCACAGCGTATTTTTTTCTTGTGTTAAATACTTATTGATATTTACAAAAAGAAAAAATTCGTTGTGGAATCAAAGATCAAGCGAGATGCCGTCGATTTCGTGAATAATCCGGGTTAGCCGTCACACGACAGCGGTTCTCTGCCAGAAGCTGATTTGGTGGCAGCGCTGTGGTTTCAGCGGTTACATTAAGATCAATCTGCATGGTCATCAATCTGTTAGATTTGAATCGTTGACCTGGCAGTGTGTGTAAGGGCAAGATTAAACAGCTCAACCTGTGTGTGGATTCCGGTTTAATTATGTGCAGAAAATCAACGCTGGCCACGGCCTGCCTCGCAGCGGTTCTATCTTGTGGTGTTTCGCCTGTTGTGGCAGAAGACTTCAATGTGTCGCTGGAGGTTCAGCATTATTTCACCGGCACAATAGCGGCTCTGCAGCTCGAACGCTGGCTGTCGAACCAACACGCCGTCCATGGCAGACTCGGGCTCCAGCGAATCCGCCACGAAGATTTTGGTGAACACGATGATGAGCGCGGCGACGGTTTCGGTTTTTCGCTGGGCTATCGCTACTATTTGTCATCGGAGCGGATCGGTTGGTCAGCCGGTTTTCGAACTGATCTGTGGTGGAATAGCCTGGACTGGACGGACAATATCAATCAGCCTGATGAGCGAACTGGACATACCGATGTAACCGTATTGCAACCGACCATCGAAGCGGGCTATCTGTATCCGCTAAACAATAATTTCTACATTACACCTACCATCGCTTACGGTTTTGAGATCAATATAGACACAGACGGGGAAGATACCGGCGAGGGCCCGATCCTGTTACTCGGTGTCCAGTTAGGGCGGCGTTTTTAAAGCCTGTCATTAGCCTCGGTGTTGCTGCGAACGCTCAACGGCTTGCTAATGAACCGGATTTACGGTGTGGCGTTTTTTAGCGCGCAGGATTGTGAGTGATATGAGCAATAATCCGATTTGTCCCATTTTTATTGTAGGGCCATCGCGTTGCGGCAACACGCTTTTGCAGGAAGTATTAAATTTACACAGCCGGTTGCATATTTGTTCTGAAACCCACTGGTTTGATGATGATCGCAGCATTCGTTGCCACGCGATAGAGACCGATGAAGATCGCAAGCAATCGCAGGACTGGTTTTTATCGCTGTCAGACAGACCGTTTGGCTATAACGGCGATCCGGACCAGGGTTGGCTGGACAGGTCAGATCTGGAGCGCGAAGCCCGGGCCATAACAACCGATGCCCCGCGTGATTCCTATTTTGTCGCCTGGTGTCAACTCGACGCTGCGCAGCATGGCAAAGCCAGGTGGGGTGAGAAAACACCGCGTCATGTGTTTCGAATCAGCGATATATTGCAGGCTTTTCCGGATGCAAAAATTCTTTGTTGTATCCGCAATGCACCGGCCATGATTGCCAGCTACCGGCAGTGGGGATTGCGCACGGGACACGATCTGGAGAAGGAGTCATCAAGCACAGCCACCGAGGTTGAAAAGCAACGAACTCGCGCGTCGTATCACCCGGCAATAGCCGCCATGTTGTGGCGAGGAGCGGTTCGTAGCAGTTTGCGGGCACGAGAACAGTTTGGCGAAGATCGTGTAAAGCTGGTTTTCTATGAGCAACTGGTTTTGCAACCTGAAGGCACCGTAAGTGACCTGGTCGATTGGCTGGGAGAAACCTTTGAGCCTCAAACACTGAGCGTGCCAATGGTAAACTCATCCTTTGACCAGCATCAGGCTGATGCCGGTTTTGTTTCACATCCGCTGGATCGATGGCAGCAACAACTGGACGCGAGCGATCTGGCTGTAATTCAGTTGTTGTGCAGCAATGAGTTGCGTCGTCTGGACTATGCAGCCGTCAGTGAATGGCATCAACTGTGGCGTGCCCTGCCAGCAATGTTACGCTTACCCATGGCTGTTTTGCGTGCCGCGCGTGCAAACCAGGACAGAACCGGGCATCTGCTACCTTATATATGGCGACGAGTTAAGCCGGATTGGCTATAAATTGCTGTCATTACGTGTACTGAGGTGATACGGTAAAAGGCTATTGAACTCTGTATATATATTATTATGTGCAAGTCGTTTAACGCTTCACCGCCCGAACATCGCAGCCTGAAAATCAGACTGCGATGAGCAATCAAAAGCGGCATGTTCAAAGTGAGGTTATCCGACCGGCAGTGCCGTATCAACTGAATGAGACAGAACCATCGCCCGAACATGGTCGCGATGTCCTGTTGGTTGACCTGAATAATTTTGCTACTTTTCCAACTCTGGCCGTTGGCATACTGGTTGCCGCCTTGCGCAAAGCAGGGCATCGAGTCAGCCTGATGTGTCCTTTGTCGCACGACGTGCCGGCTGCTGTTCGCGAGTATCGCGAATCACGCCTGGACGATATCAAACGCCGGCTACACCTTACAACTTCCCCGGTATTGAAATCAGTGCGAGATATAGCGCGCTCTATTCACTACTGGCGCGATGAGAAACCGCACCCGCGAGTTATAGAGCAGGCCAGGCTCGAGCTCGATAAAAAGCCCGAGGTACTGTTACTTTCAGCCTATCTGCAGCACTACAACACAGTGGTCAGTCTTGCTCAACTGGCGCAGGAGCGCAATATTCCGGTTTTGCTCGGTGGTCCCATGTTCAATATTGCGGGAACAGCAGAGCTTTGGCGTCGAATCCCCGGGATCACCGCAGTGGTAGGTGCCGAGGCCGACAGCACCATTGCGACAATGGTTGATGCACTGTGCAACGGTGACGACATGTTGCAGTACTCAGGTGTTACTGTCGCAGATGGCCGCAGTAGCGACATAGCGCCACCCATGCGTGAGCTGGATCAATCACCACTGCCTGACTACACTGACTTCCCCTGGGACCGCTATCCTGTACGAATTATTCCAATGATGACAGGGCGTGGTTGTCAATGGGATAAATGCCATTTTTGCAGCGATGTGGTGTCGGTTAATGGCAGAACGTTCAGAACCCGCTCAGTCGATAACGTACTGCACGAGATGCAGGAACAATCTCACCGCCACGATACCAAGAGCTTTGTATTCCTCGATTTAAAACTCAACTCCTATCCCGACATGATTCGTGGCATTGCAAGTCGCATTCAGCAGCTGGTGCAGGGTGCTGAATGGATCGGAACAGTACATGTTGATCAGCGCAGGGATAACGGATTGTCCGCAGCAGATCTCAATGCTGCCGTGCACAGTGGTATGCGTCGCATCAGTTTTGGACTGGAGAGCGGAAGTCAAAGACTACTTGACCTGATGAACAAAGGTTGCACGGTCGAACGCAACTCACAGTTCATTCGAGAAGCCTATGATGCAGGTCTTAGTATTCGCTGCACGATGTTTAAAGGTTATCCCGGAGAGACAGCGCAGGATATGCAACAAACAGCAGACTTTCTTGAAGCTCACGCAGAGTATCTCGACCGGGTACGCTTCAACGAGTTTTCAGTGATGCAGGGTACGCCTGTGTACCAGGCTCTCATTGACAAAAGAAACACCAACTTGGCGATAGTGGACGATGACACCCGGCATGCAAAAGTGCAGTATCGTACTGATCAGGGAAGCGACCGAGCCTATCAGCGCGCCAAATCACGGGCGCTTGAACAGGTGCATCGAATCAATCGCCGCAGTTTGCGCATATCAGCACAACAGTTCGATGGCATTATGTAGGCATGCGTTTTTGATGGCTGTGGCCAGTCTGTCCGACCATTGATTTCACATGATAAAAAACAGGGTATACACAGTTACGGTCAAAATTACGGCCGCGGTAATGAAAGGCGGGTAGCGTAGTCAGTCTATATCAGTTGCAGGGGCATTATTTAGAGCATTATTTAAGGCATTATTCAGAGCAGTAGTAAGAGCATTATTCGATCGACGCTTTGTCGCGTTTATCCGACGTTGCTGCCACAATAGGACTGATGACTCCGCGGCACTTGACGTTAACACACGCGGTCTTGCCGCTGGCAAGCGCACGCTGCATAGCCGGCGCAAACTCCTCGCGTCTGGTGACCAGTTCGCCGTGGCCACCCAGGCCTTCAAACATGGCATGGAAAGGGATATCACGAAAGTCGGTTGCAAAGTGCTGACCGTTGGCAAACAGGCGTTCCTGCTGCTGACTGATGCAGTCCAGGCCACCGTTGTTGTCGACGACTACCACGATAGGTAGCCCCTCCTGAAACGCGGCTTCGATAGACAGTCCACCAGACAGAAATGCACCGTCACCAGTGATAAGGACAACATTTTTATCCGCGTTCAGGTTTTTTGCAGACAACGCGAAAGCGACGCCGACACCGAGCAGGCTGTAGTTTCCGGGATGCAGAATACCGCCGAGTTTCTTGCCATCCCAACCCGCCATATTGACGCCAATCTCATTCCAGAAATGGGTATTGCCACCATCGAAAACCAGCCAGTCACCGTCTGTCATTTCCGCCTGTACGTCTAGCCCCAATTGCAGCGGATGCATTTTGCGTCCCTGCTGCAGATCGGTGGCTGTTTCCTCTTCAATGTGCTTCTTCCATTCGTTTACCCAGACAGCACGTCGATCGCGTTGCAGATCGAACCAGCGAGTCCAGGTTTTATCGACTGTGGTCAGTGCGTCGAAAAATGCGCCCGGGTCAGATAGAAGCTGGATGTCGGCGGCGATATTGTTCTCCAGTTCTTCATGGCTGCCGTTAATGCAAATCAGCTTGCTGTGCTTGGGAATAAATGGCGGGTTTCCGAAGTTCATTTGATTGTCGAGGCGGCAACCAACCATGAGGATGAGATCGGCTTCGTGAATAGCCTGTTTTGACGGGTGATACTGGTGAAAATCAGCAAGTCCCATATAAGCCTCACTGTCTTCTCCCAGCAGTTTCTGGTGATAGGGAACATTGAACACAGGAATGCGCAGTGTTGTAGCTGCTGCTTGCAGTTGAACCTCGCTTTTTGACCACCAGACACCATGGCCACCAATGATAATCGGTCTTGCAGATTGATTTACCCGTTCCAGGACCTCGCTTAGCACAGCGGGATCTGGCCAGGCGCGCGGTACCGCTTTGTCCGTCCGGTTAAACGGACGTTCATTGCGGCCAGCCTTTTCGTCAAAAGAGGAGAACATGATGTCCACCGGCAGCGCCAGATGTACTGGGCCCGGATATCCGGTGGTGGCCGCAGTCCAGGCGCGATCGACGAACTCGCTTATCCGCTCACCATCTGTTATCTGCACCGAGTATTTGGTCAGCGGAGCCGCAATGGCAACATCATCGATCTCCTTGAAACCTCCGGAGCCCTGACGTTTCAGTGTCGACGACCCGGTGACAAAGATGACCGGTGAGCGTTCTCCCCAGGCTTCCAGCATCGATGGTACCGCGTTGGCGAAACCCTCAGGCCCCACCAGACAGACTGTCGGCTTACGCGAGACCCGGGTGTGGCCATCCGCCAGATGACCGGCGACCTGTTCATGCGGGCAGTTGATCACTGACATCTGACATTCCATAAACCCTTCGAGCGCAGGGTTGCAAAAACCGCCCGCGAGCGTAAAAGTATGCTCAACACCTTTCTCCCTGAACGCTCGAGCCAGTATCTGGCCTCCGCGGATTTTTGGTTCATCGCTCATGTAGCGTTTCCTTTATCAGTTTCGCGCAGCCCCGATTGTACTGAACCGCGAGCACTGAATGCAGCTGCTGCCCCGCGGCTACTGACCCGCGGTTACTGGAACAGCGGTTACTGAACAGCGGCTACTGAACGCCAGACGAAAACGTTGTGTTGTGCTGGCGGTCCAGTTGATGCCCCCCGGTTGTTTTTACCGTTCGACTTTGCAAAACGGCGCAATCAGGCTCTGCCACTGTGAGCCAATCGGACCGTTCATCGCTCGCCTGCGGATATTGGCACGAAAAATTAATGGGCGTGACCGTCAAACAAGTAAGAAAGACTACTGCGGCGGAGGATTTAATATTTGTTGCGGTCGATCGATTGCGGCGATATCGGCAAATTCCGGCAATCGGGGGGATTTGCAGCGGCAAAGAACGCCTCTTCGCATGAACGGACAGTATTCATCGAAGTCTGCGATCGATGGTTCGTTTGGCGACTCACTGACATGCAGAATAAAGCTGCTATTAGTTATTGACGCATTTGTTGCTGCGAATGCGATTTTACGAATGCTCCGTTTAAATGAGCTTGTACATACGGTCTCTTAAGAATGCACTCTGCGTTGGGTATCCAGCTGGTGCTTTTTAATTAATTCAAGGTGTTTACAGTGAATATTGGTGTTTTTTACTCCCGGGAAATAACAGTGTTGTCGGTTTTTGTGTTGCCATTGGTGCTCGCAGGATGCAGTGGATCGAGTCTCAGCAACGCTGTCTCTGCAACAGGGGTCTCGAATCTCGACTGGACCGGACAAGCCTGCGAGTCTCCTGCGCTTAGAAACGTACTGGGTAGCTATGTGGGGGAATTACGATTCTCTGATAACAGTGCTCGCTCATGCAGATGGAATGCCGAGATCGTAATCAGTGGCGTAAGTGAACCGAATAACGAAATATGCCGCTTGTCCGGCAGTGTCACCAGCACTCTGATCGAGCAGGGTGCGCAGATCGATGTACCGTACATTTGTGCGGAAATGTCCCAACAGACCGGTTTTGCAAGCGGACTTATGGAAGGGCTGAGCCTGAATACCGCCACCACAAATTCAGTGATCCTGCAGTTGGACGAGCCCACGACCGCATTTGACAGTAATGGCTTGCCTCAAATCAATGCTGTTACACAATTCGAATCGCTGACGGTTGGCGGCGGCAGTCTGATATCGGCAAACGGCACGATACGTCGGCAAAAGTAAAACCCGTGTGATTATATTCTCTGCAAACTATTGGGAGGGGAGCATTTCAGGACGGATGTTGAGCCGCGTGATATGGGCTATCCGAAATCCGGATGGCCGATATTAACAGGCTTGCACTAGAGCACAGAGCACAGAACGTTTGGTTTCTAATACGAAATGGCGTGGTATCAAACGGAGGTAAGGATATTGAGTACAGCTTTCACGTTCTACCGGTAAGATTCATTCGGGTTAAAGAGCCCTTGCCAAAAGAGCCCTTGTTAAAAGAGCCCTTTCTAAAAAGCCCGTTTTAAAAGAGCCTGTTTAAAAAAGCACAGGCGAATCCATCAACGTAAAAACCGATTACTCAAGGTAGCTTTTCAGCATCCATACTGTCTTCTCATGAACCTGCACGCGCGCAATCATCAGGTCTTCAGATTCTGAATCGTCGGCCTCAGCGGCGCAGTCTCTGGCAGCCTTCAGATCATGTAGCAGTTTCTCATTGGCACGTACCAGATGACGGACCATGTCCTGCGCAGAGGTATCTTCGGCTATTTCTTCAATACCCGCCATTTCCGCAAGCCTGGATAATCCGCCTGGTGCCAGCGCACCCTTGGCCCGGATTCGTTCAGAAATTTCGTCGACTGCTGTGAACAGTTCCGTATATTGTTCTTCAAAAGCGGTGTGCAGAGAGAAAAAGGAAGGGCCGCGCACATTCCAGTGACACAGGTGTGTTTGCCCAATCAAGGCATAGGTGTCGGCGACGACCTGTCGCAACGCATTAATAATCGGCTCGTTCATGAGTTTCCTTGTGAGGTGGCTGGCGTTGTGTTTGAACAATCAGGCGGCGTGGCAAATACCCTGAGTCTTTAACAGGACGCTTGAATTATAAGGTATAGGCAAGACACCGGCAAATCCCGATCAGGCATGGAAAGCACACCCTGAAATTCACCTTTATATACGGGTGTAAATGCGGGCTAACCTTGCTCGGATCGGCGCACAACTGATGGTACAGCGGCTGTACCACCCACTGGTCCAGGTGGAACAGCCCTGTTTTGATCGTGCAGATGCGTGAGCACACCGGGGTCAGCAATGAGGCATGCTGAGACAACCTGACGCGAGCGAAGGCTGACTACAGACAGTCAGCTGGCAGTATCAGTCCTCTGTCATCCGCAATCTGTCTTCTAACTTCTGCAATTAATTTGTCCACTGACTACGGGCAGCTGCGCATATAGGCCGAGCTGCCTTCAGCGCTGGCGGAAAGTTCAGCATCGGTATCTTTTATGATGCATCTGCCATCTTCTGCTTTAGCGGTAATATACGATCCACCCACTTCAGACGCTTTCCACACACATTGTTCAAACGACAGAGGACCGGTGACCGTTTGTGTGCCATGGTTCCAATTGGTAAACAGTGTCGTGCCGCCGCTCCAAAACATGGAATCGGTTGGCGCTGTATAGCTGCACTGCTGAAAAGCCACGGTATATACACCTTCCACGAAGCCGGCGCCCCCACCAAAAACGCCCGTCAGGCTACCCTCTGCACGGCTGTCATCGACAAGGGATATCGAGCGGCCAAAACGCTCCTCCGGGTCCAGCTGCAGGTCGAACTCACCACCGCTATCGGTATCGGTAATACGATTAAAGGTCTTAACTGTCTTGTCCGGGTTTAAATACAACACATAGCTCACGCCATCTTCGTACTGGTTAGCGCTGGTGATCAGGTCAGGTATGCCATCGTCATTCAAATCTCCGGCCGCCGCCAATGCGTGTCCAAAATGGGGACCGGATGTGCCGTTGCTATTTGGCGTTATCGCAAGATCTTCGTCAAATCCGGCCAGCCCCGGTGCTATTTTAAGTTTGTCGACAACTTCAAGGGTGTCGCTGTCCAGGGAGAGAATCCAGATTGCGCCCAGACCGCCGTCTGACTGAAACGCACCAACTGCAAGTTCCGGTGTGCCATTGTTGTCGAGATCACCCAGTAGCGCTGACTCGCGGCCTCCAAAGGTATCATCGGCATTCAATCCGGTACCAAAACCACCCTGACCCTCACCAATAGTGACGACCTGGCTGACGTCGGACTGATCATCGAGAAATAACAGATGCACCGCGCCACCACCTGCGGCATTGGGATCAGCTGCCGCCAGATCTATCCTGCCATCCTGATTGAGATCACCAACCGCACTAAGACCCAGTGCCACAATGCCTGTGCTTTTACCCATAGACTTCACCGTGCCGTCTCTGTCAAGGTGCAGTACGTAAATTGCCTCTTCGTTGCGTGGCGCCGATACGGCCACGTCGGGAATGCTGTCACCGTTGTAGTCACCGATGCCGGCCACGCCGTAGCCAAAGAAAGAATTCGGTAGAAGCGTGTCTGTAAAGCCACCTTCCAGCATTGATATTTTTTGATTGGATTCGACTGTGCCGTCGGCATTCATGAATAGTATGTATACAGCACCGGTGTCAGTGCCTCCATCA
This sequence comes from uncultured Granulosicoccaceae bacterium, assembly GCA_964393885.1. Classification (GTDB taxonomy): domain Bacteria; phylum Pseudomonadota; class Gammaproteobacteria; order Granulosicoccales; family Granulosicoccaceae. The sequence continues at coordinate 30,285 of CAYMVV010000025.1, read as the reverse complement.
TCGTCCGAGCGTGCACCAAGAATCAAATCAACTATTCCGTCACCGTTGATATCTCCCGCCGGCGCGGAATCGCGTCCAAGCCGATCGCCGCCAATGACGCCGGCACTAAACCCACCCAGATCTTCGGCTATTTTCAGGTAACTGACGGGCTCGAATACGCGTGTTGTAAGCGCCTGAGGCGGATCTACCGGGGCCGGTGGCGGTGCTGCCGGATCCAGCGGATCTGTAATCGGATCCCCTGGATCCCCTGAATCCGTTGTGGGATTTTGCGGAGTGGCTGTCGGGTCGGCAGGACCTGATGGTTCGATATCGGTCGCACCGTTGCTATCGTCACTTACACTGCCGCCACCTCCGCCACAGGCCTGTAGCCCGGTAGCCAGTGCAAAAGTAAAAACAGCTGTAGCAAGGTTTCTTTTGGTAAATATCAACATCATCAACATCACTCCGATTGGGCACTGTCTGACGGTTGCACCATGTATCGGTGCTACCGGTGATTTCTGCACAGCCAACCAGATAAGTCTAATCTGAAACCCGCACGTAAATGTGCAAAAACATAGGGAATGGCAATCGTGGGGATTTACTGTATGGACAGGGGGCAGGACAGGGCGAAGTCGTTTTTAACTTTGCCACCGCACGAGTGAAGGTGAGACTACGTTGCTACGCTACAAGGGGGGATTCGCAGTTGGTCGCCTGCCAACGCTGCGATAGATGTTGCTGCAGCAGGCGTGCCACCATTGCAATATTAATGGCGCATCAGTGGGGCATCAGTGGCGCATTCGGGCCTCGGACACTTGTTTGTGCCCGAGCTTGCTCATCTTCTTAAACTTGGTATGCAACTGGTGTACGCATACCGGCTTGCGTGTACCAAATCCAGATTCCATTGCCGGGGCGAGTCCCCGGGCCGATACTTTGCTATGGCTATTCTGTTTGGTGACAACTCCCTCTCACCACCAGACAGGTTGTCATCTACCTGACAATGCAGGATTGATTGTTCTCAAATCCGAAGCCATCACCGTCGGAATCGGAATCACTGGAGCTGCAAACGGGAAACTCGGGTTGATTAGTGGCTTCCCCAGCGTTGTTGCCAGCACCCTGGACGATACAGGATTGATTGTTCTCAAAGCCAAAGCCGTCGCCGTCGGGATCGGTATCACTGGAGCTGCAAACGGGAAAACCAGATCCGGTGACTGGTGCGTCAGATTGCGCAGGAGTAGCAGAAGCACCCTGCACAATACAGGATTGATTGTTCTCAAAGCCAAAGCCATCGCCGTCGGGGTCGGTATCACTTGAGCTGCAAACGGGAAAACCAGATCCACTAACTGGTGCGTCAGATTGTGGAGGAGGAGTAGAGCCTCCCTGCACAACGCAGGATTGATTGTTCTCAAAGCCAAATCCATCGCCGTCCGAATCTACAGCGGGTGAGCTACAGGCCGGGAGTTGATTTGACGGGGTCTGCGAAACTGGTGGCAATTCGGGGCTGGGCGTTGGTGTTTGTTCCGGAGTAAAGTTTACTGATGACTGATCCAGAAAAATTGCGCCGAAATCATCAACCGTTGCGATTTGACCTCTGCCAATACCGAGAATATGAAGCAACAATACCGTGTCGGAGAAGTCGAGCTTGAAGTTGGGGTCCAGGTAACTGAATGCGGCGTTCCATGCAGAACCGAATTGACTGTTTCTGGCGAGCTGCACAAAACGATCGCTTCTCATGTTCAAATCAGCCGTGCGGTTATCATCGTTTCCATCATCGATGAGTATGTAGTCTGTATTTGCCTGGCTGAATCGCAGGTCTGACTGGTTGGAATTGGATTCATTAAATCTACTGTGTTGCACAACATGAATCCTGGTGCGAGTGTTAATACCGGGGTTTGAGCTGTTAATACTGCGCACGACAGCGGTGGTGAAGTCAGATTGACCACCTTCTGCTACCCAAATATCGCCGCCATTTAATAACGTATTCAGCCAGCGGGAGGATGTTGCATTAACAGCCGCTTGTCTGTTCCCGTTTGCGTCTTCCCAGGCCGACCCCCATGCCGCACGCATGACGACCTCTGCTTCCGGTTGATATTGACTGGCGTTACCCGTGCCGTGAGCACCACTAACCACATGTGGCACGATACCGAGATTTCGTACCACTGCCAGTGCTGCGACCGTGGCATGACCGTCGTCACGATCGGGAGCGTGATCGTAGTGAAGCGAGATGAGATCCTGATCCTGCACAAATTGGGCGTGTACCGCCAGGCTGGAACCAAAGCTCAAGGCGAAAAGGATAAAGGTGGATAAAATGCGGATCATAGTTGTACTCGCTGCGTGGACGCGTTGCCTGCGTCGTTAATGCATCCTGGTGGCTTGGGGGACGCGTATGATGCAGAAATCCGCTACTCGAATGGTGTGCACAGTTCACATTTAGTGCTGCGTTTGAGTACTTAATTATTACTTGCTCGCAACCTTTTGGGCAGAGTCAGGTGGCTGGCATTGCTGGCGCTTAAGTGCTTTGCAACGGTTGTGATAAATCTGTTTCTCTTGTTAGCGAAGTACATCCCATATCGAGAGCCGCTAGATCGCGCCGCATGAGATTATCAGTTCTCAGGCTGGCTTCTAATTGCGATAACTTAGGCAAACGATTGAAGGTTTATTCAAAGAGCAGGTCGGTGTGCATTGATGACGATAAAGGTTGCTGAAGCCGGAAAACAAATGGCCTTTGGTGTCGACACAGACAGTGTGTATTTTTGAAAAACCTGTTAAATGTTCGTCAAACTCTCTGCTTGGTAGTCAGAATTGAGTTGGCTGGACTGTTAGACTGCGCATGGATGTGATGAGGTTCTGCGCTGGATAGCTCCAGCGTCGTATGAGTCATTCAAGTATTGCTCTGCTAATGTATTACTGCGAAGTACTACTGCGAAGTATTACTACAAACGAAGGCTGCGCTTTTTGTTCACGACCGGAATTCATCTTTCACTGATGCAGTTTCTCTTCTTTATCTTCTTTTCTAAAATTTAGCTGTGGACTTTATTTGATGAAAACACTGAAAACCTGTTTTTTAGTCGTTCTGCTATCGGGTTTTCTGGTGGGTTGCAGTAGCGACAGTAACGATGTTGACGAAAACGCGGTTGATGAAAACGCGGTTGGCAGTGACACAGATGACAATGACGCGGGCGGTAATGACACGAACGGCGACGATACGAACGGTAACGATGCCAATGCCGATTCTGAAACAGAAAATGAAGCGCAGGATGCAGATACCGAAACGGGCAATGAATCTGAGGGCAATGAAACGGAGAATGTCACGCCTGCAAGATTTATCGGCAGCTGGAGCTCTGCTTGTATTGTTGATACAGATGAGGATGGAGGTTTCGATGCCATCATTTACACATTCGAATTCACTGAAAGTACATTCAGGCATTCGATTTCCGCTTTTGTTGATGAAAACTGCAACAGCGATGTAGTGGGTCTGGATTTCTCGTCTATCGTTCGACTGCAAGGCACTCACCGTTCGGTTGGCCAGGTAACCACATCAGCAGGTCTTTTAGCTGAAGAGTTGACTTTAAATATTGAGTCCGGTTCGAGTCAGTTTGCAGGTGGTGAGATAGTTCCCACTGACCTGAATGAATTAGACCAATCCACAATTGGGCTGCTGGTATTTGTTGACGATTCGGATGTACTGTTTGTAGATGACATTGCTCTGACATCACTGGACAACAACACAATGAATCTGGATGTGCCGTTTCAGCGGCGGACAGATAACTCCACTTCTATAGAGTCGATCACTGAGCTCACGCCACTGGCTGAAGAGATAGTGGATCTGCCCGACAGGTATGAAATAACACTGAGATCAACCAGCGGATCCTCTCAAACTGCAAACATTACACCGCGTCGTACACAGCAGTTCAGTGTCAACCCGGGCCAGAGTTGTGGTTGGACGGCAACCGACAGAAACACCGGTCAGCTCATTGGAGCGGGGTCGGTTGAAGGGAGTAATGACATGCTGGCCACGGTTGTCGGTGTGCCTGTCGTCACGGGTATAGGAACACGGCTGGCCATTGACTGCTCACCGTTGCACCCGATTGCGCAGTCACTTCAGGGGAACTGGACAACTGGTTGCTTTTTGTTTGACAGAGAGGGCAATGCGCAATCGTCGAGGACTGACTTTACTGTAGCCGGTAGCTCGTCCGTGTTTGAGTCGCGCCGATACGCAGACACTAACTGCACTGTGCCTGCAGTGTCTTCGACCACTGGTGAAGAACTGATGACCCGATTTGAGGACACCATAGTTTTTCCCCGGGAAACAGTTGCTACCTCGCTCGGTGAAGCGCCATTTTTAAACTTTTTTAACGGCTCGTCGACCCGGTTTACTATTTTTACTATTACGCCAGATGAACGATTGTTTTTTGGAAACGGTATAAGTACCTCTGAGGAAAATCGCCCGCTTACTCTGGATGTATTTTTTTACCATCACAGACGTTAGATACGATTGTTAAGTGAATGGAGCCTGGTCAGGAATCAGGCTGGTGTTGCAGGGTTATGTTGGTTTTTTTGTTGTGTTTAGGAGTGTTCTTTCAACGCCATGGCGACACACTGTTCTATCGATTGACACCGACATCTAACCAACTCGTCCAGCAGCGCTTCGGTCTGTTGAAGTTTATTAATCTGGCGTCGAATCTCGTTGCGTTTAACCTCTACCGCGGGCAGCCACGGACCGTTTCTGCTGGCGTCCTCTGCGTACCGGGTGATCAGTTCACGAATCTCACTGATGCTAAATCCAGCTGCCTGGCACATCTGTATAAAGCGTAGCCTGACGACAGTATTGTTGTTAAATTCACGCTTGCCGGACACTCTGTCTGGCGGGGCAATCAGGCCCTGCTTTTCATAGTAGCGAATTGCAGATGTGGACAGGTTAAGTTTCCTGGCTACTTCTCCAATTCTCATCGCCGCACCTTGTTCCTGAATTGCCATCGATAGATAAAAAAAATCGATAACACCAATAATACGCAGGTAGCGACCGTATAAAAAGCGAGTTCGAACTGCGACGGTATAGTGAACACCACACCACTCAGACCGATCATTGCAAGCAACAATGGAAGTTCACAAGCGAGCACCGACAATGCAACTAGAAAAAGGGCCGAGTTGCGGAGTCGCTTTAGTCGCTTGCGGGGAGTTTTCTCTGCTGCTTCAGTCAATGGTGTTCTTCCTCCAGGGTTTTTTGAAACAGATCTATAAGATCGGTTGCGTCTGGCGGTCCCTCTACCAGCAATGAAAGAGACTCGTGTTCTTCGCTGAGCGAAAAATCCAGAGATCCGCAGCAGTCTCGCTCAAGCGCAATAAATTCCTCGAGTAGCTCACGGTTACCGGATGCCTGAACAAGTTCCAGTCGTAAACAATTACCTGTTCGGTTGACTGCGCACACAAGAGGCAGGATGTCGTCCCTTACCCGTGATCGGCGAATTCTCTGCTGCTCAGTCGTGAGTGAACAGTGATAACCTCTGGATTTGCTCATGTACATCCTTTAGCGAAGCTTTGATCGCCAAAAGTATAGGATTTAAACCAAGGTTTAAGTCAAGAGGCAATTTGGAATAAACGCGAACCAGGCGTGAAAATAGTCATGACTAAAACGATTCCGCGATGCGGCCATCGGTTTTATTGTGAAGCAGGAGATCTGTGATCTCAAAACTGGTCTGTGGCTAGTACATCTGGCTGGTAGATCTCAAACAATTCCAGTGCAGGCACTGCCAGTTAGTCGGTCGCCTGTTGAATAGTGTGGGTTACATACAGGCGGATGCTGCCACGGCGGTATAGATCGGATTCAAGTTAACGCAAGCCATACAGCACGGGATTATCAGTTATAGCCCCAGCGACTTCATCGGATAACTTTAACGCCTTCCATTACCCGCTGTTCCATAGAAATTGCTTGATGATCTAACTCCTTGACTTTCGTTATCCAGAACAGGGCGAACACCCAGATGGCGGCAAACTCAAATATAAATATGAAATAGTCCCCGGCGGAGTTGAAAGTTAGCAGAACAGCCAGTATTGGAAAGGCAACCATGAGTAGTCCAATTACGCGATATATCCCAAGGTATCTCTTTCTCACTTTTTCATCCTCTATCAGCTCAACCGTATATTTTCCTGAAAATATGCAAACATACGCAATTGCTATAAAAAAGAGGATTGCACTGATACCATGTAGGTAAGGTGCTGTGAAAGGGTTGTCCGGTAGATAATTTACCGAAGACTCCATAATCTCCTCGGGTATTGATGTCGGGAAAAATGCGACACCTAATGCAAAAATACCTGCAAAGTTAAGCGCTATATTTTCTCTCTCATTAAATCCTTTGTAGAGATATAAAAAAGACCCAACAGCACATAAAGAACCCACAAATAAATTTCTCATCCCTGTGTGGTAAAATGCGCTGATAGATTCTTGAAAAGCAACCTTTGAGCTCAGCCATGAACCGATGATGAGTAGTATTGGCAGCAGTAGTGCAATAGTTGCCATACCTAATCTTAAATTGATATATGTTTGGGTAATGTGCCTGTTTATATCAGTTTCCGTATTCATATTTAACCATTGTTGATCTATAAGAAATATGGGTCGTAATTGGTCTTAGCTGTAATGGCATACGCGTGGCCATAGCACGTTCTCGCTACGTTAACCTTTATTGGTCCTATTTGTCCCAGGTTTGATAGTTGTTGCGTATGAAGCTTACGCCGGCAGTAACAATTTCAGCGAGAACATCGAGTTCGATGTCGGCAAGTTTATTGACATACAGGCAAGATTTACCGAGCTTGTGCTTACCGAGTCTGCCTAGTGGTTCTGCCAAATCACGATAGCCGGGCATTATGTAGAACACCAGATTCGCCTTGCGTGGTGAGTAACCTGTAATCAGGTATTCGCCTTTGTGTCCGGTGTCGTATCGGTAGTAGTAACGCCCGTAGCCAATGATACTGGGGCCCCACATCACGGGTTCGAAGCCGGTAACATCGCTAAGCCACGGTAACAGAAAGGTTGCGTCCTGTTGGCGTGTTTTATGGTCGATTGTATCGATAAATTCAGTTGGCGATACGGATGTCTGAGTGGTTTTAAGCTTTGCCATGTTCTGATTTACCTTTTTATAAAGTTGCCTCTGGTGTGCTCCCGTGGTGTGCTCCGCGGTATGTTCCCGCGGTGTGTTAGTAGCGATCCAGGTAGTTTTCAGGTGCTGCTCCTTTATATTTTACAAGTAACTCATCGTCCAGTTCAGAGCCATCGTATATGCCGAGCAGTATGCCGCGTCGTCTCGATTTACCGGCCATGTTTTCGATTTCTGTGTCTGAGCGCGTTACCCGCTGTGACATGCGTCTGGCCCATTGCCCCAGTCTCTGGTACATCAGATCAATGATATCGGTGTGCCCGTCAGCTCTGCCCAGATCATTGAGTTCTTCAGGATCATTTTGCAAATCGAACAACATGGGTTTGCAACCACTTTCGCAGTGCATAAATTTCCAACGCTTGTCTGCAATCATAAAGAGTCGGCTTTGACGCTGTGACAAACCGAGCTTTTTACGCATCGGGGTAACGGCAAAATCGTATTCACTAACAGCGAATTCGCGCCAGTCATCCGGCAATCTGCCGTGCAGAAACGGCAACAGTGATCGGCCTTCAACAATATGTGCAGGTACATCACCGCCAGCGGTTTCAATAAAGGTTGCTGCACAGTCAATGCTTTCGACCAGTTCATCGCACACGGTGCCCCGAGTGGCATCAGCGGCTTCTGAAGGATCGTAGATGATCAGCGGAACACGAGCCGATGCATCGTGAAACAGATCTTTCTCCCCCAGCCAGTGGTCACCGAGGTAGTCGCCATGGTCGGAGGTTAAAACAATCATGGTGTCTTTCATGCGATCAGAACTGTCGAGGTGGTCGAGCAGGCGGCCGAGTTGATCGTCGCACTGTTTGATCAGACCCATATAAGCAGGGATTACTTTTTCTCGTACTTCCTTTTTATGGAAAGCCTTGCCGATACCATTGTTGGCGAATGCTTCATAGACCGGATTAGGTGAGTCAAGCTCTGATTCATGGCGGTTGAGCGGTTGTATGTCCTCTGGACCATACTTGTCGTTGTAAGGGGCGGGTACGATGTAGGGCCAGTGCGGTTTAATATAGGAAACATGAGCAAGCCAGGGTTTGTCATCGCTCTGTGCTTCGATAAAGTCGATTGTGCGAGTGGTCAGCCAGGGGGTTTCACTGTCTTCTTCTTTAATATTGGCTGGCAACATGGCGTTTTGCATTAGAAAGCCCGAGGCGATATCACCGTTATCATCAACAGAGGAGTTGGCAAAGTCATGCCATGGATTGTCACCACCATAGCCCTTGTCTTTCAGGTACTCGTTATAGGGTGATCGGCGTGAATCGTAGAAGCCGTCTGGTCCGTTTGCAATTAACCCGTCTTCGCGCAGGTAGGGGTCAAAACCGCACTCGGCTATGCGCACGCCTATCTCACTGGTTTCTGACATGCCGAGTCTCTGCATGCCTGCAGTGTCGGCTCGCATGTGGGTTTTGCCAATCAGGTGGCTGTCCATACCGATGTTACGCAGGTGGTCGCCCAGTGTGTGTTCACCGACGCTCAGCGGGTAGCCATTCCATTGTGCACCATGGCTGTGGCAGTAGCGTCCGGTATAGAAGCTCATGCGGCTCGCGCCGCATACCGGTGACTGTACATAGCAGCGTGAAAAACGCACGCCCATCTCTGCGACCCGGTCAAAGTGAGGGGTGTGCAGTGTTTTATGTCCGGCGCAGCTTAGGTAATCAAAACGCAACTGGTCGTACATAATAAAGAGGATGTTTTTGGTTTTTCGCGGCATGTTGCAAAGCTGTGTAGTACGGGTTTACCCCAGTATAGCGATTCGCAGGACAGATGGCAGATAACAAACGACAGTGACAGTTAACAAATGGCGCGAGAGCAAACCTTATAACAGGCGCGCAGGTATTGTGACTACCGCGTGATTCGCTGTCGTGCGCGTCGAATAACAATGGGCAGGGCGATCACGGTAATCAGCAACAAGCCGATAAAAATAGACATCACGATGCCGGGTACATTCAGCAGCCCCAGCCCGAAAGTTACCATGCCCATAATAATGGCTGCGATAACAACACCGGGTACTGTTCCTGAGCCCCCGAGGATATTAACTCCCCCAAGAACCACCATGGTGACGATTTCAAGTTCCCAGCCGACGGCTATTGACGGACGGGTAGAGCCGAGACGCGACGTCAGACAGATTGCAGCAACGGCTGACATTATGCCTGTCAGTACGAACAGGATAAACTTTACCCGCGCTACCCGAATACCTGAAAATAGTGCGGCAGTCGGGTTGTTGCCTATGGCGATGACGCTGCGACCAAAAGAGGTTCTGTGCAGCAATACGTAGAACAATATAGCAAGTACGATGAACAGTACTATCTCGAAAGTAATTACCCACCAAACGTAGCCCTGTCCGAAGAATGCGAATGACTCTGGGTAGCCTGAGTAGGCTTTATCTCCCAGCATTATGTAGGCAATGCCTCTGAACAAAGACAGGGTGCCGATGGTGACGACTATCGAAGGCAGGCCCAGTCCTGCAACCAAAAAGCCGTTAAATGCACCACAGACGGCGCCTATCAGTAAGCCGATTACAATCAGCATGCCCGTATCGGCTCCCATTTGTACCGCAAAGCCCATGCAGGTAGATACCAGTGCAATGATAGACGCGACAGACAGGTCGATTTCTCCGCAAATAATGACCAGTGCCATGGCAAAAGCGATCATGGCTTTTTCGGTGAAATTAAATGTCGCGTCAGACAGATTCCACGGGTCGAGGAAGTAAGGCGAAGCCTGCATATTAAGATAGAAAATGCCGATGCCTACGATTAACAATAGAAACTCCCAACTGGCGACAACGCGCCGCAGCGGACTGCGTGTTCTATCAGGTATGCCACTGGGCAGGTGCATGCTGTCGGTTAATGCTTCAGGTGGGTTAGTGCGGTTCATGTGCGCTGCGCGTGTTTCAGAATAAGGCGACCGGGGCGGCGTGCAGAGCGGGCATTAAAAATTACTGCGATGATAATTGCCGCTCCCGATATGGCCTGTTGCCAGAATGGTGAGATGTTGACGACAGGCAGGGCGTTTTTGATGACGCCTAAAAACAATGCGCCGAGCACGGCACCGGCCACTGTGCCGGTGCCTCCGGCAATTGAAATCCCGCCAATGACGCAGGCGGCGACAACATCCAGCTCAAAGCCTGCGGCGATATCAACGTAGGCGACGGCGTAGCGTGATACCCAGAGGTAACCGGCGATTCCGGACAGCGCACCGGAGAGCACAAATGCGTTAAAACGATTTTTACCGACATTGATACCGGTATAAACCGCCGCGTCCGGGTTACCGCCCACCGCGTAAAACGCGCGTCCCATCGCTGTGCGATTGAGCAGAATATAAAGACAGATAACACATGTCACAGCGACCCACGACAGTATCGGCAGACCCAGGAACTCGGCGCGCGGCAGTGCTTTGAATGCCGGACTCATCTCATGGGCGTTAATCCACTGTCCATCAGACAATAGAAAGATGATGCCGCGGAAGATGGTCAGCGTGCCCAGTGTGACGACTATGGGTGGTATGTCTAGTTTCCATACCAACAAGCCATTAATGCTGCCTAATAGGGCGCCGATAGCCAGAGCGGTTAGCACCAGTACAGGGATTGGTATTGAAGGCATGGATGCATTGAGCATGGCGGTGCACATGCCTGTCAGCGCAAGATTGGACGCCATGGACAGGTCGATACATCGGGTTAATATGACGGCCATTTGGCCCAGCGCCAAAATGATTAATATCGATGTGTCATTAAACACACCCAGTAGTGATGCCGGTGATGCAAACCCCGGGAAGCGCAGGTAAATCAGACCGATCAGTGCGATCAATACCAGTGCCAGCAATATATCTCGGGAGAACCTGAGCGGCATCATGCGGCACTTGCCTCGTCTATACCGGCGGCGGCTCTGATCAACAGGTCGGGTTTAAGGTGTTGGCGATCGAGTTCTGCCACACGGCGTCCCTCTCGCATCACAATTACCCGATCAGACATGCCGATAATTTCGGGGATTTCCGACGACACCATAATGACCGCCAGGCCCTGCGATGCCAGCTCGCGCATAAAGGCGTGGACAGAGGCTTTCGATCCGATATCAATGCCTTTGGTTGGCTCATCGAGAATGATGACTTTGGGCTGAGTTGCCAGCCATTTTGCGATGACCACTTTTTGTTGATTGCCACCTGAGAGCTCGCCGACAAATTGATCCAGTGCCGTGGCCTTGAGCCCGAGCCGCTGTGTGTAGCGACGAGCCAGTGCGAACTCTTTGGCCATGCGAACAAAGCCTTTGTTCGATGTGGCGTTCATGGATGGCAAGGCAATGTTGTCGACGATCGGCAGGCTGGTTATTGCACCTTGCCTGCCTCTGTCTTCCGGTACATAGACCAATCCACTGGCAATCGCGTCAGCCGGGTTGTTAATGTTGTGCGGTTTGCCGTCGATTGTCAGTGTGCCGGAAGACGGACGTGTGATACCAAATAAGGATTGCATGCACTCGCTGCGACCCGCGCCAACCAATCCGTAGAAGCCGAGAATTTCGCCACGGTTTAATGAGAAGCTGATATCGTTGAATTCGGTGGGGTGAGAATACCCGTCGACGTGCATGACGGGATCACCAAGTTCATTGGTGCGCGGTGGAAACACACTGTCGACCGAACGTCCGACCATCAGTTCAACGAGTTCATCGGTGCTGGAGTTGGCGATTAATCCATCGCCAACTAACTCGCCATCGCGAAACACTGTATAGCGATCTGCAATGCGGAAAATCTCTTCAAATTTGTGGCTGATGAAAAGAATGGCTTTGCCGTCAGATCTGAGTTGCTCCACCAGTTGATAGAGCTCTTCAATTTCCTTGTGCGACAGTGCGGCGGTCGGCTCGTCCATGATGACAATGCGTGCGTCTATCGACAAGGCGCGCGCAATGGCCACGAGGTGTTTGTTTGCGATACCCAGGTCTCGCAGCAATGTTGCGGGTTTGGCGGTGGCGCCCACTCGTTCAAGTAACTGAGCGGCGCTGCGGTTCATGGTTTTCCAGTCAATGAGGCCCAGTCGCGTGCGCGGTGCATGACCGATATAAATATTTTCAGCCAGTGACAGGTCGTCAAACAGAACGGTTTCCTGATGTATAGCGGTGATACCGGCGCGGGTTGCATTAATCGGGTTGGCGAGGCTGACAGGATGGTTGTCTATCCGGATAACCCCTTCATCGGACTGGTATATACCGGTTAGAATTTTGACTACGGTAGATTTGCCGGCGCCGTTTTCACCGATGAGTGCGGTAACCTCACCGGGGTATAGATTGAGTGATACAGAAGAGAGCGCGCGCACACCCGGAAAATCCTTGCTGATGTTATCAAGCGACAGTACAGGTGAGGGGTCGGTGTTAACGGGCAAATCATACGCTCCGGCACGTGGGTGAAAGTCAGGCGTCGATTCAGGGTAGTCGATCGGGTACTCGGCCAGATGCCCGTGGCAAGCGTTCGATATACAGACTCTTTCTTTCGCGCTTGCCGCCATTTCACAGGACCTGGCCAGAGTCTTTGCTCAGTGCGTTGACTATATAGCGATCAAAGCACTGATCAAATACTCTGGCCAGGGGCCTGTATGCGCAGTTCTAGAATATTTCCTTGAACTGATCGATATTGGATGCATCGTAGACAAACGGATCTGCCATTGCACCGTCGAGTGAGTCGCCCAGTTCAACCGAGCCAAGACGACCCATCGGGATCTCGCCGCCGGCGGTTGCTTTGGCTTCACCCTTGGCAAGATTGTAGGAGATCATGGTGGCGGCGTAGCCAAGATCGATAGGGTTCCAGATCGCGAAAGATTTGGACGCACCTGATTCAACATGGGCGGCCATTTCCGATGGCAGCCCCAGACCTGTTACCAGAATTTCTCCGGTCTTGCCTGCGTCAGATACGGCTTGCGCTGCTGCAACAATGCCAACAGACGTGGGTGCAATGATGGCTTTCAGGTCTTCGTGAGATGACATAAGGCCTTGCGCTTCACGATAGCTTTTATCGGACAGGTCGTCTCCATAGACAGTGGATACCACGTTGATACCCGGGTAGTTGCCTACCACTTTGTTCATCTCTTCAATCCAGATGTTCTGGTTAGTTGCAGTTGCCGATGCGGATAACACCGCTACATCACCACCCTCAGGCAAATGATCGGCTGCCATCTTTACGATCATGTTGCCGATCAGTGGATTGGATGATGGATTCAAATGCATTTGCCTGCCTTCCGGGGCGACACCGGAATCCCACGAGATAACCGTAATGCCTCGTTGCATGGCTTTTTTCAGGGAGGGAACCAATGCGTCCTGGTCGTTGGCAGATATGGCGATAGCGTCGACCTTCTGTGCGATCAGTGAATTGATGACTTCGATCTGTCCTTCAGCCGTGGTGTCTGTCGGGCCGGTATAGATTATTTCCACATCGCCGAGTTCAGCGGCGGCTTCCTCGGCGCCCTTGGCAGCTGCCTCGAAAAAGCCAATGCCCAGTGCCTTGACGACCAGGGCTATGCGCATATCTTCCGCTTGTGCGCTAGACCAGGCCATAGAACTGGCCAATACCGCGGTGGACAGGAGTTTCATTGTTTTCTTCATGCGTTTGCTTTCCTCTAGTGGTGGGTATTGCGCTGACTAAACCGATATTTCCATTAGCGTCATCCGGCTTTTTCAGCTGATTTAAGTTCGGCGACAATAACTTTTACGCCGGCTGCTTCCAGCATATTAACCGACGCATCTTCAATGCGATTGTCTGTGATCAGGATGTCGATACGCTGCAGTGAGCATATCAACAACGGCGAGCGACGTTTGAATTTGGAGGCATCGGCAAGCACGACCAGTTCGTCCGCTTGTTCTAACAGTTTTTGCTCGCTTTGTATGACCAGCGGATCTGATTCCATCAATCCATGTCGACCAATGCTGTGCGCACCCATGAACATACGCATGGCACAGAAATTTTTGGTGACATCGTTATCGAACGGGCTGAGGATGATGTTTTGTTCGCGGTAGATTGTGCCACCGGGCAAGGTGAGCTGGTTTTTCGAGTACTGCAGCAGGTGTTCTGCAATCGGGAATGAATTAGTAAAAATTTGCATGCGTTTGTTGGTGAGCAGATGCACCATCTGATACGTGCTCGTGCCACCATTGATGATGACGTCGTCACCATCGCTGCATAGTGCTGCGGCCTCACGTGCAATGGCACGTTTTTCCCTTGCGTGCATGGTCTGGTTAACACTGAAGGGTCTGCCTGCAAGCGCGCTATGGGTTGGTGGTAGCAGCGCCTCCGCACCTCCGCGCACCCGTTTAAGTTGTTTTTGCACATGCAGGGCTGCGATATCGCGTCGAATGGTAGCCTCTGACGCGTCGGTCAGGGCGACCAGCTCCGTGACCGTGGCGACCGGCTTTTCCTGTACAGCGGACAGAATGATATTTTGCCTTTCGAGTTCGTGCACTCGCGTCCTCCTGGTCTGGCGCGGGCTGGTCTGGCGCGGCCTTGGTCTGGTGCGGGATGGTCTGGCGTGGGGTCTGGTGCGCAGGTTGAGCCAGGCCATCCGCCTCTTTTCACTGGATCATACGCCGCGCAATAGGTTTGTCAATCACAAACAATCTAGATCAATCAAATGTTGAGATACCGATGTCGGAAATGATTGACAATGACTGTAATTGAGGCAATTCTGTGCAACCTACACTTGGAGGAATGGTATTAATGACCGGTCACACGAGCGAGCTGTTGCCGAACCTGTGGGATGACAGTCATGCGGCAGCACTGGATGAGCCCGGACGCTTGTTGTATCGATCCAATCTGCTCGGCAGTGATAAGCGGATCACCAATTTTGGTGGCGGCAATACCTCTGCGAAAGTTATCGCGCCAGATCCGCTGACTGGCGAGGACACCAGGGTGTTATGGGTCAAGGGATCGGGCGGTGACGTGGGAACAATGAAGCTGGACGGCTTCTCCACTTTGTATCAGGACAAGCTGGATGCGCTGCGTGATTTGTATCGGGGTGATCAGTACGAGGACGAGATGGTGGCGTATCTGCCACATTGCACGTTTAACCTCAACCCGCGAGCGTCTTCTATAGATACGCCATTGCATGCCTATGTGCCACAGTCTCATGTTGACCATATGCACCCTGATGCGATCATTGCAATCGCCGCGGCGGCAGATGGAGAGGCGTTAACAAAAGAAATTTTTGGCGACGATATTGGCTGGCTGCCGTGGAAGCGCCCGGGTTACGAACTGGGTTTATGGCTTGCCGCATTCTGCGAAGAAAATCCACAGGCACGAGGTGTCATACTCGGCAGCCATGGTTTATTTACCTGGGCTGACAGTGCCGGTGAATGCTATGCAATCACGCTTGAGATTATCAATCAGGCGATAAGCTGGTTGGACAGTAAAACACAGAACGGGGCCGCTTTTGGTGGTGCCAGATATACGCCATTAACAGAAGACAAAAGGCGGCGCGTAGCAGAGCAGCTCATGCCGGAGATTCGTGGTTTGATAAGCGACGGACAATACCAGGTGGGTCACTTTGATGACAGCCCTGCGGTACTGGAGTTTGTATGTAGTGAAAACATGCCTGAACTGGCTGCACTGGGCACCAGTTGCCCTGATCACTTTCTGCGAACGAAAATTCGACCGCTTATTGTGGCGTTTGATCCGTCTGCTAATGAAGAGCCTTCAGCCAGTAAAGAGCCATCAGCCGGTAAAGAGCCATCAGCCAGTAAAGAGCCATCAGCCAATAAAGAGCCATCAGCCAATAAAGAGCCATCAGCCAAGGAAGAGCCATCAGCCAGTAAAAAACACACGGGTAGTGACAAACCTGCAGAAGGTAACGAGTCCTCGCTCAGCTCTATGTCACATGCGGATACAGAGCATACTGACAATCGCGTGGACACGGCTGTACAGTCATTACCAAAGTCGCTTGATCAGTATCGTCGTGATTATGCATCTTACTATGAACGCTGCAAACACGACGACAGTCCGCCGATGCGAGATGCTAACCCGGTCGTCTACCTTGTTCCCGGAATTGGCATGTTCACGTTCGCCAAAGACAAGGCGACAGCGCGTGTCAGCGCTGAGTTCTATACGAATGCAATCAACGTGATGCGTGAGGCATCCTCGGTATCGCGCTATTGTGGTTTACCGGAACAGGAAGCTTTTGAT
Source organism: uncultured Granulosicoccaceae bacterium (assembly GCA_964393885.1). Lineage (GTDB taxonomy): Bacteria > Pseudomonadota > Gammaproteobacteria > Granulosicoccales > Granulosicoccaceae. The sequence goes on along the minus strand of CAYMVV010000025.1, from coordinate 14,011 downwards.
ATTGAATACTGGTTGCTGGAGGAGGCCAAGTTGCAGCGCATGCCGAAACCGAAGAGCCTGGCCGGACGAGTGGCATTGGTTACCGGCGGGGCGGGGGGGATTGGCTCAGCCACGGCGGAGCGACTGTTGTCAGATGGCGTCTGTGTCGTACTTGCGGACATTGATGAACAGTTGTTAACGCAGACCAGTCAGAACCTGATAGACCGGCATGGCAGCGATGTGGTGCGGCAGGTGGTTATGGATGTCACCCGCGAAGACGATGTGCGTGCTGCATTTGCAACAACTATACGAGAGTTCGGTGGGCTGGATATACTGGTATCAAATGCAGGGATTGCGTCATCTGCCACGATAGAAAACACCTCGCTGGAGTTGTGGAACTGGAATATGGATATTCTGTCGACCGGGTATTTTTTAGTCTCGCGCGAGGCATTCAAATTGTTCAAGCGGCAATCCCGAGGTGGTGCGATTGTCTTTATTGCATCAAAAAATGCATTAGCCGCGTCTGCCGGTGCCTCTGCCTACTGCACCGCCAAGGCTTCTGAAGTTCATCTTGCGCGTTGCCTCGCACTTGAAGGCGCGACCAGCGGTATACGTGTGAATGTTGTTAACCCGGATGCGGTGTTACAAGGGTCGAAAATCTGGTCGGGGGAATGGCTACAGCAACGTGCTGATGCCTACGGCAAAGATACGGAAGAGATGCAGGCCCACTATCTTGAGCGCTCTTTATTGAAGCGCGCGGTTTTGCCAGAAGACATAGCCGAGGCAACCTGTTTTCTGGTCAGTGATGTATCAGCCAAGTCTACCGGTAATATTCTCAATGTGGATGCAGGTAACGTTCAGTCATTCACACGATAGGAACACCTTATGCGAATCGCCCCTGAGTTAATCGATAAACACAATCAGTCACGGCTGGCCGCTCTGGATGCAGACTATACGGCACTGGCCGAAAATCTACAGCGGCGTCATATTGATATTGAATCGCTAACCACCAGTGCAGCCGCTTTCGGGGTTGCGATACCCTCGTGGGGAGTTGGCACAGGTGGAACCCGCTTTGCGCGCTTTCCCGGTGTTGGCGAGCCAAGGCATGTGTTTGACAAGCTCGACGACTGCGGTGTTATACAGCAACTCACCCGGGCCACACCGTCCGTGTCACTGCATATTCCGTGGGACGACGAAGATCCTGCTGCACTGCGTGAACAGGCCAGCAGCCTGGGGCTTGGCTTCGATGCCATGAATTCAAACACGTTTCAGGATCAGGTCGGGCAAACGTGTTCCTATAAATTCGGATCGCTATCGCATACCGATGCCGCGACCAGAGAGCAGGCGATCGAGCACAATATCCGTTGCATAGAAATAGGCAAGACGCTGGGCTCACAGGCTCTGACGGTTTGGGTTGGTGATGGCTCAAATTTCCCCGGTCAGGCACACATGGGGCGCCAGTTTGATCGCTATCTGGATGCCATAAAACAGGTATACGCGGCGCTGCCAGACGACTGGCAATTGTTTACCGAACACAAAATGTACGAGCCTGCATTTTACTCGACAGTTGTGCAGGATTGGGGCAGCAGTTATCTGATTGCCACTGAGCTTGGACCCAGGGCCAGTTGTCTTGTTGATCTGGGTCATCATGCGCCGAACGTGAACATCGAGATGATCGTGTCGAGGCTTGCACGCTTTGGTAAGCTGGGCGGTTTTCACTTTAATGATTCGAAGTATGGCGATGACGATCTTGATTCCGGTGCGATTGATCCGTACCGGCTTTTCCTGGTGTTTAACGAGCTGGTTGATATAGCGCAACAACAGGGGGACAGTTTTAAACCAGCCTATATGCTTGATCAGTCTCACAATGTGACAGACCCGATCGAGAGTCTGATGTACAGTGCGATCGAAGTGCAGCGCGCCTTTGTTCAGGCGTTGCTGGTAGACAGAGTCGCATTGGCGGGCTACCAGGATGATAACGATGCGTTAATGGCTACAGATAACTTGAAGCGTGCTTTCAGAACCGACGTCGATCCGATTCTGCAAAGAGCACGATTGCAAAGCGGAGGTGCAGTGGATCCCGTTGCAGCGTACCGTGAGTCAGAATATAGAAAAAAATTGTCGGCTGAAAGGCCTGCTGTGAGCGGTGCTGGCGGAGGTATCGTTTGACGGGGCCTTCGCTGCGCTGTCAGATGCGATTTATCAGGGCGTCGATTCAGGTCGACCATTCATGATTCATGTCGACTATTCGTTTTGAAGCTGCACTATTCTTTTTGAAGTTCACGGCGACTCTATATCAAGGCTCTTTATAAAGATTTTTGACAACGATGCTTTATACCGATGCTTCTCAACGATGCGTCACACCGATGCCTTACAAAATAGTCTCAGGCTTCACAACGACGCTTCATCTTAAGGCTTCACAATATCTATGTGCCGATGTTTTTATTGCCCTGTTGAGCAATGGTCTTAAAAATTTTCAGCGTCTCTTCTGAAACATGATGCTCCATTCCCTCGGAGTCGCGTTTGGCGATTTCCGGGCTGACACCGATTGCCAGCAGAAATTCATAAACAATGTCGTGTTTGATCCGGCTTTCTTCTGCCAGTTGCTTGCCTTTATCGGTGAGGAAAATTGAGCGATAGGGTTCGGATGTGATGTAACCGTCGCGTTGCAGCCTTGCCAGGGTTTTGCTGGCGGTAGGTTGAGTAATCCCCATTCTGTTTGCCACGTCAACGAGTCGGGCTTCACCACCGGCAGAGATCAAATCGTCAATCAGTTCGACGTAATCTTCAATCGCCTCGTATTTGTGAGACTCGCGCACACGGGTGAAGCGCTCTGCCTGTTCTGCGACTTCCGGCAGCGCACGGTCGAGCTTTTCTGCAGCGTTTGCATCTCTGGCTGCACTTTCAGCTGTACTAGAGGAGGGGGAGTTCGCGATGGGTATCTCCGGTTGAAATAAGCCTTTGGTGGGAATTATGCCACAGGCTTGAAATATTACTCAATAGGTATAAACTAAGCATAGGCTAATATTTAGGATCGCGCACTTCAATGAGAGTTTCGGCACTGCAGCACCCATTCAGAGCTTCTCCGCGTAGCAGGGTGGTGTTTGCGTTGTTGTGGCTGTTGCTTTTGGGTGGTCTTTTTGTCGGTGGTGTTGTTTTCGCAGCAGACAAACCGCTTGAAGAGGCACCTGCGTTGAATGGTGAGCGGTTGAAAGTTGCAACCACGTTTACTATCATCGCCGACCTTGCCGAGAACGTTGCCGGAGATGCAGCGGACGTGGTTTCTATTACTCGTCCGGGTGCCGAGATACACAATTATCAACCAACGCCAAAAGATCTGTTGCGGGTGCGCGATGCCGATCTTGTGTTGTGGAATGGTCTGGGGCTGGAGCGGTGGTTCAAGAAATTTATGAGTCGAATCCGTTCGGCGACGGATGTGGTGGTGTCTGATGGTGTGGTGGAAATTCCTATCCAGCAAGGGCCCTACCGCAATAAGCCCAACCCGCATGCGTGGATGTCGCCAGGCGATGTGCAAATTTATATTGAAAATATTCGCCGGGCGCTGAGCGAGGCTGATCCTGCTAACGCTGAGGTGTACGACGCCAATGCGAAGTCCTACACGCTACAGATACAACAACTGGTCGAGCCACTCAAAGCGAAAATCAACAGCATTCCACAAAGCAGGCGCTGGCTTGCGAGTAGCGAGGGTGCGTTCAGTTACCTGGCGCGTGATTTCGGCCTGCAGGAGATTTACCTGTGGCCAATCAACGCTGATGCGCAAGGGACTCCGCAGCAGGTACGACGCTTGATTGATTCAATACGTGACAACGAGATCAGTGCGGTATTCAGTGAGAGTACTGTGTCTGACAAGCCAGCTAAACAGGTGGCTCGTGAAACCGGTGCTAGCTATGGCGGCGTACTTTACGTGGACTCTTTGAGTGAAGCGGGTGGGCCGGTACCAACCTATATCGATCTTTTGCGAACCACTGTCGAAACAGTGGTGACCGGCCTGACCGGTGATCAGTAGCATGGAAGCTGAGAGTGTAGCGCAAACATTGACGGATACGAGTGTTATCCGTGATGCCGCCGCCCCCGGAATTACAGCAAATAACATAACGGTTACTTACAGAAACGGTCATACCGCTTTGCGTAACGCAAGCTTTTCCATTCCGAATTCGACGATCTGCGCGCTGGTCGGGATCAATGGTTCGGGTAAGTCCACACTGTTCAAAGCCATTATGGGGTTTGTGCCTCTGGCTACCGGCTCGGTAGATATACTGGGTCGTGCAGCCGGTCGGGCGCTGCAAAGAAATACCGTCGCCTACGTGCCTCAAAACGAAGATGTAGACTGGAACTTCCCGGTACTGGTCGAAGACGTCGTAATGATGGGGCGCTATGGTCATATGGGATTCTTCCGTCGTCCTAAGCAGGTTGATCACGATGAGGTTACCGCTGCTCTCGATCGCGTTGGCATGGTTGATTATCGGCAGCGTCAGATTGGTGAGCTTTCAGGTGGTCAGAAAAAACGGGTCTTTCTGGCGCGAGCGCTGGCACAGGGTGGCAGAGTCATATTACTCGATGAGCCGTTTACCGGAGTCGATGTAAAAACGGAGGAGTCGATTATTGGTTTAATGCGCAGCCTGCGAGACGAGGGCCGGGTAATGCTGGTGTCGACCCACAACCTTGGTAGCGTGCCGCAGTTTTGCGACCATGTAGTGCTCATTAATCGCACAGTACTGGCCAGCGGTCCTGCCAAACAGGTATTCACCCTCGACAATCTCGAAGAGGCGTTCGGCGGTGTGCTCAGATTTCATGTGTTGGGCGGACATGATTTACACAACGATGACGACTCGCGTGAAGTGACTGTTGTTACTGATGATGAACGACCTTTTGTTCTCTATGGCGAAAAAGCTGGTGAAAAAGCCGGTGAAAAAGCAGATGCAAAAACAGGCGAAAAAGCGGACCACATAGAGGGTGAAAAGCAGGGCATCACAAAACAAAGTCAGGATGCCATCAATCGTGCCACGGGCAAGCCGGCAGGGTAGTGCATCCGATGATAGCTAAACGGCACGTGAAGCCGTGAGTTACTGGCTGGAGCCCTTTTCCTATAGCTATATGGTTGATGCCATCTGGGTCAGCGCGCTGGTGGGTGGTGTGTGTGGTTTCCTGTCTGCGTACTTAATGTTAAAGGGCTGGTCGCTGATTGGCGATGCGCTGTCGCACTCGGTCGTTCCGGGTGTTGCTGGTGCCTATATGTTGGGGCTGCCCTATGCGATCGGTGCCTTTTTATCGGGTGGGCTGTCAGCTCTGGCCATGTTATTTATAACCACGCGCTCAAGGCTGAAAACCGATGCGGTTATCGGGCTGGTTTTCAGTGGATTTTTTGCACTGGGATTGTTCATGATCTCAATCAGACCAACGTCGGTTCGAATCGATACGATCGTGTTTGGCAACATTTTACATATAGATCAATCTGACAAGTGGCAGTTGGTGATTATATCGATTATTTCACTCACAGTGCTTATCGCCAGGTGGAAAGATTTAATGGTGGTTTTCTTTGATGAAAACCATGCTCGGTCAATTGGTCTAAATCCGAACGCTCTGAAAGTTATTTTTTTTACTGTGTTAAGTGCCAGTACCGTGGCCGCGCTGCAGGCGGTGGGGGCGTTTCTGGTAGTGGCTATGGTGGTTACACCGGGCGCTACGGCTTACCTGCTGACCGACAGGTTTTCTCGCTTGATTGTTATTGCATCAACGGTCGGTGCCTTGACCTGTGCCATCGGCGGCTATGCCAGTTACTTTTTGGATGGCGTCACTGGCGGGGTGATCATTTGCCTGCAGACCGCTCTATTACTATTGGCGTTTTTCTTTGCGCCAGTACATGGTTTGCTCGCAGCACGGCTGCGCGTCAGGCGCGAAGGGATATAGCCCGTGCTGAACGCGATCATCGAACCGTTAACGATTGACTTTATGCAACAGGCGCTGGCGATGTCAGTGTTGTTGTCTATATCAGCTGCGGTGCTGTCATGTTTCTTGGTGCTGCGTGGCTGGGCGCTGATGGGGGATGCGATATCTCACGCGGTGTTGCCGGGTATTGTGCTGGCCTATGCGGCCGGAGTACCGGTTGTGATCGGTGCCTTTATTGCGGGTCTTATCTGTTCGCTGGCAACCGGCTATCTGACCGAAAACTCACGGCTGAAAGAAGATACTGTGATGGGGGTGGTGTTCTCCGGCATGTTCGGCCTCGGCATGGTGTTGTTCACCGCGCTTAATATCGATTTCGATTTGCATACCATTCTGTTCGGTGACGTACTCGGGGTTGATTGGACCGATGTGTGGCAATCTGCTTTAATTGCGGTTTTAACGGTTGGCGTTATTCTGGCCAAGCGTCGAGACTTGCTGGTGTTGGCGTTTGATCCTCAGCATGCCAAGACCATCGGTCTGCCAGTTGCCTGGCTACACTACGGGCTGCTGGTTTTACTGTCTGTGGTGATCGTGTCGGGTCTGAAGGCCGTTGGCATAACGCTTATTATCGCTTTGCTTATCGCGCCCGGTGCCATCGCTCACCTGATCACTGATCGTTTTGATCGCATGCTGATTATTGCCTGTGCGGTGTCCAGTGTTGCTTCAATTGTCGGCGTCCTGGTCAGCTTTCATCTGGATAGCGCGACAGCCCCGACGATCGTTTTAGTACTGATTGCATTTTTTTTGCTGGCGTTCTTTTTTGCACCCCGCTACGGCATAGTGGCCGGACGACTAAGGCGGGGCATCATCAGCGAAGCAACTGAATAGTGCAGGCGGGTAGCCTGCCCGAGAATGTGGAAACGGGATTAAAAAATGGGTAACTCACTTCAAAATCAGCTGCTGAAAGCGGGTCTCGCCAACAAGAAGCAGGCGGTCAAGGCCAGGAAGGCGAAAAACAGTAAAGATAAACTGAAGCGAGCCGGCGTTGACGTAACCGACGAGGCCGCCAAGCAGGCAGAGCAGGCCGAGCAGGACAAGCGCGATCATGACAGAGAGCTGAATCGTCAAAAAACCGAGCGTGAGCAGGCGGCCGCCATAGCAGCTCAGGTTCGGCAACTGGTGCAGATGAATCGAGTAGTGGAGCGAGGAGACATCGAATACAAGTTCCCGGAAGGCAATCTGGTGAAAACCCTTTATCTTACCGAGCGTCAGCGTGGCAGTGTTATAAACGGGGCGCTGGCAATTGTAAAAACTGGTGAGAGCTATGATCTGGTGCCTCGCCAGGCGGCTGAAAAAATAGCCGAACGCGCCGGTGAATCTATTCTTGTACTCAACAAGGAAACGGAAGATGCCGCAGAGGATGAATACGCAGACTTCAAAGTCCCTGATGACTTAATGTGGTAACACCATTAACTATGCGGTTGTAGTAGTTGCAACCGGCATTGACCACCGAATAACAAAACAAAAGATCTGCAATGTCCCTGCTCAATAAAAATCTGCTGCCGAATCTGGTCGCTATCGCCTTGATACTTGTTGGCTGGGCTGTGCCTGGAGTTGCAGGGAACTTGATTTTCTACACCGGTTTGTTTGCATTGTCCGGTGCGGTGACTAACTGGCTGGCTATTCATATGCTGTTCGAGCGGGTACCAGGGCTCTATGGCTCCGGCGTCATTCCGCTTCATTTCGAAGAGTTCAAGTCGGGTATCATGCGGCTGGTAACCGAAGAGCTGTTCAATCCACAAAATGTCGAGCGCTTTTTTTCCAGCGATACATCATCATCAGCGCCTGTCGATATCGAGCCGGTAATCCGCAACCTTGATATGGATGACGCATTTGATCAGTTGGTGGCAATCGTTATGGGTTCATCGCTGGGCGGTATGTTGTCAATGGTTGGTGGCGAGGTCGCACTCGATGCAATGCGCGAACCGTTCAAGACTCGTATGCAGGAATTTCTGATCAATACAACCCAATCGCCATCGTTTCAACAGAACCTGCAAAAACAATTGCAGAGCGTTACTGCCAGCGACGATTTCGTCGACCGCATTGGTCGCATAGTGAAAGCCCGCCTTGATGAGCTGACGCCAGAAATGGTGAAAGATATTATTCAACGAATGATCAGGCAGCATTTGGGATGGCTGGTGGTTTGGGGTGCTGTGTTTGGCGGTTTGATCGGCTTTGTATCGGCGTTGTTTTTACTGTAGCCCAGGCCTGGCTTTTACTCACGGAGTTCACGCGTCAGTGCCCGCGTCAGTGCCCGCGTCAGTGCCCGCGTCAGTGCCCGCGTCAGTGATTGGTGCGCTACGTGTCACTCAGAGCACACCCTATAGTGTAAAACTGAATTTACCGCTTGTGATGTTATCGGGTTTCTCCCGTCGTACCACTAACCTCTGTGCCTGGTCTTTGCGCAGAGTGATTAATTGTAAACAAATGATTCATCACCTGGTCTGCTGACGCTACTTTATTAGCGGGATCCCTGTGCCACACGACTGCGTTAAGTGAGCCTTCGATTAAGTGTAGTGTGCTTACAAGTGGCAACCCGGCGCGGACCAAACAGTAGCCTCTTGCGCTATTTCCTCTTAAAAAACAGCTAATCACAGTCCTTGTGGTAGCTGGCGGTATTTCTATTCGACTTTACTGCGTTAACAACTCACCGGGATAGTCAGAAGACTGCTAACCGCAGGACTCTCTTCATCATTGATTTGATCCACTTCAACGAGGCATCTGTAGGGGGTATTTTTGCATATTAATTGCAAGCTGCCGTTGCATCTGTCATCACTCAGATTGGATCCCAGCTTGTCCGTGGTTAAAAAAAATAAAAGTAAATGTCTGCAACAGTCAATCTCTCTGACTGGCGTGTCACTGATGTTCCTGTTGCTGTCCGCTTGCGGTGGAGGCTCCAGTGACTCATCCGATGAACCGGGTGACCCGGCAGCGGCTGAAGAGTCCACAGGCTCGGAGGGGACAGCTTCAGAGGAAGGTGGCAACGAGCCAGTGGGTGAGGGCAGCTCGCCTGATGAGATTGGAAACGAACCGACTGATGAGGGCGTGTCAATTTCGAACCCGACCTCATCACCGATTCTGGACAATGGTGACATCGAGCCACCACTCGGTTTTGCCGGCGAGATACGTCCGGTTTTAACGCCTGGTGAAAGTGATCCCTTCAGCAAGTTCCAGCTTGACGATGTGCTCTATACAAACAATGTCTACGACGGTCGACAACTGGATGCCAGTAACAACTATCAGTTAATTTTTTACGAAGGGGGGCAGGATCTGGTCCGTTGGGAAGTGCCTGCCCTGATCGGAAATAATCCGAGCCCTTGTGTGCGTCCACAATCAGTTGATCCGGTCATGCTGACCTATCGCTTAACGTCGCGCAAAGACTCACCAACCGAGCGCAATACGTTTGTACGGGCATACCCGGCAATGGTGGTGGGTTCTATGGGTGGTCGATTTGAGTCGTGGGGTGTTGAGTGCGGACAGATTGAAACCATTTTACCGTCAGCACAACGTCATGGTGGTTCACCCGTTTTTCAGATGGAAACGGTAGCCGAGGCGACCGGCTTGCCGGTGCTAGCCGGCGAGCTTGATTTCGATATTCGGGTGTCTGTACAAGCAGATCTTGAAGTGGGCAGTGCAGTAAACGGCGTCGCTAATGTGTTCATGGATTCGTACTGGCACAACGTCTCTGATGTTGAACTGGTCCCGGGTGGCAATGACAGCCTGGTAAATACCATCAATGGCATTAGCTCGGACATCACAGAAGTCTGGAATCTCAATATCTGGTTCGATTATCCGCGTTTTGAAGGCAGGGCATCGTCATGGACGGGCGGGTTCAGAATTGGCTCTGTCACGTTTCAGGAGGGAGGGGAGTTTGATGTTTATTTCAAAATCGAAGGATCAAGGGATGGTCACCGTCCGCTTTGTGTGCTTGGCACAGCCGAGAACTGTTTCCTTTATATAGGCCTGGTTGCAGTAGATCCGGATGCAGCGCGCAATGGCACGACGATCAACTATACGGAGATTGCCGACTGGATGCGTTCATCAGAGTTTCGCGATCTGTTTTTGACTGGTGCGTTCGAAATTGACACACCTGCGGCCAGAGCACATGAAGCCTGGCGCTTAATTGACGGTACCGACAACGACAATAACCCGGACCCGGCAAAGCGAGGTCCACGTTTTCCTGATGCTGACCATGTCATAGGTGGAATTCATCTTGGCAGTGAGCTTTGGTACAACCCCGACGGCGAGCCGGCAACAATCGTGTTCGACACCTTAGGTGTAGAGGTCGAGGGGAAAGGTCAATTCGGGCGTTATTTCAGATTCTAACGGGCAAGGTGTTGAGCAAGTGAAAAATATAGGCAAGGTGCTGGGGTCTGCGGCCGTGATGTGCACGCTGTCGGCCTGTGGCGGGTCAGCAGGCGACAATGCAGAGGCACAGAGCGCAGGACAACAGTTAGTTTCTCGTATTGATGGCTCCGATGTTTCCTTAACGAGCGTTTCTCTGGTGAACGAGGATGGATCACAGTCTGAATCAGTATCGCTAACTGGCTCTGCAAACTCGTCAGCGGCCAATGAATTAGTCATTCAAAACGCGGTTGTCCTTGAAAACAACGAAGCGTCGAATGGTGGCTCTTACAGTGTCGAATTCCAGTTTGAGGTAGCCGATAGCGGCGGGGCTGCTATTGATCTGGATGCGTTATCCGTTGCACTGGAAATTGCAGCTTCCGGGAGATTTAGTGACAGCTATCGACAGTCGCTGTTTGATATTCGCGTGCTGGACAATTCAGCGAGCGATTCCGCTACGTTGGCGCTGAGCGCGCGTGGTGCCGCAACGGGCTTGCCAGGCGGTACATACAGTGCGCGTCTGGTGGTGAATCCAAACTGGCAGAATGCGTTTGATATTGTGCCGGAGGATAGAGATCAATCTCAGCCTTATCATTTTATAGAGGAGAGAGACTTTGCCAACAATGCGAGCAACACATTCTCGGTAAGTGTGCCCTCCACCATCGCTTGTGCCGAGGATGAGTTTGAAGAGAATGACAGTCTCTCAACCGCAACAGTGATTCCTGTAGGTGGTCAAATCACCGCGTCGCTTTGCACTGATTCAGTGGATTTCTTTTCGATAGAACTCGCTGCCGGCGAAAGCACGTCAATCTTTTTCGACTATGTGAACGCGGCAGAAAATGCGAATCAGGCGAGCAAATATGTCTTGCTTGATAGTGAATTTAATACCATTGGTGGCTCAGTCGCACGCGAGTCCAACGACATTAGTGTCAGCGCTACGTCGGCGGGCACTTACTACATGGGCGTTTATGGTCAGCGATCAACGTATCAGTTAACCCGGGAGCCAAGCCTGGGTACGGTATTGCCAGTTGATTTCTCGAACGATTTTGTAAATAGCGCCATTTTTACCAGTGAGTCTGTCGCGGGTCCGCAGAGTTGGCTATTGGGCGACATCGTGTTAAACAAGCTTGCGTTCACCGAGAGCGAGCTTGAAGGGCAGGTTATTGACTGCAGCCGTATAACAACTCAGTTTAAAGAGGATGTCCCGGTAGCTTATGTGACCCCGCTGCACTTTGCCGATACCTATAATTTTCGATTTCTCGAGGATGGTGACTATCTGGTCGATGGCGAGCGACACAGTGGCTGGAGTGTACAGTCCGGAGATATCGTTAACGACTTTTGGTATAAGCACGATTACCCGGGTTTTGCAGAAAAAACCGGCGAGCACAGCTGGCGCTACTGGAGTATTGACGGGTTGTCCTACGTTGATTGTGCGATCGAAGTAAATTGACATCATAGCGCATCAGGAGTCTGTGCTCGCACAGGCTCCCTGCTGTAACGGGTGACTATCGTGGCAGTTGCCCGAGTCATGTGACACACCCCGTAAGCTCGGCTGTTGCCACACCTAATCTATCGCGGACAGCCCGGTAGAGAGGCCCGGCAGAGAGATCTGCATGCAGTGCGTATATCGCCACTTCATTGACCCGCCCCATGGCATTAAGTGGCTATCTGATACAGGGATCTCTTCTGACACGAGGAGATTCCGTTCCCCCGAGATCTGCAAGAACGATCTGCAAACAAGCCTGATAAAACTTTGTAACTTACGTGTCTATTCATTTTAGATTTATTCGCATGGTTCAACTTCTGTCTGATATCTGTGAGCGACTACCGCTTTTAGAAATTTGCATCTTTATTGCTCTATTCAGGTTTTAAGAACAGGTGACTGGCGGCCGATCTCTGCTGGTAGCCCTGACGCAGGTTTTTGCCGGAGAGTAAATGAATATACGTAAGCTCGCAGCGATTGCAGTATTGTCTATGACGGCCCTGTGCTCGACTGTGCAGGCAGCAGAGTTACAAGAGGATTTCAGCTACGGGATCAACTATGCATGGAAAAACTATGCAGGTGATTTCGGTGGCATCGAAGGTTGGGCGAAAGAAGGTGTTGCGTCAGATCCCGAACCTTACCGTACTGAACTTCGAGACATGGCGGCGCATGGTATCAAAGTGGTTCGCTGGTGGGTGTGGCCGGAATTCTGGACAGATGCCATAACCTTTGATGCCAACGGTGCTCCGTTGCCGCTCGCTCAGTCAGCGATAGATGATGGCTTGAAGGCACTGGAACTGGCGGACGAAGCCGGTTTAAGAATTATGTTTTGTCTGTTCTCGTTTGATGGCTTTCGGCCGAGTAGAGAGTCATTCGGTATTAAAATGACAGGCTATCGTGACATAGTCATAGATGATGACAGGCGCAAAGCGTTAATGGACAACGTCATTACACCATTTGCGCGCGCGTTACAAAACAGCCCGCACCGCGACAGTCTGCACTCCTGGGATGTTATCAACGAGCCTGAGTGGGCTGTGACAGGTATTAACAAAAATGGCGATCCGTCAGGCTTGGGTGGTGATCAATTTGACCCGAACGGCGATCTTGAACACATAAGCCATGATCAGATGGAAACTTTCCTTGGCGATACCATCAAGGTACTGCGCGCTGAAACACCTGACATTCCGCTATCGATCGGCAGTGCTGCGTTAAAGTGGGCAACTGCCTGGAAGAATATGGACGTCGATTTCTATCAAACGCATATCTACGATTGGGTGAATGCTTTCTGGCCCTATTCCAGTTCACCAGCAGACTTTGGGCTGGATGATAAGCCGTTGATGATGGGTGAGTATCCAGTTGAAGGGCTCGATAACGTGGATCACAGAACCATGCTGGAGAGCTGGTTCTCTAACGGCTATGCCGGTGCAATTGGCTGGGACTATCGCGTGACGCACTCAACCGGGGAAAGCGAGGCCAGCGTAGAGGAGCAGCGAAATATCTATCTGCGAGAGTACAACCAGTTTGCGGCTGATCTGTTGGATAACGGAAGCGGCGGCTCCACTCGGACTGATACGCCAATTATTGGTGCAGCACAATCCGGGGACACTGAAAGAGAAGGGGACACTGAAAGAGAATTACCTCCTCTGTCAAAGCCCGGTACCCCGGTTATTACCGAAGATCAGTAGCAGTTCATGAAGCAAGCGGGTACTGGCACAGTACCCGCTGCAATACCGAAGTAACAGCTGTTTCCCAATTCTGCTCGACGTGATATCAGGACCTTGTTTGCGCGCAAAATTGATAGATATCCTTCTTTACCGATGTCGCTCATGCGACTGCAGCAGCTAAAAATATCCTCGTACGTCTAATCAAAATTCACACTGAAATTCGAGACCTGTGTTCGGGACAGTCATTCGTGTAACAAATTATAAGTGCCGTTTTTCCTGTATCGACACTTCAACCATGTCTCTCTGGTGCACTCTGCGCTACTCAGAGCGCCTTGCTTGTGTACAGGCATTTGCAGCGCGCTGTTATCGGGTTCTTTCCCCGCGTAGGTTGCCTGTGAGAGAAACGAACCGCACCAAACCATTGATTTGAATCGCACACTCGCCCTCCCGAGAGCCTCCCGAGAGCGTGGTCAGTGCTAGCTATAATCGCTGATCCTGGCTGACAAACGTGGCACACTGTGGCCTGGTAATCGGGTTGCACATCATGACTGTCATTCTACGTTTGCTATTGGTTTTG
>CAYMVV010000024.1:0-66662 GCA_964393885.1 uncultured Granulosicoccaceae bacterium | reverse complement strand
CTGGTGCTTTTGCAATCCGGTGGATTCTACCCGACCGGTCCATTACTGTCATCTGTCTGCTTCACAAACTGGACAGTCTGAAACACGATTTCAACACGACCGTTCTTCTCTTTAATATATTGATTTTGAATGAATCGACACATTCACTCGCCTGTCAGCAAAATAGTTATCCACAGCAATTGTTAAAAATGCGCAACATCTGTCGGAATGGTCATCGCCGATAGTGCACACTGACTCCTCGCGTACTGGAAATATCACGCGCGTCCAATTCACATTGGCAAGAGGTGTGACCGACAATGAGCAAACCACAAGCTTTAAGAATGGAAAGACGAAGTGCTGCGCGCAGTATGACTGCGCTGGCAATAGGTGGAATCGTGTGTGTTATTGCTGTCGCAGCATTGGTGCTGTGGCTCAACCGGCCTGGCGACACAACCCGGTCAGGACCGACCACCGAGGTTGACCCAATGTCCCTGATTGGCTGACCACCGTGACCGGTTGATCGCTTCAATCCCCTGCCAAAATCTGTTTATTGTATTGCAGCGCTTGCTCCAGCGCTCTACCATTAGCCCCTACTATCGTGGCACTGTGTACTGTGGCACTGCGGCTGCTCTTCGACGGCACCATCCACACCCCGACGCGGTGCGCGCATCTATCCGAGAGGCAGGCTTTTGCAAGCAAAAACATTATACGACAAGATTTGGGACGCCCATGTAGTCAGTACAGAGCCAGATGGTACCTGCCTGATCTATATCGATCGACATCTGGTGCATGAAGTTACCAGCGCACAGGCGTTCGAGGGACTACGCATTGGTAGTCGCAAGGTTCGCAGACCAGAACTGACCCTGGCTGTGGTGGATCACAACATTCCCACCACTGACCGCTCCAGCGGTATTGATGATCCAGAGAGTAAACTGCAGGTAGACACGCTGCGTGACAACACCAAAGAATTTGGTGTCGAGTACTATGATGAAACTGACGTCCGTCAGGGAATCGTGCATATCATCGGTCCGGAGCAAGGCTTTACATTGCCGGGCACCACGGTAGTCTGCGGAGACTCTCATACCGCCACTCATGGTGCTTTTGGCGCGCTCGCTCACGGCATTGGTACGTCCGAGGTGGAGCACGTACTGGCCTCGCAAACCCTGTTGCAAAACAAGTCTAAAAATATGCTGGTCAGGATCAATGGCAAGCTGGGCGAAGGTGTCACAGCAAAAGATCTGACTCTCGCTGTGATCGCTAAAACCGGCACAGCCGGCGGCACCGGACACGTCATTGAATATGCCGGGGAGGCGATTCGGGATCTCACCATGGAGGGCAGAATGACTCTTTGCAATATGGCCATCGAAGGCGGAGCCCGTGCTGGTTTGGTGGCACCGGACGACACGACCTTTAATTACCTGAAGGGTCGACCCATGGCGCCCAAAGGGCAAGACTGGGCCGACGCGATGGCATACTGGAAAACACTGCAGTCGGACACTGATGCGCACTTTGATACCGTAATAGAACTCGATGCAACCGAGATCGCACCAGTAGTCACCTGGGGCACCTCACCGGAAGACGCGCTGGCTATTACCGATTCGGTACCCGCACCAGAGGATTTTGCAGACGAACACAAACAAGCGGCAGCCAAACGCTCACTCGAGTATATGGGACTGAAAGCCGGCACACCACTTTCCAGCATTCCGATCGATCGGGTGTTTATTGGTTCCTGCACCAATGGCCGTATTGAAGACCTGCGCGCCGTAGCCAGTGTGGTCAAAGGCAAAACCGTAGCGTCTACCGTCAACGCTATGGTAGTACCCGGCTCCGGACTGGTTAAAAAGCAGGCTGAAGAAGAGGGTATTGCCGACATCCTGAAGACTGCCGGATTCGATTGGCGCGAACCGGGTTGTTCGATGTGCCTTGGCATGAACCCGGATCGACTTGAACCAGGTGAACGGTGTGCGTCGACGTCAAATAGAAATTTTGAAGGTCGGCAGGGGCATGGCGGGCGCACGCACTTAATGTCCCCGGCCATGGCAGCAGCAGCGGCAATAACCGGTCACCTCACCGATGTGCGCAAACTTGAGCGAGTGGCAAGCGAGGAAACACCAGCATGAATGCGTTAAAAGAACTGTCGGGTGTTGCCGCGCCACTGCCGATGATCAATGTCGATACTGACATGATCATCCCCAAACAATATCTCAAAACCATTGGACGAAGTGGCCTGGGTAAAGGCCTGTTCCACTCAATGCGTTACCATGATGATGGCAGCGATAATCCGTCCTTCGTGCTGAATCAGGAAGCCTATAGAAACGCTAAAATTCTCATAGCCGGAGACAACTTCGGCTGTGGATCATCCAGAGAGCACGCCGCATGGGCGATTGATGACTTTGGTATACGCTGTGTTATTGCCCCGTCCTTTTCAGATATTTTTTACAATAATGCATTCAAGAACGGCATGTTGCTGATCCGATTGCCGCAAGAGCAAATCGATGATCTGACTCAACAGGCTGAATACGGCGCTAACGCTGTGTTTTCTATTGACCTTGACTCGCAGTCGGTGACAGCTCCGGATGGCACTACCTATAACTTTGAAATCGACGACTTTCGCAAACACTGTCTTTTAAACGGGCTTGACGAAATTGCGCTAACGCTGGACAAGGAAAGCGAAATTTCAAGTTTCGAGCAGGAACAAACCACAGCGCACAGCTGGCTTACGCCTGCTACCTGAAGTAAAGAAGACGTTCAAAAATAGACGACATGGGCGTGTACAGGCGCCGCGATTTTCAGCTGCAACTAACCGAGCCATCAAGATAACTCATGAATAAAGCTTCCATCCTTTTATTGCCAGGCGATGGCATCGGTCCTGAAGTCATTGACGAACTGGTCCGGGTAATGGACTGGTTCTCGTCAAACCGGGATATTGAGTTCGACATCCGCAAAGATGACATCGGCGGCGCTGCCTATGATCGCTACGGAACACCCTTATCGGATGACACACTGGCTATCGCGAAAGAGGTAGACGCCATTGTGATGGGCGCAGTGGGCGGTCCACAGTGGGACAACGTGGAAAGACACCTGCGCCCGGAAGCCGGCTTGCTAACGCTGCGTAAAGAACTTGATCTCTTTGCTAACCTGCGCCCCGCAACCTGTATGCCTGCACTGGCAGCTGCATCCTCATTAAAACAGGATCTGGTATCCGGCCTCGATATATTGATACTTCGCGAGCTCACAGCAGGTGTGTACTTCGGTGAGCCACGTGGCATAGAAACCATGCCAGACGGGCGTCGCCGTGCGCTGGACACCCAGGTTTATTTTGAAAGCGAAATAGAACGACTGGTAAGAGTCGGCTTCGAGCTGGCTGCCAAACGTGGCAAGAAAGTCCATTCGGTCGAGAAAGCCAATGTAATGGAATCCGGCGTATTTTGGCGTGAAATAGCAACCCGCGTAGGCAAAGACTACCCGGACATCACGCTTGAGCACATGTACGCAGACAACTGTGCGATGCAACTTGTGCGGCAGCCCAAACAGTTCGACGTTATCGCCACAGACAACTTGTTCGGAGACATACTGTCGGATTGCGCCGCCATGTTAACGGGATCGCTGGGCATGTTGCCATCTGCGTCTCTTGGCGCTGAAGTCAATGGCAAACGCGCGGCACTCTACGAACCCGTGCACGGCTCAGCGCCGGACATCGCCGGTCAGGGTAAGGCCAACCCTTTGGCAACTATCCTGTCTTTTGCTATGTGCCTGCGATTCTCTTTGAACAGAAATACAGATGCAGATCTGCTCGAGACAGCAGTGGATAACATTCTGGCCAGGAGCATCAGAACTGTAGATATAGCAGCCACAGGTGTAGCACCTGTGTCCACAGCTGAAATGGGCTCTGAACTCATTAAAGAGCTGGGCGCCGTTAGCCGGGAAAGCTGACAGGGTTATCGCGAACAACGAATTAACACCGGCGCCCCGCTGCGTGCCGACAACCTCTACGGAACAGACATGCTGAGCAAGCTTAGATCACTCAAATGGCCTGGTCGTAATACACCTGAGGCTGGAGCGATAAAAAAGACTGCCTCGCCCGGAAAAAGCGACAATTCCAGCGGTGACAAACGCGGTGAAAAACCGAGCCCTGAACAGGATGTCAAGGCTGCTAAATCACTTGATGATGCACGCGCGACACTAAAAGATCCGTCAGACAAGAAACGGCTTGCAGCGATCAACAATATAGATGATATCGAACTGCTACAGTCGACAGCGCTACAAGACGACAGCGAGGCAGTGAGAGACAACGCCGCAAAAAAGTACGCAAGACTACTGGGCAGCGACGCAACAAACGCTCTTGTCAGTTCGTATAGCTCCAACACTGAAACGAGAAAGCTCGCCATCGCGATTAGCGCACATCACAAAGATGCGGAAATACGTACCTACGGATCATCGCTGTTCAACGACGAAGATGATCTGTGCGCCATTGCACTGGAGACGAGCTTCCACGATACAAGACAGGCTGTAACGCAAAGGCTAACCTCTATTGAGTCCATCGATACATGCTGGAGGGGCCTCAAGAGTAAAGACAAAGCGGTTGCGAGGATACTAAAGGCACGACTCGATGAGGAGCGTGATGCCGAACTGTTAAAACAGGACCAGACGGACACAACTCGCAGAATCATTGATGAAATGGAGCGTCTGGCAACAGGTATCTGGTCGCCAAACTATACCACTCGATTCGAACTCTTTGATCAGCAATGGCAGCAGCTGTCATTTCAGCCTGCTGCAGATGACGTCGAAAAATACCAGTCGCTCAGACTCATCGCCGCAGATAAGGTAAGCGCTAACAAAGAGCGCCAGCAAAAACATGATCAGTGTCAGGCGATCACCGACGAAATTGCAAAACTTAGCGATGATCTGGCCAACTCTGGCGTTGACACACTGGTTGAAAAATACGAAGCGTCACACCGTTCATTCAACAACTGCTTACAACGCTGGCAGAACACCGATAAAGATTTTAGTAACTTTAAGAATATAGAACAGAGTTTCGACCAGTCATCACGCGCTCTAAAAGTACAGCTGCAACAGGCATCTACTGTCGTCAACGCTATAAACGCCTTGAATCCGAAAACTCATGCAAACACAACTGCTGCAGACAAAAGCCATGCTGACAACAGCGACTCTATCGCACTTGCTGCGCTCGCCAATGCTCCCGCCTCAGACATCACAGGCACGGACATCACAGGCACGGGCATTACGGGCACGGACATCACGGGCGACAATACCCGGATTAACAATTCACACAAAGAAAACGGGTCTGGCACCAGTCGATCCAGAGATGATCGCAAAACTCCCGACCTTGAACAGGTAACGAAGAAACTGTCTGCACTGAATGACCAGTTTAAACAGGTAGATAAAAAAACAGCCTACACCCCCGAACTACCTCAGTTGCTCAGCCGGTTAAACAAGGAGCTTGTAGAGCAACGGGAAAGTCGCGCAGCATTGCAAAATGCTATCGGAAGACAGTTCGCATCACTGAACAGCGCACTCGCCTCAAAGCGATGGGGCCCTGCCCGTTCCATCCATGAACGACTGTCCAACAAAATCAACAGGCTGACAACTGCTGAGCAGACTCGTTACCTGGAAAAACTTGCTCGGCTTGAAGTGAAGCTCAATGAGCTTGGTGACTGGAAACAATTTGCCACTGAACCCAAGTTGCTTTCGCTGTGCGAACAAATGGAAAAAATACCGCAGCAGGAGTTGGCTCCGAGAGATCAGGCAGATCGTATCAAGGCACTGCAACAGCAATGGAAGTCGATGGGCGCCAGCCCGGCACTGGAAGAGTACTGGCCACGCTTCAAGGCAGCGGCCGATACCGCTTATGAACCCTGTGCAAAATATTTTGCAGCAAAAAGGGAGGAGAAAAACAGCAAACTGAAACACCGGCGGGACGTTTGCAAAATGCTTGAGGACTATCTCGAAAAATCAGACTGGCAAAACCCTGAATGGAAACTGGTCGAGAAAACACTCAGGACAGCAAAAGCCGAATGGCGCAACACACGAGTGTTCGATCGCAAGGCAACCGCGGAACTTGATCAGCGGTTCACGACGATAGTGGATGCTCTAAACGAAAAGCTCGGCCCAGCCTATGATGCAGGTGCGGCGGAAAAAGCTGACCTGATAGAAAAAGTACAGGTGCTGGCTGAGGGCGACATCAACCAACACTGCATTAATCAGGTCAAGCGCTTACAAGGGCTGTGGCGCCGCACCGGTATAACGCGGCAAAAGGACGACAAAAAATTGTGGTCTCAATTCAATCAACACTGTAGCGATATTTTCTCTCGCCACCGAGGTCAGCAAAAGGAACAATACGCAGCCAGCATTCAGCACGTGACCCGAGGCAGGGAAATCATTCGTGAACTGAAAGAAATGGCAAAATCCGGTACCGTAGCCGACGATAAGGCGATTCAGCAATTACAGGATGAGTTTCAGGCATTGCCGGATTTCCCTGAAAAAGACAGCAAGTACCTGATGAGAGATTTCGGCCGCGCCATTGAAGGCATAGAGGCGCAAATTCAGAATATCGGGGAAAATTCGCGTACTGCTGAGTTAGCGCGTATTGCCCGGAATGCTGAAATTTGCGCAATGCTGGAAAAGTTGATTGATCTCCCGACCGAGCAAGCTACGGCAGAATCAGAACGATTGCTGGGCAACTGGGACGATGGCGAAAAAACCGACAGTTCCAGGTGGAAAAAATCAATGAACCAACGCCGGGACTCGATCGTCAAACACTTACAGTCGAACACAAAACCCGACTACCACGAAAATACACTTCAGCGCAGATTGTTGTGTATTGAGGCTGAAATACTGAAGGATACTGCAACGCCGGCCTCTGACAGGGATCTGCGCATGCAGCATCAACTGAACAAGCTGCAATCCGGTGATCGCGGCAATATCAATCATTCTCCGGTTGAGGAAGCCACTAATCTCAGAGTGGCGTGGCTCACGGCTCCACCCGCTGATCCAGCCGATTCGGCTGCGCTGGAGCAGCGTTTTAACAGTGCTCTTAACACCTAGGCTCTTGATATCCAGGCTCTTAACATTCGGGCTCTCGACAACTAAAGGCGTACATTTTGGTAAATTTACGACTTTAGCCAACCACAACTCCATACCCCATCAATCAGAAATCTCCAGCAGAAACTGCCATCTATTCAGCCACTAAAGGCCCATTCCTTAACTCCGGTGTAGTTTATACTTCCATTGTTATGGTTTTTTTACAACAATTTTAGGAAATTTCGCCCAACTGTCACATTTCTCCCTATCCTTCACACGCACAAGCAGCTATAGTCCTAGCATAACAATAAAAACATGGTAGCCACCGAAGTTGATTCATGGTGAGTTGCCCGGCGGTAATACAGCAAGTGAAGATATCGATGTTCTCAGATGATCGGCACCCGGGTCACAAAATACTGGACTCGGCTAATACGCGACACACCATTCTCATAGCACTGGTTATTTTAGGCGGAGCCCTGCTTCGTCTATTCATGCTGACAAATCAAAGTTTGTGGTTTGACGAGGGCCAGAGCCTGGTTGTTACCGACTCCAAAACTCTCACAGGCACATTTTTAGAACTCTCAGCCAGAGCAGGTGGCGACAAGTATCAACCTCTGTATTATTTCGTTCTGTCAGGCTGGCGCTCTGTGATGGGAGACAGCGAGTACTCGCTGAGAATTCTTTCGGTATTGCCCGGCATTGTTGCGCTGTTTTTCATGTATGCAACAGTGGCCAACGTCTATGGCAGCCGGCACGCCTTTTGGTCAACCAGCTACCTGGCAGTTAGCGCATTCCTGATCTGCTACAGTCAGGAGGTCAGGCCCTACTCGATGTTGTTTGCGCTGGCTGCAATACAACTGTTTTTGCTCAGTTCTCTGTTCACGAGCTTTGAAAAACCATCGACAACGCGTATTACCCTGTTTGCACTAATGACCGGGCTATGCTGTTTCGCCAGTATTCTTCTCGCGGTATTTTCCGCAGCGTTGGCTATTTCTCATTTAGTAATCACTCGAACCGCAGGCGACTGGCTCAAGTGGTGGGCACCAACGCTGATAGCATGTACACCGGCAGGCATTTATCTGATGGGTACACCGGCGGTTGGCGAACTGGTCATAGACTCTACCAACGGGCTGGGCATGCCCCTCTACAAGAATAGCCTGTTCGCGATCTATGGTGTTCTGGTCGGACATACCTTCGGTCCACCACTTGAGGCGTTACGCGAGAGTGGCAGCGTCGCAGCAGGCATCCTCCAGTATGGTTGGCAGTTATTGATATTGGCCGTCGCCGTTTTTGTGTTGTTTATCGGCTTTATCAGCACACATTTTCCGTTCGCAAAAAATGAAAACACCAAAAGCAGAAAAACCCGTTTTTTTCTGACATTGCTTGTAAGCTGTTTTGCTTTGGCGGTACTGGTTGCAAAGGTGTCCGCAATCAACTGGATGCCCAGGCACTCGTTTTACCTGTCAATTCCTTTTGCAGTCTTGTTACCGCTGGCGTTCACCGTGAAAAGCGCACGGGCGACCGGGAACTACATCAATAACAGCGCTCGAATAGCCTTCGTATCGTTATTGGCAATGAATCTATATGCCAGTTACAACTACTTTTACAAGAGTGAATACTGGAGAGACGACTACCGTTCAGCAGCGGAGTACCTGGTAGAGCACTCGAACGAAACGGATCGGGCGATTATGCTCTGGGGAGAACCGCGGTTACTGTCTTACTATGGTGATTCGCTCACCCAGGATCGGTGGGAAATGGACCCGCCGCCAGTGAGTTCTGTCATGGATGGGGTATATAGCGACGGTGGCAAAATTTATGTTGCCATCAATCGAGAATTCACATGGTCCAGGAGTTTACCTCCCTCGGAAAATCTCGAGTCACTGGTCGCCGAGAAGTACCATCTGCTGTCGGTCAAAAAATATGTCAATTTCAATATATACGAATTTGAGAGCAACACCGCTTCCGGCAACAGCGCGCAGCCGTTGACAACACCGCTGAAAACACCTGCAAACTCAGTGGATGACGCAAATCTGCAGACCATGTAAGACTACTCTTGAATTATGGATGCCCTGTGTGCCAGGAGCATCCACAGTAGATCATTCGCTGTCGGGCGGGCTTGTGGATGGTGTCGGTGTCATTTCAATCAACATATCCTCTTCGCGTGGCCCATTTCGACGATCGAATTCACCACGCCAGATATTCTTCTTACTGGCCGATGCCGGGGGTACTTTAGCGCAGCTTGCGCCCCCGATGGTGTTGCCTTTGTTCAGAGATTCAAGTTTCATCAACACACTCCACAGTGACTTCTGTGCCGCGGTAACGACACATCACAAGACAACTGAAGCCTGAATACCCGTTTCTGTGTACCCGTGCCTGCTGAATACCCGTTGCTGTAGGGTCAATTATGCAAGTTGTGTCCGCAAGCCTGCATACAGGCTTCCTGGAATGCTTCCCCCAATGTCGGGTGAGCATGGATAGTGGCCGCGACATCATCGACTCTGGCACCCATTTCTATAGCCAGCGAAAAGGATGAGGCCAACTCGGAAACACTGGCACCAACGCACTGCACACCCAGAATAACTCCATCGGACTTCTGCGCCACCACGCGCACAAACCCGTCTTCCTGTTCCATCGTCATGGCACGGCCACTCGCGGTAAACGGGAATTGCGCCACATCTATTTCCAGATCCTGCGCAAGCGCCTCTGCAGGCGAAAGGCCTGCGCAGACTATCTCCGGATCGGTAAAACACACGGCCGGTATGCACCGCTTGTCCCACGACCGGTTCAATCCGGCTGCAATTTCCGCGACCATCTCACCTTGTGCCATGGCGCGATGGGCAAGCATCGGATCACCGGTGACGTCACCTATCGCGAACACCCCGCGCATCGACGTCTGGCAACGGTCATCGATTTTCACGAAGTCGCCATTCATGGTCAGCGACAGCTCTGACAGCTTACAATCGTGTGTGCGTGGCCTGCGCCCAACCGTCACCAGCACTTTGTCTGCCGGCAATTGACGTATGTCACCGTCGCCGGTCTGAAACTCAAGGCCTGCTTCGGTAAAAGCGCTGGCTCGCGCCTGCGTCACTACCTCCACACCCAACTGTGCCAGCCGCTTTGCAACAGGCTCGGTTAACTTTGCATCATACTGCGGCAGGATACTGTCGGCAGATTCTACGATAACTACCTGGCTGCCGAGTTTGGCATAGGCAGTGCCAATCTCAAGGCCGATATAACCGCCACCAACAATCGCAAGTGTTGCCGGCTGCTCTGTAAGCGACAATGCCTCGGTAGACGATATGACATTGCCGCCAAATTCCATTGCTGATAATTGCTGAGGTTCAGATCCTGTTGCAATAACAATGTTCTCGGCACTGATGGTGACTGAACTGCCTGAATCGTCGTTAGTGTCAACCTTCACCGTTTTACCGTCGAGGAAACTTGCCTGTCCTGCGATAACAGTTACACCAGCGCGCTTTAACAATCCACTGACGCCGTTATTCAAGCGAGATACGATACCGTCTTTCCAGCGCACCGTCTGCTGCAGATTGATTGAAGGACGTGTCGCTACGATTCCCAACTGATTATCGGCCGCATAAAGGCAGGCCCGGTGAAACTCTTCTGCCGCGTGAATAAGGGCCTTTGATGGAATACAACCCACGTTAAGGCAGGTGCCACCGGCTTTGTCCGCTTCAACCAAAATGGTATCCACACCCAGACGGGCCGCACGAATTGCACAGACGTATCCACCCGGCCCGCCACCAATCACCAGCAACTTGCATTTGTTATCAGCCACCGATCAGGTCTCCACGAAAAGCATTGCCGGTTTTTCAAGCAGCGTTTTAAGTTTTTGCACGGTTAAAGCCGCCTGCCAGCCATCAATAATGCGGTGGTCAAAACTCGCGGACAGATTCATCATTTTGCGCGGAACGAATTGTTGGCCGTCCCACATTGGCCTGATAGCAATCTTGTTAATGCCTATAATCGCTACCTCTGGATGATTGATGATCGGGGTGGTCGCCAAAGCACCCAATGGTCCAAGGGATGTAACGGTAATCGTGGATCCGATCAGATCGTCTCGTGCTATCGCTCCATCGCGACACTGACCAGCCAACTGCACCACCCGCTCGGCGCTATCCCAAAGACTGAGCGTCTCACAGTGTTTAACCACCGGCACCATCAGTCCACTATCCGTTTGCGTGGCAATACCTACATGCACGCCGCCATGCTGGTAGACCACATTACTGTCATCATCGTAAATTGAATTAATTTCCGGCAGTTCCCGCGCCGACTCTACAATCGCTTTAATTACGAATGGCAACACTGTCAGCTTCGGGCGATCATCCTGATAGGTTGTATTTAGCTCGCCACGCAGCTCCTCCAGATTAGTAACATCAACTTCCTCAACAATGGTGATATGAGGAATGCGCGACTTCGCCAATGACATTTGCTCGGCAATTTTGCGCCGCATACCAATGACTTTTATTTCGGTGACCGTGTTGTTTGGCACTTTGCCATTGCCTTGCTGCAATGACCCGCCGTGCTCCTGCCACTGATCTATATCTTCATGCAGCACGCGTCCGGCGGGTCCACTGCCCGCAATCATCGCCAGGTCCAGGCCAGCGTCTTTTGCGCGTTTTCTGACAGACGGTGCAGCCAGCGGTTTTGCATGGTTTACAGCAGATGACGCTGGCTTATCGAGCGTCGCCGCGGAGCTTCGCGTGCGTTGTGATTCCGTTGCCTGCCTTCGCGATGCCTGCTGCTCTTCTGGCGCTTGCTCTTCTGGTATTTGTTCTTCAGGTATTTGCTCTACCGGCTTTTGCGACGCAATGTCGGCGCTTGTATTTTCCCTGGTTTTTACCGTGGCAGCAGCATCCACATTTGTCTGTGGCTTGCCACCATCCTTACCCATGTCTGTGCTATTACCCTCCCCGTCGACTTCCAGTCGCACCAGGTCGGCACCGACCGCTATGACATCACCCACTTCACCAGCAAGCCACGCCACCTTGCCTGTGACACTGGAGGGGATTTCAACAGCAGCCTTGTCTGTCATTACAGCGCCAACTACTTCGTCTTCCAGAACCGTGTCGCCAACTTTAACGCTCCACTCAACAATCTCGGCCTCGGCTACTCCCTCGCCAACATCTGGCAACAGTATTGTGAATGTACCCATATCAGGCCTCCATCACTTCGAGCATCTTACGACCAAGCCGCTCGGGACTCGGGAAATAGTCCCACTCCTGAGCATGTGGATAGGGTGTATCCCAACCGGTAACACGCCCGATTGGTGCCTCCAGGTGATAGAAACATTCCTCCTGTATCAGTGTCGCCACCTCCGCGCCAAAGCCCGATGTACGCGTCGCCTCATGAACGACCACGCAACGACCGGTTTTTTGTACCGACTGTGCAATGGTCTCCAGGTCCAGCGGCAACAGCGATCGCAGGTCAATAACCTCGGCATCAATGCCCGTCTCTTTGACAGCGGCTTCTGCGACATAGACCATCGTGCCATAGGCTATGACGGTCAGTTCCGCGCCGGGCCTGGTTATTTTTGCCACTCCGAGATCCGTTACAAAATGATCTTCCGACACTTCACCCAACTCATGATCGCGCCATGGCACAACCGCGTTTTCATGATGACCATCAAAGGGCCCGTTATAGAGCCGTTTGGGCTCGAGAAAAATTACCGGATCAGGATCCTCAATTGATGCGATCAACAGCCCTTTTGCATCGACAGGATTAGAGGGCATCACGGTCTTTAATCCGCAGACCTGGGTGAATATAGCTTCCGGGCTCTGGCTGTGTGTTTGCCCGCCAAATATACCGCCACCCACTGGCATTCTGATCACCAGCGGGCAGGTGAAGTCACCGGCACAGCGATGTCTGAGCCTCGCCGCCTCCGACACTATCTGATCATAGGCGGGGTAGACGTAATCGGAGAACTGTATTTCGACACAGGGTCGCAAACCATAGGCCGCCATCCCGATAGCAGTTCCAACAATGCCGGACTCGTTGATGGGAGAATCAAAACAGCGGCTCGGGCCATACTTCTCCTGTAAACCCGCGGTGCAACGAAAAACACCACCAAAGTAACCAACATCTTCACCGTAAACAACAACCCGTTCGTCGCGCTCCATGGCATTGTCATGGGCACTTCGGATCGCTTCTATCATTGTCATGCGCGTCATACTAATACCCCGCCTCCTGGCGCTGCCGTACCAGATGCGGTGGCATTACCGCGAACACGTCTTCAAACATGTCACGTGCCGACGGCGTACTTCCGGTGCTCAATGTACCAATGGCCTCAGCCTCTTTTTGTATGGATAGCACCTCGTCGGCAATTTCAGCCTCTGCCTGTTTATGCCGCTCTTCAGACCAGCTACCCAGTTTGATCAAATGTCCTTTCAATCGCAGGATCGGATCACCCAGCGGCCATGCATCGCCCTCTTCTTTTGGCCGATAGGCAGACGGGTCGTCAGATGTTGAATGGCCGCCCGCTCGATAGGTAACATATTCAATCAGCGTGGGTCCGAGGTTGGCTCGAGCGCGATCGGCAGCCCACTTCGCCACTGCATAAACAGCCAGATAATCATTACCATCAACCCGCAACGCCGGTATCCCAAAGCCGTGCCCGCGAGCGGCAAACGTGCCAGAGCCACCCCTCGCAATGCCCTGAAATGTTGATATCGCCCACTGATTATTGACAATATTCAATACCACCGGCGCCTTGTAAGTGGACGCGAATACCATTCCCGCATGAAAATCACTTTCTGCTGTTGAGCCATCTCCAACCCAGGCTGCGGCAATCTTTGAGTCGCCACTGATAGCCGAAGCCATCGCCCAACCGACAGCCTGCGGATATTGAGTAGCCAGATTGCCCGAAATGGAAAAGAACCCGTGCGCTTTGGACGAATACATAATCGGCAATTGACGCCCGTGATTTGGATCCGCTTCGTTTGAATAGATCTGGCACATCATCGTGTGCATGGGATAGTCCTGCGCAATCAGCAATCCAGCCTGGCGATAGGTCGGAAAGTTCATGTCGCCGTCACGTAGTGCGCACTGAAAAGCACAGGAGATTGCCTCTTCTCCCAGATGCTGCATGTAGAAAGAGGTTTTGCCCTGCCGTTGTGCCATCAGCATGCGGGCATCGAATGCACGCAGCCGCATCATGTGTCGCATACCTGTCAACAAATCGTCTTCGCTGAGCAGGTCAGCCCAATCACCAACCGCATCACCACTGCGCGATAACACACGTATGATTGTGAATGCGAGGTCGCGAATATCTTCCGGGTCCGCGTCAATAGGCGGACGCCGTACAACACCGGCCTTCGGAATTTCTACGCCGGAGAAATCTGGTGAACCGCCAGGACGAATCTCTGGCTCGGGTACCTGAAACGAAAGTGGCTTGTTCTCACTCATTTCCTGTCCTCGAATATGTGATTGGCAGTCAGTCAGTGATTACTGCCATTGTTATACCAGTTCCAGCATGGCTGGTTCGAGTATCACCAACAATTTACTCCGGCACTGACTCAACCAAAGATTGATCGACCATGATCAACTGACTGGTGTCAAAGCCAAGGCGTTGCGCTTCGTCTTTGAATTGACTGATAACAGCATCGCTGATAACCGGTGTTCGCGATAGCAGCCAAAGGTAGTTCTTGTTGTACCCGCTGACGAATGCATGCCGATACTGTGGATCGAGATTAAAAATAACGTAGGATCCATAAAATGGCCCGAAGAAAGATACCTTCAGATGCCCCGTCGCTGATTCACCAACAAAGTAAGCCTTGCCCGTAGCCTCTTCAAATTCTCCATCAGATGCAGAGAACCCTCGATTTTGAACGGCTACTCCGCCATCGCTACGCAAACTATAATTGGCTGTGGCTCTACTCAATCCTCTTTCAAAACGATGATCCAGTCTGGCTATTTCATACCAGGTACCTAAATATCGATCTAACTCAAAATCATCGATCGGTTGCACACCTTTCGGTAAGCTGGTGCACCCCGCCAGCATTAAAAACACCAGTAACCAGAGTCGCCACATAAATATTTTCCATTGCATGCTATTGCATTCGGTTGAGAAATTGAGTCTGTCGGCAGGTTATCGCATGGAAAGAATCGCCAACGTAAAACTTCGGTAAGCTCACGCGGTCTGAGTCTGTACATCGCACACACTTCTACGCAAACAGATTCACCGGGCACCTAATCGCGCCCCGCACGGCGGTTAACAGAGCGCCTGCAATCCAAACGCGACTCGCTAAATTGTATGGGCAGCAAAACAGAGGCATTATTATGCGTCAACTGCAATTGACGATAGTTTTCATAACAACATTAATGACGCACCAACTGGCTGCGGGGCAAAGCACCGAGGACACACTTAACGAGGCAGACTCCAACTCAGGCCAAAAAACCGCCACAGATCCGTGTCAATATATCCCGGGCCCTCATGACGCCGAGACGATTACCGCGACCGGCGATGGCATTACCACCGCCTGGTACGGCAACAGCACAGAAATCTATGGACATGGTGTACTGGGAGACGCGGTTGAAGCACATACTCTCTATGCAAAGATTCACACAATGTCTGAAGACGATTGCGCTTTGCAGGTAACGCTTGACGAACAATCCGTATTCGAAGATGTTTCACCGCGCATCGCCGATGTGACCGGCGATGGAATAAACGACATCATCACCATCGAGAGCCACAGCAATAAAGGCGCGTCTCTGGCGATCTACGGCTTAAATGACGGTCAACTTCAGAAACTCACCTCAACACCTTATATCGGCCAGTCCTATCGCTGGCTCGCACCGGTAGGCACCGCAGACTTCAATGCTGATGGCACTGACGATGTCGCTTTCGTGCAGACACCACACCTTGCCGGCATTCTGCAGATTTGGAGTTTTAAAAACAAAGGGGCACAAAAACTCGCTTCCAAGCCCGGATTTTCCAATCATCGAATCGGTGAAAATTTTATCACTGGTGGCATCGCAAACTGCAATGGACAGCCAGTGATTATCGTGCCGGACAGAAGCTGGCGCTCAACCCTGTCTGCGACGTTGAGCGATGGCACAATCCAGGCTAAGGAACTGGCAAAAACCGTAGACAACGACATCATAGAACGTCACCTGCTGTGTCAGTAAGCGCCTGGTCAGTAAGCGCCTTGTCAATAAGAGCCGGGGCAATCAGGTAGCAATCCTTACCGCAGCGCATGGCCAGTGTTAAACTGCGGATGATCAGATCCACCCGCATGCAAGAGATCCATAGTGCCCACACCGCATCAATCGAATCAGCCGCAGCCCTGGCACAAACGGATTCTGCACCGACTAAAATCAGGATTTCGGCGAAGACAATGGCTTTGGCTGGCGCTGGCGGGTTCAGTGGTTTTGGCGATTGTCGCCGTCTCGGTATTAGCATCGAGCGCCCTCACCCGCCTTGACAGTCGAATCCAGCATGTCTTTGACGGACCGAAGTGGTCAATCCCTGCACGTGTCTACGCCCGTCCGCTTGAGCTCTATCAGGGCCTGGAAATATCTCAACAGGCTGTTGTCGACGAGTTAGTCGCGCTGGGTTACCGCGACAATCCACTGACCGGCCCCGGGCAGTATAAGCTGGCCTCTAACAGACTGAGCATTCAAACACGGGGCTTTGCTTTTGCGGATGGCGCAGAATCATCCGCCACCCTGCTGTTACGCTGGCAGTCAAATTCCATCTCGGAATTACTTGATAGCAAGGGCAATGATGTTCCGATCGCGAGACTGGAACCGATTCTGATCGGCCGATTGTCTCCGTCACAGGGCGAAGATCGGCTTTTGGTCAATCTTGATCAACTGCCACGCGGACTACTTGAAACACTACTGGCGGTTGAAGATCCAAAATTTTATCAGCACGCCGGTCTATCTCTGCGAGGCATCATACGGGCGCTTTGGGTCAACTTAAAAGAAGGACGCTTTGCACAAGGCGGCAGTACGCTTACGCAACAGTTGGTTAAAAATCTGTTTCTGACCCGGGAGCGAACATTAAAGCGCAAATTAACAGAATGGCCAATGGCCATTATGCTGGAGCGACGATACAGTAAAGACGAAATTCTTCATGCATTTGTTAATGAAGTGTACTTCGCACAGGATAACAGTCGCGCGATCCACGGCTTTGGTCTCGCCAGCCTGTATTTTTTTGACACCCCCATACAGGACCTGGAAACGCATCAAATCGCCTTGTTGGTCGCACTGCTAAAAGGCCCCAGCTACTATAGCCCGCTCAACAATCCGGAACGCGCACTCTCCAGACGCAATCTGGTTTTAAAAATAATGGCAAGAGCCGGATTACTTGACGAGGAGCAACTGGCATTAGAAAGCGCCAAAGATCTGGATATAAGCAGCCGCCGGCGCAGTATTCAGCAACATGCCTATCTGGACCTGGTACGACAACAACTGACTCGCGACTATTCGACGGATGACCTGCACAAGAACGGTTTAAGTATCTTTACCAATTTCGATCCTCAAGTGCAAAGCGCGTTGGAATCTTCACTGGAAGAAGCGTATGAACAGATTGCCATAGAAAACACATTAAGCTTCGAACAACTTGATCAGCTGCAAACTGCAGCGATAGTGACACGCGCAGATACCGGAGAAGTGTCCGCTTTGCTGGGCGGACGCAGTGCACGGTTTGCCGGATTTAATCGATCTGTCGATGCCAAGCGACAGATCGGATCATTGATCAAGCCGTTTATCTATCTAACGGCGTTGCAACAAGCCGATCGCTACAACCTGGGCAGCATTGTTCAGGACATACCGGTTGCTCTGCCCCAGCCCGACGGCAGCATCTGGACGCCCGGCAACTATAGTGGTGAAAGCCTCGGACCCGTACCGTTGCTCGACGCACTGACGCACTCCTATAATCTGGCCGCTGTTAATACGGGACTGGATCTTGGTATCGAATCGGTCATCAACACGATTCAGTCGATTAACAGCGACTTGTCAATCGAACCACTCCCCTCTTTGCTACTGGGCGCCATTGAACTCTCGGTCGTCGATGTAGCAGCCCTATATCAAACGCTTGCATCGTCCGGGTTTATCACACCGTTACGCACTATCCGCGAGATCATCGATGTCAATGGACAGACACTGCAACGCTATCCGCTGCGCGTGACACAAACAATCGATGAGACAGACTTGCATCTGCTCAACTACGCGATGCAAAACGTCATGCGCGCCGGCACTGGCAGACGCGCCTATCGCTATATACCCGGTCGTATTCGAATTGCCGGAAAATCCGGCACCAGCAACGATCAACGCGACAGCTGGTTTGCCGGCTTTGGCGGTGATTACTCCGCTGTGGTATGGATGGGACACGACGACAATACACCCACCACAGTAACAGGCAGTCGCGGCGCACTGGAACTGTGGGCGCGAACCATGGCTCAAATCAACAAGAACAGCTTGCCGTTCAATGCTCCGGCCGATATCCACTACGGCTACTACAATTGGCGCACCGGAAACCTGGTCAGCAAAGATTGCCCTGATACGCTGCAAATACCGTTTCGACGTGGCAACCTCCCTCCTGTCGCGCGCGCCAGCACTGCAGACTCGTGTCAATAAGGGCAGGCCTGTACCTCAGCCAACACAATCCGCACTCTAACTGTTAAAAACCTTATCAAAGTGTTAATCAACGGATAAAGACGGGTGAAAGAGATGCGGCAGGAGCCTTGCACGTTGTACACTTTCCAGCACTTTTTCCCGCTTGAGCCAACTACAATGTCTTTACGCGTCACTGCCGCACTGCTTGCAATAGCCCTGTCACTCACTGGCTGTGCCACCCGATACTCTTCGGATCGCGAAGGCCGGCAACAACAGCCAGACGCGCAAACGCCGATCGAACCGATTATCGAGGAGCCAGCTCGACCGGTT
The DNA here is from genome assembly GCA_964393885.1 of uncultured Granulosicoccaceae bacterium. Taxonomy (GTDB): domain Bacteria; phylum Pseudomonadota; class Gammaproteobacteria; order Granulosicoccales; family Granulosicoccaceae. The sequence continues at coordinate 47,735 of CAYMVV010000024.1, read as the reverse complement.
ATACTACCAACCACTACCACCGCTCCGACTGAACCGGTCAGAAGTCTGCCGGCAGCGATTGCGTTACGCGATCGGGCCGATAGCGCAAGCGAAGCAGGGGAACACCAAAAAGCCATTGGCCTGCTTGAGCGTGCCTTACGCATTTCCCCGCAAGATCCTGAAACGTTTATCTCGCTTGCGCAAAACAATCTGTCCATGGAGCAACCACAACAGGCAATACAACTGGCACGCAGGGGCTTGAGCATGAATCCCACACAGTCGCAACGTCAGTCACTACTGAACATTGTTGAGACCGCACAAGCGGCACTCTAGTATCCTGAGTGGTGAACGACGCTGCCAATATACCAATATATACATAGACACGGAATTCGCAGCCGTCAGTGGGAAGTATCGATGGCCTGGCAATGGCCTATTAGGGTCGGCGGCTTTCGGTTTCGATCACCGGTAAAGCTGGCTACCCAGGTTAAACTGGTAAACCCGGATGCCACGCTCCGCTGCTACCGGCAGCGCAGAGAGATAAATGAATAAAAGCGCGTCTATCGTTGCTCTGGTCAACCCCAAAAACCCGACTAATGTTGGCGCTGTAATCAGAGCCGCACACTGTTTTAGCACAGACCAGATCATCTACACGGGTACTCGCTACGATCGCGCCGCGCGCTTTCACACCGATACAAAAAACGCCGCTGCAACATTGCCTGTACAACACACCGAAGATATATTTGAACTGATACCTTCCGATTTCAAGATTGTCTGTATCGAACTGGCCGTTGGCGCCACTGCGCTGCCGCAATTTAACCATCCGGAAAAGACTGCCTATATATTTGGTCCGGAAGATGGAACGCTGTCTCAGGACACAATCAATCGCGCCGACTCAGTGGTGTTTATTGCGACGCAAAGCAGCCTCAACCTGGCCGCTGCGGTTAATGTTGTACTGTACGATCGACAGGCAAAGCAATCTCAACACACTGGACGCGAAGCGCACGACCAGTTAATTCGCGAGAGCCGAGATTGCAGAAACCGACTGCAGATTGTGTGACATAACAGTGCCATAAAACACCGGCGTGCCCACAAGATAAATCGGCGGCATCTCGCTAATATTCTGCTCTACAGGATTCTTGTCTACAGGGTTTTTTGCAGCTGACTGATCACTTCAAGCATTGCCTTTTTATTCAGATCCAGGTCATTAGCATTTGATACTGCAATCAAATAATTGCCATCAATAAACAGTGAGTTGTACAAGCGCACCTGTCCACCCGTTTCACGGTTTTCAATCTGCAAGGCGTTTATTTTCGCTCTTGCAGGAAGTTGCACAGAGCCTTCGCTTTTGTCTATTTCTACAGACCTGGCGCGAACCCCGAACTTCGCTATAGCAGATAAAAACGCGAGGTGCTGGATTTCAAATTCACGCCATTTCTCCTGCACAGCCTCAGGCCCGCTGGCTTCGAACAGGTAGATAGAAACACCTGACGCATCGCGCTTTTGTTGGTTAACGTAAACCATCTTTCCCGCGCCGTTAACCAGTTGCCGTTGATGATTTGCGAAAACTATACGTTGCTGCGGAGAAAGTGGTATGACCGAATCATCATAGGGGGACGCAGGCACCTTGAGCAGCGTGTGTCCGTCGTCCTGCAGATTAACTGCATCCAATACCTGATAAACTCTGTCTCTGCTTTGCGATCTTGGATTGTTCGGATAGGTAGCCGCATCGAAGAAATCCAGTGCGCTCCCCGGCGGCGATAACATCGCCTGACGAATCAGATTGCCGCTTGCATCACGTGCTTCCAGCGCCTTTAAGAATTTTTGACTTTGACCGTACAACAGCAACACGTTACTGCTGCGCACCGCATGTATGGTTTCTTCGCTGGCTCGCTGCGGGTCAGGTGCCTGATAATCTGCTCTGGCCAGCGCAAAGGCTGACGAACACCCCGCTTCCACACAGAAATCTTCTGTCTGCAATTCGGCATGCCCTTCCGCCATCATATAGACGCCCAGTGCATCACCGGCGTGGCGTTTTTCAATAGCGACGAGATCAAACTCAGCATCATCTGCAGCATGCACCAACTCATGAATCAGCACGGTAAGAGCCGCCTCTCGCGGCCCTGCACCGCCACGCGCCATTCGCGCAATAAAACGCGAAAGGTTTTCCTCGTTGACGATAATTCGCTTGGCAAACGGGTCGTATACCGCCTGCAGAAAACCGACTTCTGCAAACGCCCTGTCCGCAAAGACGCGCACCCGCATGTCAGCTGTCATGTTCGGGTCGAGCTTTTTACCGTACAGATCAGACAAGACAAACAACATTTCACGGCTGGTGACAGTTGACAGCGTTACATGCTGCAAATCAACGCCACGGCGAGTTTGCACTAACTCTCGTGCCTGTGAGTACCACTGTCGCACTTCATCGCCTTGCAACTCGTAGACTGGTTGCTGCTGAGGCGTGGTCGCACAGCTCGCAATAATTAGTAGAGCCGCCAACAGCAAACTTAATCGGCCAGCAGTGGCAGTGGAAAACGCCATTGACACATCCTTTATTATTTTTTCAAAACGTGCAGCAGTGCAGGGTTTCGCCGAACCAATACACAACACAGGCACTTATGTCGCCCGCACAACCGAATGTATTAGGATGTAATTCACGTCGCCGGATTAAACTGACCCGAATAACTGTCTGCTACCGCAGCTGCCCGGTTATTGGTGGCACCAACCCGCACGCCATGTGTATTGCTGCAACACGCATAATGGTCCTGTCCCTTTTATCCCACTGAATGATTAACGAAGTGCGAACGCCCGGTTGAGCCCGGCAAAACACAGCCAACTGAAAGCGGGGGCATCTGAAAGCGGGGGCATCCGAAAGCGGGGGCAAATAAAAGCCGGGGCAACTGGGCTGCGACGTAATTAATCCCGCTCTGAATCAGCCTCGGCCATACGTGCATCCACATAGCGATTGCCAATAATTGTATCTTCGTTAATAAGCTGATCCAGTTCAGCAACTGTGCTTGGGTCAAGCTCCACCTTACTCGCAGCGGCGTTTTCGATCAAAAACTCGACGTGTTTGGTTCCGGGAATCGGCACCATATTTTTTTGTCGTTGCGCCAGCAGCCAGGCCAGTGCCAGTTGCGCCATGCTACAGTCGTTTTTCTCGGCGATTTCTGCAAACGGAACCAACAGCTGACTATTACTGGCAAACGCTTCCGGCTCGAAACGGGGTCTTGCAATGGTGCACCGCAGATCATCTTCCGGTAATTGGGTTACGTCCTTAGCAGCACCAGTTAAAAACGCTCTTCCCAGCGGCGAAAACGGAACCATTACCACGCCCAGTTCATCACATACGTCCAGCACACCCCGCTCCGGTGTGCGCGACCACAGCGAGTATTCTGATTGAAGCGCGGCTATCGGATGCGCGGCGTGCGCCTTGCGCAGATTTTCGCTGCAAACTTCGGATAAACCAAGCTCCCTGACCTTACCCTGCTCTACCAATCGCGCCATCGCTCCGACTGTTTCGTCTATTGGATATGCCGGGTCCATTCGATGCAAATAGTAAAGATCGATAACATCCGTTTTTAACCGCTTGAGACTGTTATGACAACTTTGCGCAATGTCGTCCGGGTTGCCATTGATGCCACGTTTTGACAAACCGCACTTTGTCGCCAGCACAAACTCGGAGCGACGACCAGAGAGCGCTTTACCGATTAATTCTTCGTTGTGTCCAAATCCGTAGAGCTCGGCGGTATCCAGAAAAGAGACGCCAATGTCAATTGCCTTATTCAACAGTGCAACGGACTGCTTATCATCTGCCGGCCCATAGCCCATTGACATATTCATGCAGCCGAGCCCCACGGATGGCACCTGTAAGGATCCGATCTGGCGCTGGGCCATGGTGGATTGAGTTTCAGCCGATTGCATAGTGCGGGCTCCGAGTTAAGTAGTCTGGAGAGGTGAGTACCAGCGAGCAGGCCTCAGTCGCCGAGTATCAGTGACGAGTGCTGGCACCGTATTGTATCGGATCGATGTTAAAACGACCCACGTTTTAGCTTCAGCATTTCCACACCCGTATATCGCCAGGACTAATGACAATAAAAAACGCTGGAAGTGGTGGGCGGAAGTGGCGGCCCGGAAGTGGCGGAATAGAAATGAAGGAAACCGGCCAACATGTGAACCCGCCTACAGTAAATCCACTTGCCCACCCTGATCAGCAATTTATACACTTTGCTGACGATGCCGGCCCCACAGAGCCACAGCTGCTGTTAATCCCATTGATTGATAATCCGGGTTAAGCTTCGCATAAAACGATGTACACTTCGCATTCACGATAGTCCTTACCCGCAACATGATACTCACAACCCCCGACTAATGGACGGATCCTTGGATATTTTACCGCCTTCGAACATCAAGCCTTTATCAGACATCCTGCCAGATGAGCCATTACTGATGATGGGCGCTGGTCCTGTTCCCATTCCCGCACCGGTTGCGTCCGCCAATTCCATAGTGATTAATCATCTGGGAGATACCATGGCGTGCATAGTCGAGCAGGTAAAGCGTATGTCTTCGTACGTCTTCCAAACCGACTCGGCTCGCATTCTGGGCGTCGCAGGGCCGGGCTCGGCGGCTATGGAAATGGCCGTGGTCAATCTTATCGAACCCGGTGATAAATGCCTTTGTATTTGCAATGGCTTTTTCAGTAATCGACTGGCCGAAATGGCAACGCGCGCGGGTGGTGATGTCATCAGACACGATGTCGATGATCGCGAAGCAGCGAGCGTGTCAGCAGTTACTGCAAGCCTTCTCGAACACCAGCCAAAGGTTGTGACCATCGTCCAGGGTGAGACTTCAAATACCGTGTGCAATCGGACGCTTGAGCAAATTTGCTTGCTGGCCAACGCACAGGGTTGCATGGTGATTGTCGATGCGGTGTGCACGCTCAGCACAATGCCATTGCAAATGGACACGTGGGGTATTGACGCGGTGATCACTGGCGGCCAAAAAGGCTTATCGTCGATTCCAGGAGTATCCCTGGTGGCATTTTCGGAACGCGCCTGGAATCACACGCAACAGCGTAAATCGATTCTGCGTCACTGGTGCCTCGATGCAAGACTGGCGGACAAATTCTGGTATCAAAAGTCCTATCACTACACAGCACCGGTGTCCGGTGTACTGGCAATCCATGAAGCGCTGCGCCTTGTTTGCAGCGAAACGTTACCCTTACGATTTGCCAGACACCGGCGTACGTCGTTGTCGCTGCAGGCGGGTATTGAGGCCATGGGTTTATCGCTGTACGTCAGCCGAGAGCACCGACTTGATTCCGTGGTCGGTATTTGCGTGCCGGATGCGATCGACGCCGCTGAATTGCTGCGTCTGATGTCCTCTCGTTATCGGGTAGAAATATCCGGCTCATTCGGACTAAAAATCGTCCGCGTTGGCCAAATGGGTGAGCAAAGCCGTGCACACAACATATTTCGTACACTGCACGCCTTAGGCGCCAGCTTGTCCGCAATGGGCGCTACTGTCGACGTACCTGCTGGCGTGTCTGCGCTGGAAAAAAGTCTTGAAGCTCTGGAAGGCTGCATCCTGCCGGCCGATCAATCAGCCAGTACTGACAAGACAATGGACCCATCGGCGCCGACGCAAACAGCGCAAGCAATCCAGTCTCTGGCAAGCTGACAGGCTGTTTGAATGCTCAAACATATTTAAACACTCAGCAGTATTGAGCAATTTGCTAAGGTACTATCAGATACCCGAACTCGCTTCGAACGACGAAGGACACCCGTCAGCGAAAGGCAGGTTCTGAACAACTGAATGACTATTTTTTAAAGGAAAAACTCACATGACAGCACTGTACCCGAACGTTGATCCCCATGGATTGCGAGAGTATTCGGTTGTGTACACAGATCGCTCACTGAATCATATGTCGCAGTCATTTCAGTCAGTAATGACTGACATTTCCGCCATGCTTAAGGAAACATACAACGCGCAAAGCGCTATCATTGTTCCAGGCAGTGGCAGCTTTGGCATGGAAGCCGTGGCACGTCAATTTGCGCGCGACAAGAAATGCATGGTGATACGCAATGGCTGGTTCAGCTATCGATGGTCGCAAATTTTCGACATGGGTAAACTGCCATCAGAAACGCTGGTACTGAAGGCCCGTCGAGTGGTCACCGGCTCCACCGAACCCTTTCAGCCAGCTCCTATCGATGAAGTAGTAGCTACCATCAAACGGGATAAACCGGACCTTGTGTTCGCACCCCACGTAGAAACATCAGCCGGAATGATACTGCCTGACGACTACCTGACCGCACTCGCAGATGCCGTTCACAGCGTCGGTGGCCTGTTTGTTCTTGACTGTATAGCATCCGGTACAATCTGGGTGGATATGCAACAGTGTGGAGTCGATATTCTCATTAGTGCACCACAGAAAGGCTGGAGCGGTCCTCCCTGTGCGGGGCTGGTTATGCTTGGCAAAGACGCGCGTCACCGAATAGAGCAAACCGAAAGTGACAGTTTCGCCTGCGACCTGAAGAAGTGGTTGCAAATAATGGAAACCTATGAAAATGGCGGCCATGCCTACCATGCAACCATGCCCACAGAATCGCTGAGAGTTTTCCGTGATGTTATGACAGAGACCCGCGATTTCGGTTTTGACCTGGCGAAAAAGAAACAACAGGAACTGGGCGACAAGGTACGTGCAATGCTCGAAAACGCCGGCGTCGCAAGCGTTGCAGACAAAGGATTCCAGGCACCAGGTGTTGTTGTCAGCTACACCAGCAATCCCTCCATCCAAACAGGAAAACAGTTTGCCGAGCTGGGATTGCAGATTGCCGCCGGCGTACCACTCATGTGCGACGAAGGGGATGACTACCGGTCCTTCAGGCTCGGGCTGTTTGGTCTCGACAAGCTTAAGAATGTGGATCGCACAGTGGACGGACTGCGCCCGGCTGTTGAAAAGCTGTTCGTCACGCAGGTCAAAGACACAGCAACAGCCTGACTTATCGTCGAAAATCATAGATAGCACCAGGATACGCTGGTGCTCGCCGAGCCAATTCTCCCGGCAGTGCCTCAAACCCCTCAACAAAGCGCTACAGACTACTCAGCGAGGCCCGGATACTTTATGATCGTTCTCTCGATCAGGAGGACAATCATGAAACGCGCAGGCGCAACACGGATAACCACACTCATCGGACTGCTGGCATTCGGCAGCACGGCATTCGCGGACGGACACCCGAAATTCCCTAACTCTGTTTACGGAACGGTCCACATGGTGTCGGCTGCAAACCCGCTGGCGTCACAGGCCGGGCTGGATATTCTGGAGGCCGGTGGCACCGCAATGGATGCAGCAGTTGCCGTACAGCTGGTACTCAACCTGGTAGAACCAGAATCCTCCGGCATCGGCGGAGGTGCTTTTTTGTTGTACTGGGATGCCTCTGAAAAAAAGCTGGTGACCTACGATGGCCGCGAAAAAGCCCCTTTGTCGGCAACACCTGAATACTTTCAACTAGAAGATGGCTCTGCCATGAAATGGAGTGACGCGGTCACCGGCGGTCTGTCCGTTGGTGTACCGGGTACATTGAAGCTTCTTGAAACAGCGCATAAAGACCACGGCATCCACCCATGGAAAGAACTGATCACACCCGCCATTGATCTTGCGCAGAGCGGATTTCCCGTCACTGAGAAACTATCAGCCTCCATTGAAGCCGCAGCGGAACGCGGGCTAAAAACATTTCCTGAGGCGCGCGATTATTTCTACGATGAAGATGGTAGCGCTGTTGCTGCCGGCACCTTACTGAAAAACCAGCCATTTGCAGATGCACTAAAAATGATTGCAGAGGAAGGCTCAGCACCTTTCTATAGCGGGGTTATTGCAGAATCTATTGTCGAGGCAATTAAGACGGAAACCAATACCGGACAGATGACGATGGAAGATCTCGCTGCATACGAAGTCATCGTACGCGAGCCGGTTTGCTTTCCCTATAGGGCCTACGAGGTCTGTGGCATGGGACCGCCTACCTCTGGCGGACTGACCATGGGACAGATTTTGGGCATCCTCTCTGAATTCGATCTGCCTGCAATGGGGCCTTCAGCTGAAGCGTGGCATCACATCATTGAAGCTGCCAAACTCGCGTATGCTGATCGAGCCATGTATATGGCAGACTCCGACTTTGTCGATATGCCCGAGGGCTTACTTGACAAGGACTATTTAGCATCACGATCGGCACTCATTGATTCCGCCATGACCATGGGCAAAGCCAGCGCTGGTACGCCACCCTGGGAAGAAGCGCGTCTCTATTCGGCTGACACGCAACTGGAGAAACCCGGCACGTCACACTTTTCTATCATCGATCGCTATGGAAATATGGTTTCAATAACCACAACCATAGAAACAGGCTTTGGCTCAAGAGTAATGACGCATGGTTTTCTACTCAACAATGAACTCACCGACTTTTCGTTTAGCGCAGAAATTGACGGGAAACCCGTAGCCAATCGCGTTGAGGGTGGAAAGCGACCGAGGTCTTCAATGTCACCCACTATTGTTTTTGAAAATGGCCGACCGATACTTCTAACCGGCTCACCGGGAGGCTCCAGAATCATTAACTATGTAACCCAATCAGTCATTGCAATACTCGACTGGGGAATGGACCCGCAAGACGCAGTAGCCATGCCCCACGTTGTTAATCGCAATGGCACTACTGATCTGGAGGAAAATACGGATGCCGTTGATTATCAGGCTGATCTTGAAGCACGCGGCCACGAGCTCAACATCAGGGAACTAACATCTGGTCTGCACACTATTTTGATTGACCATTTCGGATACTACGGTGCCGCTGATCCCAGACGAGAAGGAATTGCAGTCGGTCGATAGCTGGTTGCTGATAGCTACCGGATTGCCAGGTTCAATTCGCACGCACGCGAATTGAACTGCTTGAGTGGCACTCACAGGTAATGCTCACAAGTAATGGAAGGAGCGTTTAATGGACACGAGCATTGCTCAGGATCAAATGTAACGACAGTGCGTTAACATTGTGCCTGACTCTCAATTCTATTGTCTTTGCCGACAGACGAGCTTCGGTTACACTCGGTGCTCAACAAATTCCAGCGCGCGCAAACGCGTTGCCATAAGCTCGTGCCAGAATCCGGCACTATTTCAGCCTGTGTAAAGTACCCCGGAGTACCCGGCAGCAGTTAAACACCAGGCGGGGTTAAATCGACCAGGTGTCAATCAGGAAGCCAGCAGTGACATCCGCACTACTACCGCCGTGAATTAATGTCTGATCTGTTTAGAAAACTCACCCTGAACAATACACCCTTGCTTGATGTACGGGCACCGGTAGAATTCGATAAGGGAACACTGCCAAACGCGGTAAACATCCCGCTGCTGGATAACGATCAACGCCATCAGGTAGGGCTAAAATACAGGCAACAGGGTCAGCAGCACGCGATCGAGTTAGGGGAACAGTTAATTAGCCAACAGATGCGCGACGAAAAAATTCAGTTATGGCAGAGTTTTGCCACACAAAACCCGGGCTCATACCTGTTCTGCTTTCGTGGCGGCCTGCGTTCCCAAACAACGCAACATTGGCTGGCACAGGCTGGTGTTGAATTACCGCTGGTGCCAGGAGGCTACAAGGCATTTCGACGCTATCTAATTGAGCAGGTCGAGTCGTTAAGTGACAGCCTGAATTTTATTCTGCTTGGCGGGCGAACAGGCAGCGGTAAAACCCTGTTACTGGAGCATATTCCAGCCACCATCGATCTTGAAGGTTTAGCTCATCACCGCGGCTCAAGCTTTGGCGCAACAACGACGCCGCAACCCGGCAATATCAACTTTGAACACGCCATTGCAGCATCACTGCTCAGACTTTACACGCAGCACCAGAACATTATTACCCTCGAAGACGAGGGAAGAATGATTGGCAGTGTCTGTATACCCGAAGCATTAAGAAACAAGATGACCCTGTCCAATATCGTGCTACTTGAGGAGCCTGCCGAAATTCGGGTGCAGATTTCACGCGCAGCCTACATCGACGAACTTATCGATGCCTACAGCAAGCTACACGGAGACGCCGGGCTGGTTGCCTTTGCCGATCATCACCGGAATGCGCTGGAGAAAATCACCCGACGCTTCGGGCACGAACACAAGTCACATGCACGCAGCCTGTTCGACAACGCTTTAGCGACTTACGGAAGTACATCAAAGACATCCGCTTTCGATGACTACGTGGAGTTACTGTTACTGAAATACTATGACCCGATGTACGACTATCAGCTAAAGAAAAAAATGCATCGCGTAGTATTTAAAGGTAATGCGACAGAGGTACGACAGTGGTACGACGAGGGTAAAGCAAGCGGCCTTGCTGCTCATTGAATCCAGAACTGACAGAGAAAACCATGAAAGCAATTCTAGGTACCATGACGTTTGGCAATCAGGTTGACCAGCAGCATGCTGCAACAATGATCCAGCGTTTTGTGAAAGCTGGTGGCCAGGAGCTCGATACCGCCTATGTTTATATCGAAGGTAAGACCGAAGAGCTGCTCGGTGAGCTCAATCAACGAGGCGAACTGGATGAATGTCAGATCGCCACCAAAGTAAATCCAAAAGAAGGCGGGTTAGGCACATCATCAGTTAATCAGCAATTTACGACATCACTACGGCGTATGCATATGCAAAGTGTCGATATGCTATACCTGCATCAACCGGACCTCGATACACCGATTGTTGAAACTTTGAATGCGGTGCAGGATCTCGCCGCAAGCGGCAAACTAAAACGCTTTGGACTCAGCAACTACGCTGCCTGGCAAGTGGCTCAAATATATGAACTGTGCGATAAAAACGGCTGGATAAAACCAACGGTATATCAGGGCATGTACAACGCCATTACGCGCGATGTTGAACGAGAGTTGCTACCCTGTCTCGCAGACTACGCAATGGCATTTTATGTTTACAACCCTTTGGCCGGTGGATTGCTGACTGGCAAACATCAGCAATTAGAGGCCAGTCCGGCACCTGGTCGATTTGATGGCAACGCCGAGTATCAGCGTCGCTACTGGAATTCAGCCTATTTTGACGCGGTTAAACGATTCTGCAACGTTTGCGCACAAGAAGATATTGATCCTGCCAATGCCGCGATCCGCTGGCTTGTGCACCACTCCGACTTAAAGGCAAACAAACAGGACGGTGTAATAATAGGCGCCAGCTCGATTGAGCACTTCGACACAAACCATGCAGCTATGGGTGACGAGCCATTACCGGACAATATTGTTGAATCTCTGCAAGAGGGATGGGAAGCTGCTCGTCCGGTCTGTATCAAGTACTTTCGTCCCTGAGCTACGACCAAGCTGTGCACAAGCTGGTGCGCTTCGCACCACTTAAAACACCCGACTATTTACAGACTATTTACCAGCCATGATGCGCGCCAACGATGCCCGCTCAGGTTGCCCGCCCATGATGCTATCGGGCTCACCGGACGGATACTCCAGGCTAGGTGAAGTCTCGCTCGACAGCCTCATCCCACTGTCTGTCGTCAAACAGTTCATCCCCCAGCCACGCACGCACCCTCGCAGTAAAATAGTAATGAGTCGCGTCGCAGCGCATAGAGGATTCGCTCTCGACATGAATCTTCCAGTCATCTCGTGCAGACCACCAGCAATGCTTACCTTCCGCTATGGCCGACAACGGATCATCGCTATCAATGCTCCAGTGTTCCTCGCGTGTATAACGAACACGCAAACCATGCAACGGAATCTCCTCTTCACCCGTGTCGGTGAATACGTTATAACGGGTCAGACCGGACTGGAAATCTTTTTCTACCCAGCGACGATTACTACTCTGCGTATGCATTGTATATTCGGGCAACGGCTTTTGATTATCAGGTTCATCGAGCTCAATGGAAGTAATATTCAAAGGTACAGGCAGTTCAATTGAGGTCGCTCTGCCACACTCGATCGTGGCGGTCACTATCTGCGGTGGTGGCTGGATCGCCGGCCAATAGGCGGTAGAAACAGAGATCTGCAATCGATGGCCTCTCTGCATACGATACCCGCATTCGTTCAACAGTACCTCAACGTCCTCGAACTGACCGGGAACCATTGACACGGGCGCATCGTTACCGTGCCGATGACTGAGGTTAATAACTCCCCAGCTTATGCGGTAGGCACAGCCGTCAGGATGGATGTCGAGCAATCGTACACAGAGATTGCCGATGTCGCGATCAATCGCAACCCTGCATCGAAATAGCGGGCGGCCAAGCACTGTTAATTCATCAGCTAACGGTTCGGTACGAAACACAACAGAACCAGCGTCATCGATTCGTTGGTCAGCCGCCAGATCACTGTCCGGGGACAGCGAGAACATTTCCCCACAGGCGATACCACAATCCTGCGGCGAGCATATGGTTACTTCTGACGAAGTATCTGCCCTTTCGGATAAGGCGCCATGTTCAGACGCATACAGAACTTTTTCTTTGTATTCTACAGGCCAGTTCTGACAACCCACCCACTCACCCTGCTCGCGCTCACGCCACCCTCCGGGACGCGTGGCGGTTGCAATGAAAGCTCGATAGTCAGGCAGATCACATACATCGGTCAACGACTTTTCCTGAGGAGCCTCCGGGTCAAGGAATTGCTTCCACCAGCTAATCGCTTCGGCGTGAAAGTCCAGCCTCGGGTGTGGCAAAGCGAAGTGCGGATACTTATGAATCCAGGGGCCATTTATTGCTTTCACCGTCCCTTTTGCATTCGCAAGCAACGCTGGCGGAGCATTCATATACAGATCAGCCCAACCACCAATAATCAGGGTTGGCACCGTATAGCTGGCGTAGTCTTCACAAACCGAACCATGCTGCCAATACTGATCTCGCCTCTGATGCCTGAGCCACGGTGACAACAGGTAAGGCTGGCTATCGAGTCGATACTTCCAAACAGACTTCCAGTCCTCACGCAATTCAGGATCTGGTGGCCGGGAAGAATAGAGCAACATCGTATTTGCCCAGTAGAAATTTGAATACAGCAGGCAACCGTTTTTATAGTGGATGTCATCGTTGTAGCGATCCACAGTACTGCTGATTGAAATCACCGCTTTAAGCGCCGGTGGATGCATCGCTGCCAACTGCAAGCCGTTAAATCCGCCCCACGAAATACCCATAACACCCACATTGCCGTTGGACCAGGACTGTCGGGCAATCCAGTTGATCACCTCGACTCCGTGTGCCAGCTCGCGCGGCGAGTACTCATCGTCGAAATCTCCATCAGAATCTCCGTGACCGGACACATCTACCCGCACTCCGGCAATCCCGGCTTTTGCAAATTCCGGATAGGTACTATCGTCGCGCTGGGTTGTACCATCTCTTTTGCGGTAGGGTAAGTATTCAAACACCGTCGGGAATTTCTTACCGACCAATGCTGGCAGCCATATTCTGGCCGCAAGCCGGGTACCGTCTTCAAGCGTTATAAACACATCTTCGACAATGTTGTATTGATACACGCAATTAATCCCAATGTGTCTTTTTAATACCCGGCCAACGTGTGCCCGGAGCCTGAAATCCTTTTATGCTTGCCACTCAGTCTAATTTCGGCAAGCGCATTTTTGAAAAAAGCAACTTGTATTAAAGTTGGATCGAATAACATTATTGCGAGCAAAGTGCTTTTTAGTACGGCAATTTCAAACAGGGCTTTTCATACAGAGCTTTTTTATACAGAGCTAGCCAGCTTTAGCTGAACCGCTCTCACCAGACCCCTTACTGCTCGTTTTCTTTTTACGAGATGACCTCTTTTTGAAGGCTTTATTTCCGGTCGCCCCACTGGTTCGATTTCTACTGCCTGTGCGAAGTTTCTTTCCCTTTCGAGCGGGAGCCTCGACACCCCTTAATGCATCAGGTGTTACCGACACGCTGCCAGCAATCATCTCACGCAATCGCTCAATCAATGGAGACATAAAATCATCATAGCCCGAAACACGCTGACTGATCGCATTCAAGGTTGCCTCCCAGTGTGCGGTCATATCGGGTTCAGACGCTTCGACGGGTAAGGTACGTATCAAGCCTCGACCGGCATCGGTTGCGTGAATCTGCTTACCTCGGCGCTCCATAAATCCACGGTAAAAAAGAAGCTCGATGATTCCGGCGCGCGTCGCCTCCGTTCCCAGGCCATCGGTCTCTTTCAGCACCTTGCGCAACTGCGCAGATGTGACATAGCGCGCTATACCGGTCATAGCTGCAAGCAGCGTTGCATCTGTGAAATAAGCCGGGGGAGTGGTATTTTTCTCAACAAGCTCACCACGCTCACAATTCAGACTCTGTCCTTTTTTCAAAGCGGGCAAATCAGACTCATTTGCTTTTTTACCCTTAAACAACGACTTCCAGCCCGGTACATCCACTGTTTTTGCAATGGCGACAAACACACCACCTTCAATAACTATCTCTGCCCGAACATCGGTGTATTCATGCAGTGGATAAAACTGTGCGATATATTGCCTTGCGACGAGCTTATAGACTTTACGCTCGTGATCGTTAAGTTTGTCTAAAGGGTGCTTGCGCTGTGTCGGGATAATCGCATGATGCGCGTCGACCCGTTTATCATTCCATGCCTCGGCCTTGATAGCGGTGTCAGCAGCCGCTACTGCTGACTGCAACTGGTGCTCATTCTGACTTACCGCTGCCAGCACTGATGATGCCTGAGTCCAATGCTCAAGTGGTAAATAACGACAATCAGACCTGGGATAAGTAATTAGCTTATGTCTTTCATATAACGCCTGACAGGCGGTCAGCGTTTGTTGCGCACTGATTCCAAACTGCCGACCAGCATCTATTTGCAGGGCTGACAGACTATAGGGCAATGGTTGTTTCAGTCGTTTTTTCTTGCGCTCAATCTTGTCGACGACTCCGGGCTTACCGGAAATTCGGGTCACTACATTTTCTGCCAACTGACGAACCAGCACACGACCTGATTCATCCATGTAGGGTTGACATACCTCACTGGGTTGCCAGTTCGCCTGAAATTTTTCATTTTGGTCAGTCGAAAGATGAGCCAGGACTTCGTAAAAGGGTTTTGATACAAAGTTATCTATTTCGTCGCAACGACGTACAACGAGCCCTAATACCGGTGTCTGTACACGACCAACAGACAGAACACCGTCGTAACCAACTCGACGGCCCTGGATGGTATAGGCCCGGGTAAGATTGATCCCGTACAGCCAGTCGGCTCTGGAACGCGCCAGAGCGGAAACAGACAGCGCCACGTAATCGCTGTTATTTTCCAGCCGGGACAACGCGCGCGATACCGCCGCAGGATTCATGTCATTGATAAGCAAGCGCTTGATTGACTTGCGCTTACTCTTTGCAACACGCAAATAGTCGATCACCTGGTCCACCAGCAACTGCCCTTCACGATCCGGGTCACCGGCGTGAATTAGATTGCTCGCCTCCCCGACCAGCTTACGCAACACTGCCAATTGCTTTTTTGTATCAGATTTGGGTGTCAGCTTCCATTTTTCAGGCACGATTGGCAGATGTTCAACGCGCCAGGATTTGTACTTCGCGTCGTAGAGATGTGGTTCTGCCTGCTCAAGAAGGTGCCCTATACACCAGCTGACGCAATCACCGTTGGAAGACTTGATAAAGCCCTCTCCGCGTTGATGCGGACGCGGAAGCGCGTCAGCAATAGCGCGGCCGAGACTGGGTTTTTCTGCGATATAAAGATTCATGCGGACCGTAATACAAACTGCCAAATCCGGGCATAGGCCGAGTGGCCAATGCTGACTTCCAGTCTATCACAGGTTCGCACGACCCCGCTCGACCCAGTGCCTCAACCTAGTACATCGATACTGTGCCCGCAAGTCAATCCGGATGTCTGCCCCGCTTCCGGGCACTGTGACCAATCGTCACAGGCGTGCTCGAAAAACCATGCCGCAAACCAGGTGGATGTTAAACGACGAACTGGTGGTATACCGGTAACATGCCAAATAGTTTGCAAGTGACAAAAGAATCAGGCAGCTCGTCGATAGCCAAACAATCCTTCCTGTACGATCACATTGGCGATATCGGTCGGAACAGATTCCTCCCAATTATCATCATTAGAAGGAATTTTCGCCAAAACATCTCTGGAATATATTTTTAACAGATTGCTGTCGCTGGTTTCTATACCGCATATGAAATCGTTTTCAAGCAAGTGTTTGTAGAGATACTTCAGTCGATCATCTATCTCGAGTGTTGCAAGATCACTCAACTCACCGGAGCTTGTTATTTCCGGATAAACAAACAAGCGTGTATTATCAGGAAATAGCTTACCGAAGCCCTCGAGAATACCACCTTCCACACTTGCATAACGCTCTTCGTTGAAAATATCGCGCATATTTATCATGCCAAGAACAATACCGATCTGGCCACTGGTGTATTGTCTAAAGTACGCTCGCAGAGAAAAGTACCTGGTGTAGTCCGACACCATCACGCTATAACCCAGTGCGTTGAGGAGCTTTATCCTGACTGTAAGATCCTCTTCCGACACTTTTAAATCTCTACCGCTCTGGTCATTGAGAGATATCTCGGCGAGTACAATCGAGTTACTGTCGTTAACCGACGGTAGTTTACCGAAAGCGCTATAGCCCTGCTCTATCATATCTACGTTCAGCTTGGTCACAGGCTTGAATGATCCGCGAATCGTTAATATATTCTTCTTATAGAGCATCTCGGATGGCACCACCACCGAACCGTCCGGCTTAAACATAACTGCATGGGTTTGCTTGCTGCGAATTAAATGCAGATTGATAGTACGATCATCAACATCATCGAAGTAAGGACCACGGAAATTTACAGAATCAATTTCTATCCGGCTATCAACGATATTGTCACTAAGTGAGTGGACCAACAGTTTCGGGTTCTCAAAATAATAGAACGCGCCGTATATTAAGTTAACACCGATGATTCCAAGTGCATCCTGCTGAGCTTCCGCCGTGGTATCAAGCATACGCACATGCACCACGATGTCTGAAGGCGCGGCGTCCGGGTACATTTGAACGCGGATTCCACACCATGCATGGCACTCGTTTTTGCGGTTGTAACTTTTGGCTGATACCGTAGCTGCATAAGAGAAAAATCGGGACGTTGCAGGTCGACTCGAACCCACCCGATCAATCACCAGGTTGAATTCCTTTTCCAGCATGGCCTCAACCCGCGGCTTGCTCACATAGCGTCTTCCATCCTGCAGCCCGTATATTGCGTCCGAGAACTGCATGTCATAGGCCGAGATGGTTTTGGCGATTGTTCCGGCTGCGGCCCCTGCCAGGAAAAACTGTCTGGCCACTTCCTGGCCGGCACCAATCTCCGCAATCGTGCCGTATTTGCGTTCGTCCAGGTTGATTCGTAACGCTTTGTTAGTGGTCGAACGTGTGCTGACGTTTTTGTCCATTAAACTCTCCCTGTTTGGACCGATGCGATTGTCAGTTCATGCTCGGTCAAATGTCTGGTCTTTAGCTCGGACAATGACCAGCCAACTGATCGCAGTCTGTTAAGACTGCCGCTCATCCATAAGCCCCTACCTTATGAAAGGCGGCTAACACTTCTTTTTTTTAACCCGACCTTCATTAAAACTGGCGTATCAGCGAACCATCTGAACATCAGTCAGGAATACCATTAATTGATAATGGATCCACAGGCTGCAGATTAGTCCCAGGCGTGGGGAAGGATTCTGTGACCCGCAAGCAGAATCAACTAGCTCGACTTTCTTACTTGCGATGTTGCGTTATCCATTACACTACACACACTGCCACCCACCTGTTCAATTGCCGGATCCCGAACGGTCAGACAATCAATTTAATCGGGATTGCTTGCAGCAGGTATGCGATGCATCGACGGTGACCAGCTGGCAAATTCACCCACAAAAGATATGTCATTGACATCAGGGCACACCGTTGACCGACCTCTCCTTCAAATCTCTATCACTATCTGATTCGATGTTCGAGAACCTGGATTCTCTCGGCTATCTTCAAATGACAAATGTTCAGGCTGAAACGCTACCACTGGTTCTCACCGGGCAGGATGTCATCGGACAAAGCGAAACCGGCAGTGGCAAGACCGCAGCCTTCGCGCTGGGTATTTTGAATTTGCTGGAGCCACGAGACCTGTCGATTCAGGCACTGGTGCTGTGTCCAACCCGCGAACTGGCTACCCAGGTGGCCGAAGAAACGAGACGCCTCGCACGCGCCATCAATAACGTTCGGGTATCGGTACTGTGTGGCGGCATGCCTGTCAAACAACAAACAGAATCCTTGAAATTCGGGACACATATCGTCATCGGCACACCTGGCCGTATTGCCGATCACCTTCGACGTAAGTCAATCGATTTGCAGCACCTTAAGATCTGCGTTTTCGATGAAGCAGACCGAATGCTGGACATGGGGTTTCAGGAAGAGATCGACACTATCTCCTCCCAGCTGCCAGCTGACAGACAAACCCTGCTATTCAGCGCGACATTCCCCGAGGGAATACAGAAAATTGCGCTGCGTGTGTTAAGCGAGCCAGTGCATGTCAAGGTTAATCCGATTAAGGCGCAACAAAATATTGAACAGGCGTTTTATCTGACTGATGAGGAAAACAGGCTCGAGGCCCTGAAGACACTGCTTGCCTGTGAACAACCATCATCATGTCTCGTCTTTTGTCAAACCAGGCAACAGAGTAAAGATGTACATCACACATTGCAGGAACAAGGCTTCTCCAGCCTGGCACTGCATGGGGAAATGGAACAGCGAGACCGCAATGAGGCATTGGTGCGCTTTGCAAATGGCAGCGTGACTGTACTGGTTGCTACTGACGTTGCGGCACGCGGACTCGACATCGACAGTCTGGAACTGGTTATTAACTATCAACTGTCCAACGATACAGACAGCCACATTCACCGAATAGGCAGAACCGGACGCGCTGGTAAAATTGGCCGTGCCCTCACCCTGGTAACCGAACGCGACCGTCTGAAAGTGGAATACATCGCTGAAACAACCGGGCAAACCGTTACGCTCGACCAACTTCCAGATATTGATCCCACAGCGTCACGCGCCAGACCAGCTGCTATGGTGACCATACTGATTCAAGGCGGTAAAAAACAGAAGCTGCGTGCAGGTGATATCCTTGGCGCGTTAACCGGTGACGAGGGCATTGATGGAAAACAAGTTGGAAAAATTAATATTTCCAGTAGCCATACCTATGTCGCGGTTGACAGACAAAGCGCTGGCAAAGCTATACAAAAACTGAAGTCAGATAAAATAAAAGGTAAGTCGTTTCGCGTCCGAATGTTAAAGTAAACGACACCTGACGGGGCTTACCTGCGGCTGTCTAACGGAGCAATTTCTGTCACCGCGTCCCTGTTGATTTCACCATAAACGTGGGGAAACAGTTCATCACCCCCGACGGTATTTTCGTATACCAGTTCCGCTTTCAATCGATCGGGATCGATTGTGATCAACAGCAAGTCTGGTACATCCGCATAGTAGCGTTCGATGACGCCTGCCAGCTGGTCCGCGCTACAGCAATGGATAAAGCCTTCTGTTTGCAGTGACGCGCAGCGGTAAGTCGCGTTGCCGGCATTCGCATCAAAATCAGTCTGACTGGCTATGTGGAAAATCATCGCAAATTTGCATCCAATGGGTGTTCAGCAGCACCCACTACGCGGGCACCCGTTTCTCATTTCCTCAGCCCAGCCCTGGCCTGATTCAGATTCGTCATAAAATTGGCGCTTCCTGTTAACCAGCTCACATAAACTCCGCCAAATGCCACTCGCTGTGCCGCTGGGTCTCCCTGTGATGCGCATCTCGGACATATAGTGTCATATATGTGACACTCTGTTCAACTAATTGAACACTGTTGTGTCCGCCATGAAACGATCAATCTTTACCAGCTTACTGCTAGTTTGCCTGTTGCCATTCCTGGCCGCTTGCAACGATCAGCGATTTGTCGACGAGAGCATCACGATAACTGAAGATTTTACTTTCACCGGTGATGTTGCGAAGACAAAATACATTGTTACCGAGCCGGGTGTAGTGGTGGAGGGCAATGGATTTACAATCAATGGTGATTGCAATACTGACTGCATTGGACTCACCGTGGTTGCAGATGATGTGACAGTGAGAAACCTCACTATTCGCAACTTTGACGGCGGAGCCAGCATCAATCGACAGGCCGCGAACGTTCGGTTTGAGAACGTCACCATCATCGACAATGTTAACCACGGCGTATTTGTCAATGTGGGTGCAAGCCGCTTTTCATGTGATCACTGTGATATATCCGACAACGGCTCAATGGGAATATACCTGGAGTACAACAGCCACGGCGCCACCATAAAGAACAGCCGCATCGTTGGCAATGGCTACCGGGATAAGGACTCAGGCAACCTGATCGACAATCTCAAGGCCGAAGCGAAAGACGACCGTGAAGGCATCGCGATTGACGCTTCACAAGGCAACACTATCACCAACACCTACTTTGCTGACAACGCTCTGACAGGCATTACCATGTACCGAAACTGCGGAGAAAGAGGCATAATCCGCGAATGGGGTGCAAATCATAATCGCGTCATAGGTGGTACCGTTGAAGATGGAATTCATATCGCTTCAAGACAGGATAAAGACTTGTCAGAATGGCACTGCTCTGATCCGTATATCTACCAGAATACCTATATTGCCGATGAAGCAGAGTACAATGTTGTAGACGGTGTGACCCTTGGCGACTCGGCGACCATTGTTGTGCAGGACGACAACAACCAAATCCTCAGGGTAACGGGTGGCAAAATCGTTATCGCATCACAGGTAAGATCTGCGCTAAACCAGCCTATTGTTGGCGTCACCACGATGAATATAAACAGCCAGATTATCAAGTAAAAAACGACACTCGACACTAATGCATGGCAGACAACTGAAGACTTTCCTATGACTGACACCACTGTACTGGCCAGCCGGGAAAACGGCATTCTCACCATTACACTGAATCGTCCGGAAGCCATGAATGCACTGCTGCCGGAAATGCACCATCACTTGCACGACTTGTTCAATGAGTATGCAACTGACGACAACTTACACATTGCCATCATAACTGGCGCAGGTGACCGTGCATTTTGCGCAGGCTCTGACCTGGTGCAGAAAGCACCACTCAATGCTCAACAGTTGCCGGACAGTGGCTACGCCGGTCTACTGGAACGCTTCGACTTAAACAAACCCGTGATAGCTGCAATCAACGGTCACGCTATCGGTGGCGGGATGGAGATAGTACTGGCCTGCGACCTGGCGATATCGGTCAGAGAAGCCAAGTTTGGTTTGCCGGAGCCGAAGGTAGGTCTGGCGGCATCTGGTGGCTTGCACAGACTGGCCAGACAACTACCACTGAAGCAGGCGATGAAAATAGCATTAACCGGTGAGCTGTTTAACGCTGAGCAGGCGTTTCAGTTAGGGTTGATCAATAGTGTTGTTGCACTCGAAGACTTTGACAGTGAAATAGCCTCACTGGCTAGCGCCCTGCAAGCCTGCGCGCCACTGGCACTTAGAGCGACAAAACAGCAAATGCTGCAGGGAATCGATGCCGGTGGACTGAAACAGGCCCACAATACACCCTATCCACTCTATGATTCACTAAAACAAAGTGAAGACGCACTGGAGGGAATGAACGCCTTTGCCTCGAAACGAAAACCTCAATGGCGAGGCTGCTAGCCTGCAGCATCCTGTATGTAAACCGGTGTCTGTGCAGCCTGCCAGGGAGGATACTTAACCATAGCGTCCACAAACACTGGATTCTCGAGCCAGTCAGCCAACCAGTCGTTCAGCCTGGAACTGGCATGTAGCGCAAACCACTCACGATCGACCGCGCAGAATTGCCTGACAAACGGCACTATCGCTATATCCGCCAGTTGCGGGTGAGATCCAAATAAATAGGCAGAATCAACAAGCTGAACCTCCAGAGTCGAAAGGAACACTGTCGCCTGCTCGCGATAGTGCTCAAGCGAATGCTCAGGATACCTGACATGGTATTTATAACGATCCAGCCAGTGCTTGAACTCGGCATCGTTTCGGGCTATCAATTCGAATTGTTGTTGCGGTTGACAATCTGCAGATAACAACTGCGCCCGATCGCCACACTGCGCCAGCGCCCACTGCATTATATCGAGACTCTGATCAAGCACAGTGCCATCCGGCAGACACATTACGGGTACAGTTGCTTTAGCGGATGCCTCTATCATTGCCGCGGGTTTACTGCGCAACAAGACCTCCCGAAGCTCTACCTTTTGCCCGCACATTAACAACCCGATACGCGCCCTGATGGCATAAGGGCATCGTCGAAAGCTGTAGAGCACGGGAGTGTTATCTTGACTCACGAATCAACTCGGATCGGGTGGTTAAAAGAAAAACAGTAGTTTTTATTGTACTATCATCAGCGATCAAAACGCGCAAGGCTACCGTGGTTCGCCAAACCCGGAATCAAAAAGCTTCTATTCGCAGTCACCAGGAAAGCCCTCGACAACCTCCTGCACTACCACAGAACACCCTCGTTAATTTAGCCACACAACAAAGCGTCTTTTGCCAATGATTCATTCACCCCTCACGGCATGACAGAGTCTCGTAGTAAATCCGAGAATCTGCCAGCAGGCATTGGATGGATGCTCGCAACCATGTGTCTGTTCACGACTATGGACACGGTCGCCAAGTACCTGACACTGCATTTTGCAATAGAGCAAATTGTTTGGGCGCGCTTTACGTTTCATATGTTGTTCCTGCTTGTGTGGCTACGCAGCCGCTTTTTCAAATTTACAGTAACATCAAACTGGAAACTGCAACTGGCACGCTCAGCCTGCTTGTTACTGACAACAACTCTTTTTTTCAACGGGCTACACACGACACCGATAGCAACGGCTTCGACTATCATGTTTTTATCACCGGTACTGGTGACTGTACTGGCCATCCCGTTGCTCGGCGAACAGGTAGGCATTCGACGCTGGCTCGGTATAACAATTGGTTTGCTGGGCGCCGTTGTGATCATTCGGCCAGATGCCAGTGGCAGCGTCGCGATCGGTCATTTGTATCTTATCGGCGCTGCTTTCAGTAATGCGTTCTATCAAATCGCAACACGCCAGGTCCGCACCACCGACGACTCCATGACGTCATTACTCTATTCAGGCCTTGTTGGTGCCATAGTAATGAGCGTCATGGTCCCCGGAGAATGGGTTCATCCCGGGGTGATTGCGTGGGGCTTGTTCATCGTAGTCGGGCTACTGGGTGCGGTTAGCCATTTTTGCCTTATCAGAGCATTTAACGCAGCGGAAGCTTCAGCTATAGTTCCGTTTAGCTATTCGTCACTGCTGTGGGCAACCCTGTTCGGCTTTTTGATCTTCGACACGCTACCGGATCGCTGGACTCTGCTGGGAGCAGCGCTGATCGTTTCAAGTGGCTTGTATATATTTCATCGCGAACAACTGCGAACCAATCACTAACACATAGACAGCGCCAATCTATCGATGCTCGCCAAGACTTTTTATTACTGCTTTCGCCGCTGCCTCCCCGGCATGCAATGCACCGTCGATCAAACCCGGGCTTTCGGTAGCAACCTCGGCACCGGCAAAATGCAAACACCCGCCCATAAACGATTGCCGTAAACTATCAGGCCTGACTTCAGGGTGTTGTGCCTGGCCCATGTGATCAGCTGCCGAGCAAACAGTACTGGCACGCGCCCAATCCTCGATCCAAAATTTAACCGGTGTTGCTGCCTGTTCACCAAAGCAGCGACACAACTGCTCAGTGATCAAAGTCGACAACTCTTCACTGTGTTCCTGACGCTGCGCAAGCGTCAAGCCCATAAAACCAAACAGTGCGGCAGGGTCTCCGTTGACACCGCAGTGATCGTGTATCTCAACAAGGGGTCCAACCCGGCTTGCAACCCGACCCGACAGACCCTGCTCTCGCCAGAAAGCTTCTTCATAGTATGCCACCACCTTAACCTGTGCGGCCATCCAGGTTGGCGTTTGCGACATTTGCCGACGTACGTCCTGTGGTAACTCTGGCTCGAACCGAACAGACTCGAGCGCAACACGCATCGGGATTGCGAGTATGACGCTGCGCGCCTCCACAATGTTATCGTTGAACCCGCGCTCCGCAATCTCCGGCCCGGCAATCGCGCTATCAACATGGACCGCTACGTAATCCGCGCGTTGCTCAAGTTTATGTACTAATGTTCCACACTGTACAGCCTGCCCACCAAGGAGCTCGGCCAGTTTCACAACGATGGATCGGGGCCCACCGGCCACGCGCGCGACACCATGCTGCCCGGGCAGTGGATGTTTTTCCAACTGACCCGGAAAATCAAGTAGCCCGAGCCCTTCTTCATATTGCGGGAAGGTGTCGATGCCGAGTTCGGCAAGCCAGCGCGTGGACAAAGATTGCCAGGGTGGCCAAACCCAACTCGGCCCTAAGTCGCCAATGGGGCTGCCTTCGTGCATTGCCGACTTCACACGCCCGCCGATGCGGTCCATAGCTTCTACCACAGCAACCTGCAGCCCGGCCTCATGACACCGCACTGCTGCAGTCAAACCTGAAACACCGGCACCGACGATTAAAACGTCAATCACACTATTAATTTCCTGTTAAGTCGACGGTAGTAATAATTGCCAACAGCCCCAATAATTTTGCAACTATTGACAGGCGTTTTTCGAGATTAAAATGCCGCAACAGTCTATCCGCATCTGCATTGAAAAATTCGGAAAATCTAACTTGTCATCCCAACATACACATACAGGGCATAAGACTTGAACGTCAACCACCGCGACCTGCAGGCTATCCGAGAACAGAGGGCTTAAGATTTGGAGGCAGGTATTTCGATCAATTGATGTGAATAGTCATTCTTATTCAAACAAATTAATCGCAAAAGCTGGCTACGACGACCACGTCCGCAGTAGATCATCTGCTCTCAGAGCGCTTCTGGCATTTTATTCAGTATTTCCGTCTATATACTCATCCTGACTTTCTGGCTACCTGGACACATTGGTGAAAATTATTACACGTCTTTTACTCGGACTGGCGGTACTGGCAATCCTGCTGGTCGGCGGCATATTTTTGGCACTCAACCTGATCGATCCAAACGACTACAAAGAAAAAATTCAGTCACTGGCGCTGGAAAAAACCGGACGTGAGCTGTCGATCGATGGTGATATCGGTTTGAGTTATTTTCCGTGGGCAGGGCTATCTCTCGGCTCTATGGCAATGGCCAACCCGGACGGATTTGGTGACTCGCCGTTTGTGCAGATTGACAGCGCACAGGTCAAGGTAAAACTGTTGCCACTGCTTAAGAAATCGGTCGAAGTTAATACTGTCGAGCTCAAGGGTTTGAATCTTGATCTTCAGCGCGCAGCTGACGGCACGACCAACTGGGATGATCTCATCGCCGCAAACAATGCGGAGGCTGAAGTAGAAGCAGAAGCCGAGAGCCAGTCTGACTCCAGCTCTGCCGATACCGGCAATGCTGCAGGTCTGCAGGATCTTGTGATCGGGTCCATCGTTATCAGCGATGCACAGATAAAATGGCAGGACGCACAGAATAATACTGATGCCCTGTTGACCAGTTTCAATCTGAGCAGCGATACCATTGAACTTGCAAAGCCCTTTTCAATGACTACGGATTTTATTGTCGAAAGCACCAGCATGGGTGTCAGTGCGCAAATCAATGGTGGCGGAGAGATTACCGCTGACCCGGACAATCAAAAATACCAAATCAGCCAATTCAAGCTGGCAACCACAGCAGAGGGTGAAGCCGTTCCGGTACAGGACTTTGCTCTGGACCTTGAGGGTGATATCGTCGCCGACCTGCTGGCGCAGACAGCATCCATTACTTCGTTAAACCTGAATTCCGTCGGGGTGGAGCTTTCCGGTGATGTACAGCTTACCAATCTTGACACCAACCCGACCATCAACTCCGCCTTGAAGAGCAATACCTTCAACCCGCGAACGCTGGCAGAAAAACTAAATGTCGAGTTACCGGCAACGCAGGATCCACAGGTATTGCAAACGGCGTCAGTAACGATGAATCTGTCTGGTTCTGCAAAAGCAGCAACACTCGACGATTTATCAATTAAACTCGATGACACTACTTTCGGTGGTAGTGCAGCTCTGCCAGACCTGACGCGTGCCGTGCCACCGGTTAACTTTGATCTTGCGCTGGATGCCATTGACCTCGATCGCTACCTGGCACCTGTGAGTGATGCCGCAGCAGCGAATGACTCAGGTGGCGACTCTGGCAATGACAGCACTGGCGATGAGCCTATCGCCCTCCCGGTAGACATGTTAAGGCAGCTGGTGGTAGACGGAAAGTTCAGGGTTGGCAGTTTCAAGGTATCTAACCTGACTACACAAAACATCGAAATCCCTGTTAGCGCCAACAACGGCGTCATCAGTCTTAACGACATCAAGGCCTCTCTTTATGAGGGAGATATGGCAACGAACATTGTCGTGGATGTGACTAACACGGATCCAAAATTTCAATTTTCAACCAGTGTGAACAAGATACAGGCCGAGCCGCTTCTACAGGATTTACTGCAGAGCTCTGCACCTCTTAGTGGAGAGGCAATTGTCAGCGCAGACATTACGACAACAGGCGGCAGCGTTAATCAATTAACGCGCAATTTAAATGGACAATTTGTCTCTGATTTTACCGACGGAGCAATCAACGGTATTAATATCGGCTATCAGCTCAGGCGGGCAAAATCACTGTTTACCAACGCCGCAGAAACATCAAACGAGCCGGTTAGTAAGACCGATTTCTCTGCATTGCACCTAAGTGCTGCAATTAACAACGGGATCATTCAATCAGATGATCTGGACATTCGCGCACCGGCTTTAAGAATTTCCGGCGCCGGCACTGTTAACTTGCCTGACGAGTATGTTGATTACACGGTCAACCCGGGTGTCGTCGGCACAGTTCAAGGGCAAGGTGGCAAGGATCTCGAAGATCTCAAAGGCGTTACTGCGAACATACCAATACGCGGCACCTTTGACGAATTGAGCAATGATTTTAGCGGTACTGTCTTCGCTGCCATCAAAAGTGATTTCTCTAACCGCGCTGAAGATGCTGCAAAGGCATTGGCAAAGCAGGAGGCCGACAAAATAAAGGCTGAAGCGAAAGCGAAAGCAGATGCCGTAAAACTCCAGGCGCAGGAAAGACTCGACGCTGAACAAGCGCGGCTGGAGCAAAAGGCTCAGGAACAGATCGAAACTCAAAAAGCCAAGGCAGATCAGGCTGTAGATGAAATTAAAGATCGAGCCAAAGACAAGTTGAAAAGTCTGTTTAAGTAGTCGCTATTCATAAGGACACCGGTCATGACCCTGACCGGTGTTGCCTGACCCGTATTGCTTGACCCGTGTCGCCTGACCCGTGTTGCTTGAACGGCGTTGCTTGAACGGTGTTGCTTGAACGGCGTTGCCTGTTTCCAGTTTACTTTGAACAGGCGCCACAATCCGCAGACGCAACCACACTGCCATCTGCTCTTCTGACACCGTCACTTTTTTCCTGGCGACAGTTACCAAAAGTCGCTCTGCGATGACTCAGCCCGAGTGTACCTGACCTGTCAGCCCTGTCCCAACGAACACGCTGCATCACTGACAGAGCGCGGGTAGCTCAAAAACCATTGCAACTGCCTGCCTGAAATGAAATGCAAACCTGCTGATCAGCTCCGCGGAAGCACTTGCAAAAGCAACTCGCCATCAATCGCTGTGAAATTGGTCGCCGCGTCAATTAAAGTTCGTGCAGTTAATTTTTCTACACCATAGACGTCAAACTCAACACCATATTGCGATCGCACGGTAGTAGCCAGCAAATCAAAGTCACCGTCGCCAGACAGTAAAATAATCTTGTCTACCGCTGATGCGTACTTTACTGCATCGAGGGTTATGCCCACATCCCAATCCCCCTTGGCAGTACCATCAGCACGCTGAATATAAGGCTTTAGCTTTACCTCAAATCCGGTATCTCGCAGGATATTCTGAAATTGTCTCTGCTTGTTGTCCCCACGATCAATAGCGTAGGCGATAGCCGTTTTTATCTGATGATCAGCGCTTACTTTGCGCCAAAACTCTCTGTAGTTAAAATGGCACCGAAATGCACTCATTGTGGTGTAGTAAACATTTTGTACATCAACCAGTATTGCAATTTCCGCCATAGCTCTCTTCGCTCTTACACCGCTAGCCTATGCATAGCAACCAGATAAACACAGTAACGCAATTCTCTAAGCCGAGTACATGACAGTGGCGAACCCGCAAGTCAGACCAACCCCATTACAGATATGACAATGAGATTAAAACTATCACCACACGCTACATTCCAGCATTCCGGCGTCTCATACTTCACTCTTTAATTTATAAAATTCAACCACCAGGGCGACACATCTCGACAACGATTGTGTTCAACAATTGAAACTTTATGTCTAATCCATAACAAACAAAGTGGTCATGTATAGCCAATACATTTGACAAAACTCCAGATAGAACAAATGTTCTTGATATTCTACGCACTCATCTGAATTAAAATGTATGCTATGAACTCATTTAAAGACGTCATACCGGGCGTTTATCAACATTACAAAGGCAAATCTTACCTTGTATTTGTCAATGTCTCCCACACCGAGACAAAAGAAAGGATGGTTGTATATTCCAGCACGTCTACTGACGGAACACTGTGGACCAGACCAGCAGCAATGTTTTTGGACGAAGTCGAGATAGACGGTAAACGACTACCCAGATTCAGTTTCCTAAGGCCGCTTCACCACAGTGAAAAATTACTTATCTATTGAAGGCAACTATAGCCTTTCGCAAATTTTATCTCCCAAAAACAGCCGGGTTGCCAGAGCCACGACATTACAAGTTTCGGCTCATGCAATTGCTAACCTGACCACTACGAGTAAACTGAAAATTCACCTGCTGTTTGCTCGCTAATGTCAGCCGCGTCAAATGAATAAGTCAAATGACTAAGTCAATTGATAAATGACTAAGTCAAATGATTAAGTCGAATGATTTGACAGATAGAGTTCCAGATTGGAGAAGTAGTTATGGAGCCAACCGTACATTTCGCTCATCGGCGTTTTTACAGCAACACTGTAAAAGCCATCGAAATCGAAACCCGACCTCATCCTGATCTATGCTTTGTTTTCGTGCAACACGCATTTTCACCCAGCCTGGAATTTTTTGGCGCCATTAACAACCGGGTCGCCGCAATTGTTCCGAAGGGGAGCTCCGCAAAAAGCAATCCACAGGTAATAAGACAACTAAAAGAAAAGTTCGGCAGCCGATTTCACGATTCAATTGGCCGCCATAAACTTGCAGATCCAAACTTTACCCTTGAGTGGTTGCGACGGGTAACTGATGATCGTCCGTTTGCCATTCTGGAATACGGAGGCTACTTTGCCCCAACCGCCAGCCGGATCTCGAATGACATCAGACTGGGAGCAAACCTGGTTGGTTTTGTCGAAGGTACAGAAAACGGTATCAAGGGCTCTGACGACGGTCAAACTAAAGGCTATCGCGATGTTATCGACGGTATAGCACATCCCGTCATATCCAAGTCCAGATCCCGCATCAAAGGCATTATGGATATTGAGATTGGACCGGCGATTGTGTACGCCACTGACGCTATATTTCGACGCAGACTCGGATGTAGTCTGAAGCACTGGAGCAATAGTATTGGTGTTATCGGCCTGGGTTCAATCGGTAAAGGCGTCCTGAGCACACTAATCAAAGACAATCGCGTACCGATGGTTTTTGATACCGACTTGTCATTGATGGCGGAGCTTGCTACCAGGCACAACCGGGTCGTGTCTCAGGATGCTATTTTACGAAGCTCGGACGTACTGTTTTTAAATACTGGCAGCTGTTTTCTTTCTAACTCACCTGCTCTACTCGACCAACTCAAAAACTATGCATTGCTGGTGCTGTGTACGTCGGGCGATGTCGAAGCGGGTATACCACAGCTGATACATAGCGGCCATTTGCAGTATATTGAACTCGAATCAAATCCAGAAATTGCTGTCTTCTCTACCCGCAAGGGAAAGAGGGTCAGGGTACTGTTGGCATCCGACTGCATCGGTCAAGCGCCCAATATGTCTATGCAGGATGGATCATCTTCTCCTGCCAACCTGATGTCGGACATGGAGTTTTACGCGATGGGCAGTTATCTATGCAGCACAGGTCATAAACTAAGTCCGGCAACTATCCATGAATCCCCGGGTAAGCTTGAAGACATCATTATTCGCGAGTGGCTTGGCGAATTTCACCCTGACTGTGTCAGCTCTTGCAAGGCACCGGTACAGACAGACCACCGCGACTCAGCTAATAACTCGACTGCGTTGGAGCCAACTGGTGACAATGACCAGGGTAGCGCTGCACAGACTCTACACCCTTGCGACACGAGCGTAAAAAGTAATACGACAAAATGGGCAGCAGGCTCGAGCACCAAGTCGTTTGATGAACGGCAGTAGAATGCTTGCCGCTGCGAGCTTCGCTCTGCTCTGTTGCAGGTATACGGGCGTGCAGGCATGCAGGCATGCAGGCATGCGCAGCCGGATCGGGGTCAGTAACCATGTTCTGTCTGCAATGCGGAAGTAAACAGAGCCGGGTCGACATTACCTCCTGAAACCACACAAATTACGGTATCGTGTTGCAGGCTTTCGGGAGCAAAAAGTGCAGCCGCCAAAGCAACCGCCCCACCTGGCTCAGCGACAACTTTGTAACGCAACATCGCAACCGCCATCGCTTTCA
Source organism: uncultured Granulosicoccaceae bacterium (assembly GCA_964393885.1). Lineage (GTDB taxonomy): Bacteria > Pseudomonadota > Gammaproteobacteria > Granulosicoccales > Granulosicoccaceae. The sequence goes on along the minus strand of CAYMVV010000024.1, from coordinate 16,999 downwards.
ACGCCTGTGTGTCAGACACCGTAATACCAGACTCGCAAAGTCGTTTCATAATCGGGAACGTAAGCTCTCCGGGCGAAGGAGTGATAATCGCATCGCATATCGAGACTGGCGTCTTTTCATTGTGTTCACGCTGCCCCGACAGTAATGATCGGCAAACGTCATCGCCAGCCACAGGTTCGACTGGCCGAACTTTGAAATCACCAGCCAGAGCTTCCAGCGCTAATGCAATGCCTGAAGTTAGACCTCCTCCCCCGCAACACACCAGCACATCAGCACGCTTAACACCACAAAGTTGCGCCTGCTGCGCAATCTCCAGTCCGCACGTGCCCTGCCCCGCTATAACACCGGCATTGTCATACGGCCGAACCAGTGTCAGATTTCTGCTTTCGGCTAACTCCTGCCCTAACTGCTCTCGACTCTCTCCGTTGTGCCGATCGTACAGAACCACTTCGGCACCGTAAGCCCGGGTGTTCTCCAGTTTCAGCTGAGGCGCGTCCGAAGGCATAATAATGACGGCAGGCACCTGAAGTTTGTTAGCCGCATAGGCTACTGCCTGAGCATGGTTTCCAGAGGAATAGGCCAGCACACCCTGCGATCGTCGCGGCTCGTCGAGCCGGGTAAGCGCAGACCAGGCACCTCGAAACTTGAAAGCGCCCGTCACCTGAAGACTTTCAGCCTTAACCAGAACACGCCGACCGGCCAGATGATTAACCAGGTGATTCTCAAGCAGGGGCGTTTCAACACAATGCCCTTGCAAGCGCTGCGCGGCGGCAAGTATGTCTTCATAGCTAACCGCTTCTGACAAATCCTGGTCTACCATAGAGTATGATTTCGATTTATTGGTCGCTGCACTTTAACCGCACACATCATCGCGAGCAATTTATTCACCCTGACCGAATAGTGATGATCAACGGATGGCGAGGTCGTTAGACAGCTGTTTCGATCCAGCTCAAAGAATTCAGTAGTTCTGCACCTCTATCGAACCATCTATCTGACCTGAATCTCACGCTCGCAACGCCTCCAGTTCGCGAACAGCAATGCAAGTCCGATATGACGGTCCAGCACCTGCCAACGGTAACGCACAGGGTGCCAAACGTTTGACAAAAATGGTCACACGGTCCGTCAGAATCTGTCTCAGGTACTTACCGGACCTCCTGTTAAAGAGGATTCTCTCATTCAGTTGTTGTCTAAGTAGTTTGTCGCTCCTGCCGGTTTTGCGTAAAAGTTTCGCAATCATTGCCGGAACCAGAACGTTATCCAGTTGAATTAGCCATAACAGTCACACAATATCGCAACTTCCCTGATCTGATGACAGTCTATGCTGTATCGCCGCCGGTCTCGGTAACCGTTGGCATTTGCAACTGATAATCAGCGAATCATCGCGCCTACAACCCGGACTGAACCATGTTTCGCCAATCCTCAAGACAGACTGACACCGAGACGTTGAATGCCTGCTACCGCTACGCGCTGGCACTAACAGGGAATCAGCAGGATGCAGAGGACCTGGTGCAGGAGGGCTGGCTGAAGCTGTCTGGCCGCTTTGGTTTCAAACCCGATCGCCCGCTGTTGTTCAGAACCGTCCGAAATCTGTTTATTGATCAAACCAGACGGCAGCGCCGGGTAGAGGATTACCGGTCTCGACACGTCGAACACAATACCGAGTCCGTGCCGTGTCTCGGCTCCGCATCGGCTGAATTCAGCAACATTGAAAAACCGTTGCAAAACTTGCGCGATATCGAAAGAGAAACGCTGTTTTTGTCGGTGGTCGAAGGATACACCGCCAGCGAAATCGCTAAATTAACGGGCATGACCCGCGGCAGCATACTCAGCATGCTGCACAGAACAAGACGAAAATTACAGGCTGCTATCGACGACGGAGATAAAAACAACTCCTCGGAAAAAGCATGTTCCCCGGAAAAGGATGGTCCAAACGATTCGAAGCGTGCTCACGACTCCAATGCTGTCGTTGTGCCACTGCGACGGGAGGCAGAAATATGAAAGATCTCGATGAGCAGGTATACAAATATTATTGGGACAACTCGATGTACGAGGAGTCAGTCGAGGAAATCCTGGACATCCAACCTGCCCGACCTCGATATTGGCTACAGATCTCCACTGCGTTGGCTGCTGGCATCGTGTTGTTCGTCGCTGTGTTGTGGCAACAGCAATTAGCCCGAATTGATTTACGCGACCTGACCATTCGGGAGGCCGCAATGAACCACACGTCAAAATTTCAGCTCGACGTGGAAACGAGCGAACTGGATTTACTTACCGTAAAAATGGAAAAGCTGAACTTTCCCATCACTCTGCCGGAACAGCTAAAAGACAGATTGTCGTTGCTTGGCGGTCGCTATTGCACCATCAACGGACACCTGGCGGCCCATCTGAAGTTTGAAGATCGCGAAGACGGCACTCATTTAAGCCTGTTTATGACTCCGGCAACAAACACGTTAAGTTCACTTAATGGCCAGATAGCCCGCCTTGCAGATCTCTCGGTATCTGTCTCACTGGCAGAGGAAAATGGCTTGTTTTACGCGTTGGCAAGTGCCGACCATCACCTGACGCCAATCGATGAGTATTAACTTGAAATCAACCAAATTGAATTCAGCGCGGCTGCACACTGTTGTCACAGTCGCAAAAAAGACTCTGCTTGTCATGTCCTTTTGGGGTGCCTTTTCACTCAACAGTGCCATAGCCAGCGAAAACGCGGGTCCGCCGCAAATGCCGGTACCAGAGTCGCCCGAGTTACTGCAGAACCTGCAAAAGGCGCTTGAGGGCCTTGGTGCAGACTACGAGCCCAGAACGGAACATCTCAACACCGACAAACAACCGACCTACATCAACAGGTTGATTCTCGAAAAATCCCCCTACCTGTTGCAACACGCGCACAACCCTGTTAACTGGTTTCCATGGGGGGAAGAAGCGTTTGCCCGCGCAAAGGAAACCAATAAACCAATATTTCTATCTGTCGGCTACGCGACCTGTCACTGGTGCCATGTGATGGAAAGACAGAGCTTTGAAAACGAGGAAGTTGCGCGCTACATGAACGAGTACTTTGTTACCGTCAAGGTTGACAGAGAACAAAGACCCGATGTTGATTCTACCTTTATGACTGCGGTTCAAATGCTGACCGGATCGGGTGGCTGGCCTATGTCAGTGTTTCTCACACCGGAAGGCAAACCTTTCTATGGCGGAACCTATTTCCCACCTGATCCATTCGTAGAGCTACTCAAACGTGTCGACCAGGTCTGGCTGACGAATCAGGCAGATCTCGAAACCGAGGCAGAAAAGATATCAACGGCACTCGCCTCCCTGAACTCGAATCAGGGTACAGCGACAACAGTTGGTCAGCAGGTTATTGACGACGGGGTTGCCAGATTGCTGGAAAACTTCGACAGTTTCGAAGGTGGTTTCGGAGGTGCGCCCAAGTTCCCCAGAGCACCTATGCTGTTCCTTTTGCTCAGTGAGGCACAGCGATCTGGAGATGCATCTGTAGTAGAGGCGCTCGATTTTACACTGCAAAGCATCGCCGCAGGTGGCATCCACGATCAGATCGGTGGCGGCTTTCACCGCTACACAGTCGATAACTCATGGTTAGTGCCGCACTTTGAAAAAATGCTTTATAACCAGGCACTGATGGCGCGACTATATACCCAGGCATTTTTGTTGACCGGCAAGGCGGAACATGCACGAACAGCCACTCGCACACTCGACTACCTGCTTCGTGATATGCGATCGGAAGATGGCGGCTTTTACTCCGCGACTGATGCGGATTCAGACGGCGGCGAAGGGCTGTACTTTATATGGAACGCTGAAGAAATTAAACAACTACTCGGTGAAGATGCAGAATTTGCCACACGCGTCTGGAACATCACCGAGGAAGGCAATTTCGAAGACAGCAACATTCTGCATCTGAGTGACTCCTTTCAAACGCTGGCTGCGGAAATGGACCTTACACCAGGTGAATTCACTGCAAAGCTCGACAAAGTCGGTAACATTCTTTTAGAGCACCGCAATACCCGAGTCCCGCCTATACGTGACGAGAAGATTCTTACCGGCTGGAACGGCCTCGTCATCACCGCACTCGCACAAGCAGGTATGCACCTTAACCAACCTCAATATATAGATGCGGCTATAAAGACTGCAGAATTTCTGCTAAAAACAAATCGACAACAAATCGAAGGCAAGGACCTGCCACGGCTCTATCGTTCTTACTTCCTCGGCTCAGCGACGATCGATGGTAATCAAACCGACTACGCCTATCTTGCGGAAGGCCTGGTGGCACTGTTTGATGCTACTCAGGACAAGCGATGGCTAGAGCAGGCGCAGCAACTGGTTGCGGTAATGGATGAAGACTTCAAGGATGAAGCTGGCGGCGGTTACTTTATGGGGCGTTTGGAAACTGGTGGTGTTGAGTTACCTACCCGTCCGAAGGAACTGTACGACAACTCACTACCATCCGGAAACTCTGCCACCCTGCGTGTACTCGTGCAACTGTGGCACAGAACCGGTGACTTCAAATATCAAAATGCCGCAAACGAATTGATAGCAGCATTCTCCCCAACGCTGGCCGAGATGCCGAACGAATTAGGGTACATGGTCAAGAGCACCAGTGAACTGCTGGACGGAGAGACTGGCGCCTTACGCTACGCCGGCTTTGGCAAGGTCAGAGCCAGTGCATCTATAGATAAGCAAAACAAACTCAGTGTTGCCATTGATATCGCACCCGGCTGGCATATCAACTCTGTTAGCCCCAGACAAAAATACCTGATCGGCACATCGCTCACCGACATCAATGGAGAAACGCTTGCAAATACACAGTATCCGGATGAAAAGCTCACCACACTTGCTTTCGAGAAATCAGAGTTAGCGCTCTACGACGGATCTATAAAGATTACTGCCGATATGCCGCAACTGAACCAATTGGACACAAATTCGTCCAATGATGTGAATGGCTCGAATACTGATTCCATGACTACTGGTGCAACGGCGTTGTATCCGTTACAACTGCAATTGCAAACATGCAGCGATGAAATCTGTCTCGCACCGGAAACCATCATTATTAATGTGCCTACCGTTACACCTGAGCACGTTGCTATAAGATGATAAACGTTGCCGTTGGCGGGAACTTAAGCGACTCTACAGCAGTACTGGTATCGACATAACATCGAGCTCTCATACCAAACGCGTGTCGACAGGTCGCTACGCGTTGAGGCCATACGCAAGTAGAACAAAAGCGACGGCATACCATGACTACCCGCATACAACAATTGATCTCAAGACGGAAACTTCTAGCCGTCGGTGCAGCGACTATCCCTGCACTAACGACACTGACCCCTGGTGTCACCTCTGCACAATCGCAACCTCGCTTTGGCATCGACGGGCAAGACGCACCTGAGCTGGACATTGGCTACTGGATTGATGGTGATGGCAAACCGGCTAGCTTTTCGGTTAAGGAATCGGCAGGCAAATGGGTGTTCCTTAAGTGCTTTCAAAATTGGTGTCCTGGATGCCACTCGAGCGGATTTCCTACTCTAAAAGCGTTTTCGGACGAATTTCATGGACACCCCAAAGTTGCCATTGCTGGCATTCAAACGGTATTTGAAGGGTTCGGCACCAATACCCAGGACGACGTCCGCAAGCTGCAACAGCGCTATGATTTACCTATCGTCATGGGGCACGACGCCGGCAACCCTGAAGCCCCGGATGGTGACCACAGACCAACCACGATGGTTACCTACCGAACTGGCGGCACTCCCTGGCTAATCCTGATTGATCCTGCCGGCAAAGTCGTATTCAACGACTTCCGTGTGAATCGCACCAGGCTGATCGAGTTCATCCACGAACAAATCGCCTGATTGATAGCACCCTGATTTATAAAGCCAGGCAGTAAGCGTCCCGGCTGACACTCAACAACGGTGCCTGCATTCTGTGGATGGATGCAGATGTATTCGTATTCTCGGGGTAACTCAACAACCACGTCGCACTGCTCGCCTTGCATAACTCGTAGCTGTGATCGCAAGAGATGCACCCTCGCTTTGCAGTACTCTCCGCTCTCTATACCGAACAGGTAAATTCTGACGTTCCAGCCCCTCAAGCACCGGCCTTTGATACTCGGCTGCAGAGCGCTTGATTCCCCACCGCATACGCTAAGCCACTGTTCCGGTCATTTCGTGCACTTCCTGGCAGATATCCCACCACACATTGACCACTCCCAACAATCATATATACCAATATAAACATATCTTTATATGTACATTTATTGCTATACTTTTTCAGGCCTCTGGAATACTACAAAGAATTATGGAAATAACAAGTAAAAACAAAGAGATAAGATCTCGCATGGACGCTGCCATTCTGCTGTTGGATGGCGCAATGGGTACAATGATCCAGCAAAACGACCTGGATGAGCAGGATTTTCGCGGAAGCAGGTTTGCAGATCACTCTTGTGAGCTGCGTGGAAATAACGATCTGCTGAGCCTTACTCAGCCGGAACTGATCAGCCAGATCCATCGCGACTATCTGGCTGCAGGCGCTGACATCATCGAAACCAATACCTTCAACGCTACACGTATCGCGATGTCCGACTACGAGCTTGAATCTCTGGTGCCTGAACTCAACGAAGCCAGCGCCCGGCTGGCTCGTGCCGCCGCAGATGAATTCAGCAGCGACGACAAGCCGCGCTATGTCGCAGGGGTTCTCGGGCCGACCAATCGCACGGCATCCATTTCACCTGATGTAAATGACCCGGCATTTCGCAACGTGTCTTTCGATGAGTTGGTCCAAAATTACCGGGAATCGGCTATCGCATTGGTGAAGGGTGGTGCTGATTTGCTAATGATCGAAACCATTTTCGACACGCTTAATGCAAAAGCTGCGATCTTCGCGCTTAAGCAATGGTTTGACGAAACAGGCAATGAAATTCCAATCATGATCTCCGGCACGATAACGGATGCATCAGGCAGAACGCTGAGCGGACAGACAACCGAGGCTTTCTGGAATGCCGTGCGTCATGCAAATCCGATCTCTGTCGGATTAAATTGTGCATTGGGGCCTGCCGAGTTGCGACAGTACGTGGCTGAGCTTTCACGCATTGCTGATGTTGCCATATCTGCGCACCCTAACGCTGGCTTGCCGAACGCGTTTGGTGGTTACGATGAAACGCCGGAGCAGATGGCGGAACACCTGAGCGAATGGGCGGATTCAGGATTTTTAAATATTGTTGGTGGATGCTGTGGTACCACGCCTGCACATATTGAAGCATTCTCCCGTGCACTGGATCAGTTGCCACCCCGCGAGATTCCTGCAATAGATATCAGTTGCAGACTATCGGGACTGGAGCCGTGCACCATCAATGGCGACAGTCTTTTTGTCAATGTAGGTGAAAGAACCAATGTCACAGGTTCAGCTGTGTTCAAACGCCTGATAGTCGATGGAGATTATGAGGTGGCTCTTGATGTTGCCAAACAACAGGTTGATAACGGCGCGCAAATAATCGACATCAATATGGATGAAGGCTTGCTCGATTCAAAAGCTGCGATGATACGGTTCGTTAATTTGATCGCAGGTGAACCGGATATAGCGCGTGTGCCATTGATGATTGATAGTTCAAAATGGGACGTTATAGAAGCCGGACTAAAGTGCGCACAGGGCAAGTGCGTTGTCAATTCCATCAGTCTTAAAGAAGGTGAAGAGGAATTTATTCGACATGCAACGCTGTGTCGCAATCATGGTGCTGCAGTGGTTATTATGGCTTTTGATGAAAACGGTCAGGCCGACAATACCGAAAGCAAAGTTCGTATTTGCACTCGTGCCTATCGCCTGCTGGTTGATCAGCTCAAATTCCCCGCTGAAGATATTATTTTCGACCCGAATATTTTTGCTGTGGCCACCGGCATTGAAGAACATAACGCGTATGGACAATCGTTTATTGACGCAACGGCTGAGATCAAAAAAACATTGCCCTATGCCATGGTTAGCGGCGGGGTATCAAACGTATCATTTTCGTTCCGTGGCAACAATCCGGTTCGAGAGGCAATACACTCGGTGTTTCTGTATCACGCTATTCGCAACGGCATGGGCATGGGTATTGTCAATGCGGGACAGCTTGCAATCTACGAGGACATACCGCAGGACCTGCGCGAGCGCGTTGAGGACGTTGTACTCAATCGGCGCGATGACGCCACTGATCGGTTGCTGGAAATTGCAGAAGATTATCGTGGTGACGGCAGCAAAGCCGAAGTACAGACGCAGGAGTGGCGCGAGCTGCCGGTCAATGAGCGGCTGGCGCATTCATTGGTAAAAGGAATTACCGATCACATTGAAGAGGACACTGAGGCCGCACGACTCCAATATGACCGACCACTGCAGGTGATTGAAGGGCCGCTGATGGACGGTATGAATATCGTCGGTGATTTGTTTGGCGAAGGTAAAATGTTTCTGCCGCAAGTGGTGAAGTCGGCGCGCGTAATGAAGCGTGCCGTTGCGTGGTTGCTGCCGTTTATGGACGCTGAAAAAGAAGGTAAGGAAATAAAAAGTAACGGTAAAATTGTGATGGCTACCGTTAAAGGCGATGTTCATGATATCGGCAAAAATATCGTTGGCGTGGTTCTGCAGTGCAATGGCTATGAGGTTGTTGATCTCGGTGTTATGGTGCCTGCGGAAAAAATTATTGAAACTGCAAAGCGTGAAAACGCTGACATTATAGGTTTATCCGGTCTCATTACGCCGTCACTGGAAGAGATGTCTCAGTTTGCCAAGGAAATGCAGCGCCAAAAATTATCACTGCCGTTACTGATTGGCGGCGCTACCACATCAAAGATGCATACTGCGGTAAAAATTGCCCCGCACTATGAAGAGCCTGTGGTTTACGTTGCGGATGCGTCCCGTAGTGTAGGTGTGGTATCAAAACTGTTGAGTGATGAAAACAAAAACGCTTTCCAGCAGGAATTAAACGATGACTACGCGCGTGTCAGAGTACGCTTTGACAATCAAAATGAAGAGCGACAGTTACTGCCGCTGAGCACCGCCAGAGCGAACGCATTGCAAACAGACTGGAAGCAGCAAGCACCTGTCGCACCTGCAAAACCGGGTATTCATACAATAGCCGACATCTCGTTTGCAGAGCTCGCCCCCTACATTGACTGGACGCCGTTTTTTCACACCTGGCAACTGAAGGGAAAATACCCGCGTATTCTGGATGACAAAAAACTCGGTGAACAGGCAAGGCAGTTGTTTAAAGATGCCGAACTGATGGTACAGCGCTTTATCGATTCACCCGATATATCGGCACATGGTGTGTTTGGCTTATTTCCAGCCAACTCTGTTAATGGCGAAGATATTGAGATCTACAAAGACGATGACAGATCCAGTGTGTTAGCAACGCTGCCGGGCTTGCGCCAACAGGCAAGGCTGCCATCGGGCAAACCGAATCTTGCACTGGCCGATTTCGTTGCACCATCAGACTCGGGAATAGCAGACTACATTGGCGGGTTCGCGGTAACTGCGGGTATAGGGCTCGACAAGCTGGTGAAAGAATTTGACGACGCTCAGGATGACTACAGCAGCATCATGGCAAAAGCTATCGGTGACCGCTTTGCTGAAGCATTCGCTGAGTATTTACATCGTCAGGTCAGACTCGATTACTGGGGTTATGCGGCTGATGAAAACTTGAGCCGACAACAGGTTATTGCAGAGAAATACAGCGGCATTCGCCCCGCCAGTGGTTATCCTGCCTGCCCTGATCATACGCAAAAGCCAGTGCTGTGGTCTTTGTTAAACGTTGAGAAACACACCGGTATTTCATTGACCGAAAGTCTTGCCATGTGGCCGGCTTCATCGGTCAGCGGCTGGTATTACGCACACTCGGAGTCCCGATATTTTGGCGTCGGAAAAATCGGTCGCGATCAAATTGAAAATTACGCAAAGCGCCGAAATATCAGTCAAACAGTCGCCGAAAAATGGCTGGCGTCCAACCTGGCCTATGAGCCGGAAGCACAAGAGTCAGTGACTCTGTCATGATCAGAATCTCTATATTTGAAGGATGATACGGGCACGGGTTTGATTGGGATGCGCTGAAATTCTCGACCGCTGCATTCCATCAGCCAACAGCCAACAACCAACAGTTAACCCCGGATGTGAACCCGGGGATCCAAAGTTTTTTCCTGAACTGAATTCATGAAATAATTCAGCTTCCAGTCATCCTCACTGTAGTAAACTATCAGCTAATAAAGTAGCTACAATACAAGCTATCCTTACACCCACAACAGGACCCGTCTTTCGCATTTGCCACGGTTACCGCTGCGTTACCCGTCCAGGATCCGCTGACTATTACTATGAATGGTTTTAACACTCTACACCGCAGGTTTAAAATGCAGAAATTTCTTATTGGTATTTGCATTTTGCTTGCGACTTCGACAGCCCGGGCCGAATCAAATTCGTTTGAACAACATCCGTTTAAGCTGCAGTATAAAGCGCAAAACAACTACATCTCAGCTGGAACAGCAACCTTGTCATTGATCAAGGAAGAAAGTGGCTGGTTACTGCGTCTGGCTACATCGCCAAACTCAATCGCCAGGATGGCCGGTGTTGGAAAAATAGAAGAGAAAACGCTGTTAAGTGCAGATGCCCCGCCCTTTAAGGCACTTTCCTATAGCTACAAGGACAAAAAAAGAAATAGTAATAGTTTCAGCGCATTGGTGTCAGACAACGGTGCGGAGATAGTTATCACCAAATCTGATCAAACCATCACAGTACCCACCAGTGACCCGCTAGTAAGTGATAGATTATCGGCGACACTGGCCGTTGCAAACGAGTTACACGTCAATCCGGATTTCGACAAACTGACTTTTGCTATACTGCATCGCAATGGCGTTCGAGGTTTGGTTTACAAAAACCTCGGCACACAATTGATTGAACTGGATAGCAATACTGTTGAGGCCTACCTGGTGGAAAGCGGACGCCCGGGCAGCTCTAGAAAAACCAGAACCTGGTTTGCCGCTCTCGATAAGACGGTAAAGAGCCAAAGACCGTTGCCAGTGAAGATCGAACAATATAAAAACAATGACCTGATATTGCGTCTCCTGTTAACAGATTTTGACCTTAAATAGGAATCTGCACTGTAGCACCAGTTTCAATAGCAGTAAGCATACAAAGCACATCTCCTGTAATACCGGCACGCCACTTACAATCCCATTGTGAATTGCATCAAAAAACTGCAGATTTTGTGAATTGGCCCATCGATTGCACTTTGATAAATACGATTAACAGTTAGCGTTATCACCTGACGCTCACCCGTTACAGTACAGAACACAAAGGGCATTCACAGCGGACGTGAACGGCGAGCTCCAGTGGAAGAGCGCCACAATCGTGGACTGTAAACAGCAACTCGCTGGCTAAGAACGGCATAATCGTAGAAAAAGGCAAAACCTTCGAAAGGGGGTGACGCAAAGCTTCTGGTCTACGGGAACTATTTCCTACGACAGCAGAGCCGCCTACACGACGCATGGATGTGTTCGTTGGATTGTCAGGCACATGGATGTCGCCAGGCGCAATCCTAGCAGGCTACTCTGTAGAGCTTTCGCCACCTCGCCTTTTTTGTTTTTGTTCGCCTAAGTCGTTTGATCCCGCAACAGCCAGCACCTCTGACCCGAGATTGCTTTCGCCGAACGCACGCGACACACGCCTATCCTCCAGTACAACCCTTTCTGCCCTGTTGCGAATTGTTCGCAATATTCGTTACATCTATTCTCCATTCTTGCCGGACTCACCACTCGCCCTTTGCCTGCTGGAAGCAGACAACCAATGTGTCAACCGCTATGTGAAAATGGCCCAACAATTGCGACCATTGAGGTGCGGTAGACAGCACCATCTTCAACCGGATGGATCGCAACGTCTCAGGTTCGAGTCTCCAGATTTCACAACGGATGTGAAATGACCTGTCACATTGGAAGTGAATGAGATTCGAGCCACTATGAGATGGTCTATCGTAGAAAAAGGCAAAACCTTCGAAAGGGGGTGACGCAAAGCTTCTGGTCTACGGGAACTATTTCCTACGACAGCAGAGCCGCCTAAAGCGACATAAGGAAGTGTCGTTGGATTGTATCGGCACAGGGATGGTGACCGTCAACAATTCCACAGGCTCGCTTGAGCTTTGCCCACCCGGCCTTTTTTCTTCTATTCTTGTTCTTTATTTCTTCTGTTCTTATCTTGCACTGCACCCGTACTGCACAGCGTTTTTTGTCGCACAAGATGTCGCACAGTGCACCAGATAGCTGCTGCTGAAATCATATTACTCAATATAACGTCGCGATAGAGATGCGCTCCACCATGGCGTGTGTCAGCCATACATTCGACATCGATACTTACCCACCCCGTTAATCTTCAAAGGCAGCCTGCAAGATTTCTTTAGCATAAAATGCGAGAATTGGCTCACACTTTGCACCAGTTTACGTGCGGTATACGGCACCACTTGTTACCTGGGTGGAACGCACATTCGGCAACCAAGGTTTTCACAACGGACGTGAGAGCACGTTATGGATGACCTGCCACAGGATTTGGCAAGTTGGTTGGGTTCACTGCAAAGAATGCAGTCAAAGATGGTGTATCGCAGAAAAAGGCAAAACCTCTGAAAAGGGGTGACGCAAAGCCTCTGGTCTACGGGTATCAACCTATGACAGCAGGGCTGCCTGAATCGACACAGGATTTGTCGGACGAATTGTATCGACGCATGGACAGTGGTCGCAATCAATTCCAACAGGCTTCCTTTTCAAAACGCATTCAGTCAAAATCCATTCAGACATAGCGCACCAGGCGTCTCCACACCGCCATTGTCCCTTTGCAATTTCCTCTTGCAACAACACGGGAAATTGCCTCGCTCCTGGATCGGACTATTCACAAAATCGGCGGCATCTCACTCGATCATTGGTTCCACAGATCCGTAGCTGTAGAGCATTTTCTTTTTGCAAATATCACCAGGTATTCGACGCAAGAAGAAAAGGATCTGTGAAAACAAATCTCTACGCGACATTCTCGGCAATTTATGAATAGCACAGGTCATGAACGATTCAGGTCAGACAGCCGAACCGCATTTTTATTTCTCATTTAACGAGTGTGTAAAACCTGATAACTCGCCTCACAGCAACACGCCAGCCTTCTGAAAACGACGTTCAAGGGGTCAAACGTGTGGCGGCACTCGCTCTGCCATGTGCGTGCACGAGCTCGGTATAAACAAATCTTGAATTCTCCGTTGACGATTTGTGAATGGCTCGACATTTGCAGTTACCTAAGTGCGGCAGACAGCTCCACACCTACCTGAGTGGAACGCAACGTTCGACAATAGACAGACTTTGCATCGGACGCAAAGTGGAAGATCAACAGGATGATCTGCAACAGGGACTGTTACCAGTCAATTGTCAGGCATACAGGGTCGTAAGCCACGAACGGTCCGCCGCAGAAAAAGGCAAAACTCTTGAAAGGGAGTGACGCAAAGCTTCTGGTCTAAGGGTGTTAACCTATGACAGCAGAGCTGCCTGAATCGACATAGGGATTTGTCGGATGAATTGTATCGATGAAAGGATTATCATCGCGAGCAATTCCAACAGGCTTGCCACAGTAGTTACGTTTCGTTTACGCCATTGCCTCGAAAAAAGCCGGTCTCACCATACTCGAGACCAGATTAGCTTACCCGTTTGCTACACCACTAATATACCGCTGCCATACCCCGCGAAATCAGGCATGCAGGCTAGAACGGAATGTCGTCGTCGAAATCTATATTTGGCTGCCCGGCACCGGCAGGAACCTCAGTCATTGGTGGCGCTGGAGCAGGCCCGCCTGGCGGGGTTGCGCCTGATGAAGCCACTGCGCCGGTCTTTTTCTGCGCGGCAGGAGGCGCTGAAGCACCATCCTGCGCAGCCTCCACTCTCCAGGCATTTAGATTCGTGAAGTACTTGTCGTTCCATTCGCGACCGCGCAAATCAAAGTGCACCATCAGTTGACTGCCTTCATCGTATGCATCGATCAGATCACAGCGATCTTGTGTCAACTGAAATTTGACCATTTGTGGATACTGTCCTTCGATCTCCAGCACAAACTCCCTGGCTCTGAAGGAATCTGTTTTCTGTTCAGTATCAAATTTTCTATGCAGTTTACCTTCAACTTCAAATGACACGGCGAAGACCTTTTTTTACGCTGGCGGAACACCTGATTATACCCGAAAAGAACCACTCATCGAACCAGTTGATTCTATTAAAACACAGTGATTCAGATCTGCCAGTCTGCCTCGAGCCGCAGTTCAATCTCGGACAGATGGTGCGGGAGGCAAAGATACCTGTGTATCATTAACATGATTAACGATATTGGTAAAAAATATCGTCGCGACTGCCAAACCAATGTCGACAAATTCCCTGTCCCCCAGCCCGGCTGCTCGTCCCTGCTCTACGAGGTCGTCTGAAAGCGGCCCTGGCTTGCTGAAAAACTCACTCGCGATCGCAACGATTGCGTCAATTCTGGTGTTGCCAGTCGGCTCGGCGAGGCGAACAGAGCGCCGTGATTCTATGTCGAGGCCCTGCTTGCGTGCTTTCATATCGTGGACAGATAAACAGTAGTCGCACTGATTTTTTTCAGACACCAGCAGTTTTATTGCCTCCAGCTCTACCTCACTCAAAGAGCCGGCACGCAAGGCCTCCTCCATTTGCAAATAGGTTCTCAGTGTGATTTCGCTATTGGCGAACTGAAGGTACACATCGCTGATCCTGCCCCCTGTTCTGACGTGCTCAAGGCTATCCAGGGTCGCCTGCTCAAGGTCGCTTTCATTTCGGGTTGTCAGTCTGTGCATCTGGATGCTCACGTCAGCAAATTAAAGGAATTTCGGCAATGAGTACCAGCGTACTATCACGATATCGCCCGAGCAACTGCGACTGTTTTATAACTTGCCGGATCCCTGGAAGTCCGCCTATACACATCCGGTTGGCTTGGGCAGGCCCGCATACCTGCAAGCCTGTTTAGCAGGGCCCTGCGGATAGAGCGTAAACAGGTATCTACTGGTACCCTTGTCGACGCCCAATTTTCTGCCCACCGCTTTGGTAAGTACGCGCACGGCTGGCGCGATTTCGAAGTCCTTGTAGTAATCGCGCAGAAAGTTGATGACCTCCCAGTGATTGTCGGTCAATTCAAACCCGTCGATGGTAGCCATTGTCTCTGCTACGTCGGGTTGCCAGTCAAGCAATGAGTGCAGATAACCCTCCTCGTCAGTCTCAAGCAATCTGCCATTCACAACAATGTGGGCCGAACTCATAGCCTTGCAAATCCGTGTTTACTACATTTCGCTGCGTACTTTCTCGATTGTTTGTTTTAACGAACCGATTCTACCGCCATAGTCTGACAATCCTTCACGCAGTGTGGAGATATCGTTAGTCAAATCGACACCAAACTCTCCTGTGTTTGAAAGCTCGCCAAGTTTAAATTCAACTAGCTCGCTCTTGATGATCTGCGTCTCACCCGTGTTACCGCCGTTTGCAGCGGTGGAAGAGGACGTATCAGACTCGCTGTCTGCGTTGGCTTGCACACTGCCATCTGTATCCGATTCATCTTCAGTACCAGTTGCATCAGCAGCTGTATCGGACTCACCTGTATCGGACTCACCTGTATCGGACTCAACATTGGTGGTCTCTGCCTCGCTGAGTAATTGATTTGCCTCTGTGGATACACCAGTAGCTGACTCGTCGTTTTCCGCTGCATTTGTGCTATCTTCAGTACCGCTGTCCGACTGTGCGACTGTATTATCGCCGTCAGTACCATCCTCAGATGTTGCAGCAGTGGATCCTTCACCGGTGTTTTGATAGTCAATCGTGCAGTTTCTGATAGCGATCAGGCATAGCAGTGCCAGTGCAACAATAAGCCACAGGCGAATGTCTCTCAGCGAAGTCATAGGGTATCTCCGAACTAATAAATTTTTGGGGCATTCAAATAACAAAAGCAGTTATGCAGGAACCTTTTCGTTCGTCGCCCGCGACTGCTGCTCGTGACGTAAGACGCCGAATCACCACCGCTGTTTTATCACTATTGCGGATCACAGATAATAGCGTATTCGGACCCACACCGAGAACCAGCAAATCAAGAATAAGTGAAATGTGACAACGAGATTGTAAATCTTCGCGCCCACGAGGCGGGAATCCCGACCCCTTTCACAAAGCACAGCTGAAAGACGGCAAACAATGTAAAAAAGCAGTCTGTCCGAGATTATGGGTCGAGGCGTAAGCTACTGGCGTCGATTATCAGGCAACAGCAGCAATACCGCGCCTGGAATCAGATTCACGAATTAACCAAATCACAGGTATCGCCAATAGAACCATCCAACTCTTGCCAACAATCTGACCTGCAATAAAATCGAGACTGCCAAAGGCCAGATAGAGAAAAACCATACTGTCGACAATCAAACCGACCAGACTACTTGCGACTACCGCGAGGACTAATCGTCGCTCCTGCAAAGGGGTGTACACAGCAAAGTCGACAAGTTCGGACAGCAGGAAAGCAAGTGCGGAAGCTACCACTAACGCAGGCGGAGCCAGCCACCATGACAGCAGTGCTCCTGCCAAAATTGCAGCAAGTGACCACATTTTGCCCAATCTGCGCTGTACCAGATCTCTCAAAACCAGCGCCAGACCTGCAAGTAAAACACCGCTCGGTGCCATCAAACCAGGTGCGACGGGTATAAGACAGGGCCCGTCCGGAGGGCATACGGTACCCAGATTGCCCAGCATCCAGTTGGCGGCTGGAATGCACAGCGTAAACGCCACCAGATATAAAAAGCCTTCAGTCTTGATCGTCATTTCGTTTCGATTAATTGATTGTTTGTTTGCATGGATTCCGGGCCACCATCCAGTAGTCCGGGTGCCGCCCAAGCGATCGCTTCAGCAACAGCGCATTGTTGCTCGGTCAGCCCTGTGACAGGCTAGGAGTCTGCGCGGTAGAAATCCGCGTAGCGAGAGCGTGCCATGACGAG
>CAYMVV010000023.1:0-66740 GCA_964393885.1 uncultured Granulosicoccaceae bacterium | reverse complement strand
CTGCTGATGGAACAACTATTCTCCTCAGCCTTGGCGACAATATCTCAAGTGGCAGGGGGATAACAGTACTTCATAATACAGAAACCGGCGAACTGGTAGACATTGAACACGACTTTGGGATTAACAGTGCCTTTGTTAATAAATATATCAGTGACAATGGCGAATACATTGTCTACTCCGACAGATTCTCCAATCAGATATTCAGGTTAAACTTGTCAAACAGGGCAAGTCAGTTAGTGAGCGTGAGTACAACAACAGGAATTAACGTTAGCCCTGATATTAGCGCCGATGGTCGGTACATCTCCTACCAGAATATCACCACCGGAAATATATACCTGAGGGATATGTCTTCAGAAGACACTGTACAGGTCACCTTCGGCTTGAATGGTACGGTACCAAACGACGCCAGCGGGTCGGCGAAAATGGTTGGAAACGCAGATTTCATTAGTTTTAGCAGTAGAGCTTCAAACCTGGTAGAAAATGACAATAATTTCAAACAAGACATTTTTCTCTACCGCACAGATGTCGACACTGCGAACAATATCAGCACTGTGCCGATGAACTCGAACCGGTAATTAATTCTGGTGTGGCAAGCGGCTGTGATTACACAGACGCTGCTCAGTTCGACGGTTGGGGATGGAGTGCTTTGCAGGTCAGCCGTGTGCGCCATTAGGGGCTGACGGCTTTCGTTTAGATCTCTCAGGATCAATAATGGGTCGTCCAACTGCTGCCCAGGCCAGGGCCAGGACACCCGGCACCGACTCACCGACCGGACACACTACCGGACACTGAATTGATCCCATACCTATCCTCATTAACAAACCGGTCCGTCCGCATACTGGTTGATCTGTTGCCGTTGGTGCTTGCCGCCATGTTGCTGGTTCGCATTGGTGAGCAGTTTGGCTTGTCTGATGGGTTGGCTGCGTTACTTGCGCCAGTGATGCAACTGGTTGGCCTGCCGGCTGAGACGGGTATTGTTTGGGCGGTGACTATACTGACCGGTATCTACGGCGGTGCTGGCGTGTATCTGTCTCTGCTGCCCGCGCTGGATCTGACGGTTGCGCAGCACAGTATTCTCTGTTCAATGATGTTGTTCGCCCACGCGTTACCAGTCGAGCAGGTGGTCGTACACCGTGTCGGCGCGAGTGCATGGATCACCGGGGCCGTACGAATTATCGCGGCAATCGCCTATGGCATTACGGCAAACTGGATCTGTGTTGAAACGGGTTTTCTGTCAGAGCGCCTCGAGTCGCCAATAACCGGGGTCTTCGCCACAAACCCGGGGTGGATAGAATGGCTTATCGATACGCTGCTCTATGTTCTTGTGTTGATTTTTGCCGTTGTAGCCTTGTTACTGCTGATGGATGTGCTCAAGGCGCTGGGGTTTATCGAGTTACTCAACAAACTTCTGCGACCGCTGTTGAGCCTTGTCGGGGTCGACCGGCAACTGGCTCCGGTGGCAACGACAGGTGTGTTGCTGGGCGTAGTGTATGGTGGTGCGCTGATGATGGACGAAGTCAGAGCCAATAACTATTCGAAACGCGCTGTCTTCACTGCCATGTTGCTGGTGAGTCTGATGCATGCCTTAATCGAGGACACGCTCGTGGTTCTGGCAATCGGGGCAAACCTATGGATCGTATTGATCGGGCGTGTACCTTTTGCTTTGCTCTTTATATTTCTATTCTTACGGGTGCCATCTGCGCTGTCTGCAACCAGCACGCGTTAAGAGTGCATAGGCGGAGAGCTGGCAGATCTGGTTCTGCATACGGCTCGTCGCGGTGCCAGCCAAGCTCGTCCAGATATGGGCCTGTCCACAGATGGCCATGTCCAGATATGTCCATGTCCACATGCGGCCTTAGCTTCTTTCGACTGTCCGGATCAGATAGCTGACATTGCAGGTATATGAGTAAATCTCCACCAACATCAGACACTGTCAATAGAAACAATACTGTATCATTTCATATACCGAAATAGAGACTGGGCAATCTAACAATGATCAGCCAGAGTGCTCGAAAAATACGTGGTGGACTTGTTCGAGATGTTTTGGATGAAACCCCAATAGAGCTCAAGCGTAAGCAATGGGAGGTTTTTGCACGAGAACAACCAACTCCATCTGGCGTCAATGTTCAACACCTGGAATTGGCAGGAGTGCCCTGTCTGCTGTGCACAGGTGAACAGCCAAGTTCCAACACAATGATTGTCTACTGCCATGGTGGGGGACTTGAAGGATCGGTTGAAACTCACCGTACCTGGACATGTCGTTTGGCTCTGCATACTGGTTGCAAGGTCCTGTCGGTTCAGTATCGACTGGCACCTGAACACCCGTATCCTGCAGGTGTTGAAGATGTTTTATCGGTGTGCAATGCGCTGACTTTCGATAAATCCTTTGCGGGTAGTTTTTGTATCGGGGCAGATTCAACGGGCTGTATATTAGGACTACTGGCACTAATCAAACTAAAGTCACAAAAGAGCATTAAGCCCGGTAGCGCATTTTTTCTGTCCCCTTCGATCGATCTGACTTTCTCGGGCGCGTCGATAGAATCCAATGCCTCATTGGATCCGCTAGTCTCGCTTGATGTACTAAGGCATTATGCAAAATTGTACGCTGCTGGCAAAGATATGTACGATTCCGAGATATCACCGCTGTTCGCTCAGCTACGCGACATACCTCCAATTTTAATAATGGCTGACGATCAGGAAATTCTTCTTGATGATGCAACCAGGTTAGCGAGAAACGTTACGGATGCCGGAGGCATAGCAAAATTGCATTTGACTCACGGCCTTTGGCATGCGTGGCCAATGTATGGGGACTTTCCAGAGTCTGCGATTGCTCTGGATTTGATTAGTCAGCATGTTTTGCACCCGAGTGGTGATTAGAATCAGCAAACACTTCTCTTCCTCGCACTGCTTTATATTTCACACGATGACAGCAAATCCATTCTTTCTGTCTGCAATACTTTGATCTTGCAAGTATAATTGAAGTACGTTAGCTGTAGAAATTCTTCTAATGACAACTTTTGAAGCTGCTTTAGCTGCCTGGATTGCTTTTCATAGCGAATTGGGTGTGAATATTGAGGCCACCTTTATGCCGCCAGCGACAGAGGGCGAACTGGTTGCTGCAGAACGCGCTATTGGATTTTCACTTCCGGATGATCTGCGTTCGCTATACAAGGTAGCCAATGGTCAGTACGATACATACTACTCCAAGGCGATACTGGAAGAGCGTCTGGGTCCCAATGAGTATTGGGCGCCGCTATTTGGTTATTATCAACTTCTACCATTGGAGCAGGCCGTCAGCAGACACATAAGTGAGCTTGAGAGCAGAGAGTCTCGCGCCGAATATATTGAAAAATACAATGAAGCAAACTCGAAAAAGCCTCTTAGCGAACAGTACGAAAGCTGGGACGTCAGAGAGGGAGATGTGGTAGATCCTGGAGGTTGGAACCATTCATGGTTCATTTTCGCGGAAGGTAACGCAGACAATATAGCAATTGATATGAATCCACCGCATGGTGGTGTTCCGGGGCAAATCGTTGAATTCGGACCAGACTTAGCTCAGCTAAGCGTTCTGGGTAGTTCCCTGATAAATTTATTAGAAGTGGCAAGCTATCGCTTATCACCCGATGAAGCAGGTCGATATCAACGCAGTGCTCCCGATGAAGAAAGTATCGGCACGGTTTATTTTGATATTGATTGGAGAAATAAGCCTTATGACGAGCAAGAGTATATAGCCAGTAACCCTGTATTTCCGGAAGAATACCAACAATGGCAAGAAGATCTGGAAAGAAAGTCCGAATTGCGGGCGCAGCGGTTTGTTGACTGGTTGATACAGAAGGGCTTAGATGAATCCGACGTTTTTAACGTGTCGAATATTCAGCGTTCGAATTTGAATTACATTGTTGATTTTGAAGACATGCCTGATCATGTGTTCCAGGCCATGAATGCATGGTCGATTGCACGTGGCTCCGGGCCATTTTCAACTAGCCCGGAGCCCGACGATGAAGCAGTAGATCAAGCAATTTGGTATCGATACCTAATGGGCTTAGCCAGTGAAGTGTTATCGAGTACCGAAGAGCACAGTAAACATATATCCAGCACAATTGGGGATGGGCTCTTGAGAGAAGATGCGATTGAGCTAATACATCAATACTATCTCGAATCGAGGCAATGGACAGCTCATCGGTATGAAACTGTTAAGGCGTTTTCCAAAGAAGTTAGAAATCTCAATATAGTTAAGGTGGGGGAAGCTGGCAACCGTTTAATGGAGATAGTCGGCACTGTTCTTAAAATATGCTATTCCACATTCGATTCTGAAAGTTATAAGAGCGAAGATTATTGCGACAGAGTTGATCTCGACATCTACCAAAGGGATTAATGTCTCAGGACATCCACTTTAAGCCCTGACGCCATTAATCAGTGACAACTCTCGTGTCGGTAGAAAGTATGCGCTCGATATCAGTACGATGGACATCAAAGGCCAGTGCCTCTTTTTGCCAGTGTTGCAGATGTCCATCTCGTTTGAGGCTGGATGCCACATCGCATCCGAAAAGATCAATCATCGCTGTTTCGCTACTCATCATATGCAGGATTTCACTGACCATATCCAGCAATGACGTATCAGCCTCAACGCCGTAGCTGTTGCAGAACAGCTTCAGACGTCTGCAGTTTTGCGACAAATCATCGAGCGCGAAGGGTTTCATGTTTTCTGCACTTTGCGATAGAGGCGTCAGCCAGTACGCAGCATAGGCGATATCGCGAATCCTCGGCCCCGGGCCTGCGAGATCAAAGTCGATAATTCCCTGAAATTTATTATCGTTGGTAACTATGTTGTACAGCCCGAAATCGTTGTGGCAAATCACTTCGTGCCGCGCCGGATCAGGGTAGGTAAAACCCCATTTGTCATCTGCACTGGCAACGTAGCGCGCGGTAATGTCGTGGAGATTCCTGAGTCCCTGTGCTGTGGTTTCGATGATGCTGTCACTGCGCCATGCCGATAGTGATATCCCGCAATATCCGTCAATAAAGCTGAGTGTCTCGCGGCCGCTTGCATCTATGCCTAAAAACCGTGGTGAACCACCGAAGCCCTGATGTTCAAGAAAGTCAAGCAGTCGATGCACCGTTGCACTGGATGGACGCAACGCCCGTCTTACCGTATTTCCTACCCGAACTACAGCGCCGTTGGTATTACCGCCAGTCAGGGGAATCTCTTTTTCGACCATAGCTGCGGATTCAGTGGTGTTTGATCGACTTATTTAAATTGGCTTGTTCGGGTTGAAACCTTTCACACTATAGCTTGCCCGCTTTTCACCAACTCGAGCACTTCGTTCATACTGTCGCAAACCCGGTGGCCTATCGCCAGGAGTTCAGGCGTTGGTGGTGCCCGATCCGGAATCTGTATCACCTGCAGGCCTGCTGCGTGAGCCGCGCGCACGCCATTGGCGGAATCTTCCAGACCCAGTGATCGCGACATATCCGCACCGAGAGCTTCACCTGCCTTGAGATAGATATCCGGATGAGGCTTGCTTCGCGCTACCTGGTCACCACAGATAACGGTAGAGAAAAAACCTCTTATTCCTGCCTGGGTCAATTTCTTTTCGCCGTCGGGTGTTCTGGACGAAGTGGCGACTGCGCGCTTGATGTTTTCCTGTTCCAGCCACGATAGCATTTCCTGCACACCGGGAAGCAAGCCCGGCGGTTCATCTGCTATTGATTGATGAAAGTGCGCAATCCAGTCATTGCGAAACGCAACCGGATCGGTGATATCTCCAAGTTCTTCAATAAGCGTGCTGCGGTGCGTGTCTTCAGTTGTACCAACAAGAGACTGAAACAACCAGGTCATATCGTGCACGCCATGGTCTGCCGCTGCCCGATGGAACGCCATTTCAGAATGGTGCTCTGTATCGATGAGCAATCCATCGAGGTCGAAGATAACAGCGTCCAGGCTCATGTCTATACTTTCCTGCTAGGTTTAATTGTCGGGCCTCGCCGTATAGGGAGACGTGCTGTCAATCAGTTGCAAATGTATGCTCAGGTCTTGTCTGCGCCAGCCTGCCTGAAGAAGTTGGCTGTCTCTTTGGCGTAGAGTGATTCCTGCACATTGCTTCCCTGCATGGTTTTTCTGGCCGACAGTGCTTCATTGCGAGATAACAAGTCGCCGTCAAAGACTTCGATCGCTTCGGTTACCAGCGGGGTTTTAAACTCCGGATGAAACTGCACGGAGCGCGCCGGAAATTCATAGCTCAGTGCCGCTATGGGGCAGTATGAGGAAGACGCGGTGACCGTTGCAGACTCAGGCACTTGAACGACCTGGTCCCTGTGCATTGCATAGGCGCTGTAGCTGTGATCGTTCTCTGTATATTTTTGTATGCCAACAACAAAACCGTGACTGGACTCTTCTGCCTTGCCACCAAACGCTTCTGCCATCACCTGATGACCAAAGCAAATGCCAAAGATTGGCACCCGTGCCTGCATTAATGACTGCAGGTACTCCTTCAGAGGTTGCATCCATTCACAATCATCGTAGACGCCTTTTTCCGACCCGGACACGATTACACCATCAAAACTGTTCCGTTCTGGAAAGCCCTTGCCTGCTGCGATGTCTACTTCCGAAAAGCTGGCCTCTGAAAAGTGCGGGAACAACCACTCCTCGATTATATGAGCTGCAGACCCATAGTGTTGCAACGGTTTATAAGGGGCGCTGCAATTAAGGATGGCGATATTCAATTCAGGTTCCATTCGGGGGTTTGTGCGGCGCTGAAGGGAAACAAATTAACCCTGGTGTTGCATAAAATTTCGAGTTCAGAAGCATATAGAGTGGTATATAAGGCGCTGCACGGAATTTTTACTGGATTGAGCCTAGTCATTCTAAGTGAGATTCAGAAAAAGTGAGTACAGCGCCTTAGATGCTGCTATAGAGGCAGCGCAGCGGTTCTGGGCCGGAATTTTATGCAACACCAGGGTTATATATCTTTCATCAATCGCAAAGCATCATAGATAGCCGCATGTGTATTGCGGGCAGACACGGCATCGCCAATGCGGAACAACTGAAAATCGCCGCTTTCGTTTCTGACCAGCGTCTGTGGATTTCCGTTGATCAGTGCATCCTGATCTACCGCGCCGCCGTTGGATGACAGGGGCTTGAGCTCAAAGTAGAGATCATCCATTGGCATGGTTCCGTAATTTACCACCACCTGGTCATATTCGCCGGTGGCAGTGTGGTCGCTGTAGTCGGTTCCAATGGTGGCTACCAGTTTATTACCTTGCTGGGCTACATCCAGCAGGCGACGGGTGACGGTGAAAGTGACGTCCTTGTCCTGTAACGATCGCATATAAGGCACCAGGTTCATTGCCATAACGTCTGGTGCGAAGGTGCGATCAGGCGTCATCACTTCCACGGTTGAGCCTGCGGCGGCCGCAATTTCAGCTGCTTGCAGCGCCGGGTGATCACCGCTTTCATCGTAGATCAAAACACGCTCAGCCGGTTTGACATCACGGGAAATTATGTCCCAGGTTGTTACTACATTAGCTTGTTCGCCGTCTCTGGACTCGAACAGTTCTGTGTTTGGCTGGCCACCGGTTGCGACGATAACAACATCCGGCTTGAGTGCGGTAACATCTGCTGTATCAGCATAGGCGTTATACCGAAAACTCACATCGCGTGCCTCGCACTGGGCAAGACGCCAGTCAATGATCGATATCATTTCGCGCCGTCGTTCAGACTGCGCACACAGTCTGACCTGACCGCCCGCATGCGGCGCGGCTTCAAACACCGTTACCTTGTGGCCGCGCTCTGATGCGACACGGGCCGCTTCCAGCCCTGCCGGTCCGGCGCCCACGACTACGATGCTTTTTTTACTGTCTGCTGGCGATGCCACATGCGGCATGGTTAACTCGCGGCCAGTGGCGGCATTGTGAATACAGAGCGCCTCACCAGCCTGATAGATTCGATCAAGACAATAGGTAGCACCGACACAGGGTCTGATGTCGTGTTCTCGACCTTCGGTAATTTTTCGCACAATGTGCGGGTCTGCTATATGTGCGCGGGTCATGCCGACCATATCCAGCAGGCCTTCACGAATGGCGTGTCTGGCGGTGGCGACATCGGGGATTCTGGAAGCGTGGAACACAGGCATGCCGGTTGCCTTTTTTACTTCACCCGCGAAATCGAGATGGGGTGCGCTCTTCATGCCCTGCACAGGAATAAGATCAGTCATGGCCGGGTCGGTATGGATGCGCCCGCGAATAACATTTAAAAAATCGATTTGACCGGTTGCCTTCAGACGTTTGGATATTTCAATACCTTCAGCTGCGCTGATGCCGCCTTTTTGCGCTTCATCGGCGGTATAGCGAAAGCCGATAATAAACTCATCGCCGACGCGCTTTCTGATCGCGGCGAGGACATCGAGTGGAAATCGCATTCGATTTTCGAGCGTATCGGCGCCATAGGGCCCGGTGAGGTCATTGGTTAGCGGCGACCAGAACTGATCGAGCAGGTGACCATAAACCTGCAACTCGATGCCATCCATGCCACCAGCCTGCATTCTTTCGGTGGCATCGGCAAAGTCATTGATGATGCGTTCGATATCCCAGTCTTCGATTAACTTCGGGAAGGCACGATGAGCCGGCTCGCGGTGTTTGGACGAAGAAACTGACGGCAGCCAGTCGCCTTTGTTCCAGGTGGTGCGACGGCCCAGGTGTGTCAATTGAATCATCACCGCGCAGCCGTGTTCATGGCAACCGTCGGTCAGGTTTTTTATCCAGGGCACGACTTCGTCTTTATAGGCGAGCACGTTATTGAACACTGGCGGGCTGTCTCTGGATACTGCGGCAGAACCGGCAGTCATGGCCAGTGCAACGCCGGCCTTGGCGCGTTCCTCATGATAGGCGCGATAACGATCAGTGGGCATGCCGTCGACAGGGTAGGCCGGCTCATGACTGGTGGTCATGATGCGGTTTTTGAGCGTTAAATGTTTGAGTGTGAACGGTTGCAGCAGCGGGTCGTTGGCCATGTGTATGTACTCTGTGGTCACACGCTTATTGTAACTCATTTGCAAATTCGATTTGCTCGCGCAGCGCAGGCCCGAACACGCAATGTATCAGACTGATTTGTGGGAGACGCAAGCCCGGGTGCCTATGGCATTTTGTTATTGAAAGGTTGCCGTAGCCTGTCCAAATGCGGAGGACGCGACGTCGACCTGTGTCGCGTCGGCCACGGGTATTGGTGGTCCCCAGGCGCTTGTCAGCAAGAGGTCACCGGCTTTGAGTGCTATGCCGTGCTGACCAAGCGAACCCGACAGCCAGCTTACGGCACCCAGTATATCGTGCGGCCACGACAGGCTTTCCCATTGATCAACAACGACACCGTCATAGACCAGTTTGAGATCGGTATTGCGGTGACTTGTAAGGTCTCTTACAGGCGCGCCACGCACGACACCGCAGTTGATGCAGTTGTTGGCGAGTAGCTCGGGGCCGTGTGGGCGGTCGCTGCCTAACATCAGATTGTGCAGCTCAAGAGTCGGGTAAACAGCGTCAACTGCCGAGGCGATTTCATCTATCGTACAAATAGACGGAAGATCTGCCGAGAGCGTAACGCCGAATTCGGCTTCAATAGCAATGTTGGCGTATTGATCCTTGCGCAGCACTGCGCCGCTATCATGCAGTTCGCTATCCCACAATCGGCCCCACACGGGGTGGGGCAACCCCATCATTTGCTGATTTATCGGTGTTACTGCGCCGACCTTGTAACCGATTACACGTTCGCCCCGTGCTTCACGCAAACGCGTTACCGCAGTTTGCACACGCCAGGCATCAGCCAGATCAAGCCTAAAACCTTCGGCAAACAGGGCGTGTGGTTTGCAGTCATCGTAGTCAACCAGCAAGCGCTTTGCGATTACTTCGGGGTTGAG
This sequence comes from uncultured Granulosicoccaceae bacterium, assembly GCA_964393885.1. Taxonomy (GTDB): domain Bacteria; phylum Pseudomonadota; class Gammaproteobacteria; order Granulosicoccales; family Granulosicoccaceae. The sequence goes on along the minus strand of CAYMVV010000023.1, from coordinate 56,835 downwards.
TTTATCTTGCTGCATGCTAAGGCCCTGCCTGGAGAAATACCGTGGTGAAAGACTGAACGCTTTACGCAGTTTATCAAACGACAGATACGCCGGGCTTACTACCTGCAACAGGGCGCTATCCAACAGGCACTGTCTGTCAGCTTGCGCTCTCACGGGGTGCCAGTGTTCTAAGAGTCCAGTATATAATTATGGGGGTGCCGGCTACAGAAGGTAACAGCCATGCGATAAACGCCGGGCTGGTTTGCACGTTAACAACAAACACGGCGGTCAGTGTGGCGATACTCGCGCCACCCATGCGGTTCAAATGCAGCACGATTCTGTCCGTAGCTTTTGGCCAGGCGTCACCGCGTTTGTAATCGTGCCAAGCGGGAATTAGCGCGAAAACACCAAATACAGCCAATGCAATACCGACTGACTGGCCGTTGAGCACTTGATAAACCCCGTATCCCAACATAGCGAATGCACACGCAATCATGAGCAGCGATGCGAGGCGATCGGACGGGCTTCTGATGCCGTCTTTGACCACCGCCAGACGCCAGCCGGTGTAGACAAAATAACCGCTGAATAGTCCGATCAAGCCCAAAAAGACATTGGCGGTTAACACCGAGACGATCGACGCCAGCAACAGCGCACAGGTCATGGACACCGTATAGATTCTGCCCATACGGCGATGCCACAGGCCGCCTTTGCGACTTGCCAAAGCACCGATCAGCCCCGCGACTGCACCGATGCCGGACACGATGTGAAGTGAAACAAGTACTTTTACCATTGCGATTATCACAGTGATCTCCATATGCTACAAGTTGCATATGCTAGCAAGGTTGCAGGATTTATGCAACAATGTGCATATGGCACTCAAATATGTACTTTTAACCCTGCTTAACCGCGAACGCAGTACCGGATACGAAATTGTCAAAAGCTTTGAAACTGCGGTCGGTTACTTCTGGAGTGCGAGCCACCAGCAGGTGTATCGAGAGCTTTCGAAACTGACTGATAGTGAGCTGGTTGTGTTCGCACCGGTGGTGCAGGGTGATAAACCCGATAAAAAGGTCTATCGCATCACCGCATCGGGCAAGCGAGAACTGCGCAAATGGATAGAGGAGCCCATTGCTGAATCACCTGGCAAGGACTTACTGTTAGTAAAGCTGCTGAACATCAATAAAGCCAATGCAGATACACTACTGCTTGAACTGGACCGAATAGCGCAGATTGCCGCACAACGCCTCGAGGTGTACCGCGCTATTGAACAAATGCACTATAAACCTGCACGTGTGCGAAAGCTGGCGCTGGAGGACTTATCGTTCTATCTGGCGTTGCGCAAGGGCATCATGAGCATTGAGACGCAGATGAACTGGCTGGCCGAAGCACGCCAGTCGATCGTGAAAACGCTCGGGTCGCCACCTAACCCATAGAAGCCAGACTGCACGCGATGACGTCAGCTGGTTCGCTTTTTGAAAACCCACCTGGATTCACTTCCGTTTGAATACACTTACCTTTATTCGCACCAACAGTCGATGGCTGTTTGGCGGGCTGTTACTGACGATATTTTCCAGCTTTGGGCAAACCTATTTTATCGCGCTGTTCGGTGCAGAAATCAGGCAGACCTTCGACCTGAGTCACGGTGACTTCGGGGGAATCTATATGATTGGCACGCTCACCAGTGCAGCCACGCTGGTGTGGGTTGGTCGGGTTGTGGATCACTATTCGGTCAGTGCGGTTGCCTTTTATGTCTGTGTGGCGTTAAGTCTGGCCTGCATGGCGATGTCGTTGGTGTCTTCGGTATGGATGCTGGTGCTGGTGATTTTTGGCCTGCGGCTATTTGGTCAGGGCATGATGTCGCATATTGCCATGGTTGCCATGGGGCGCTGGTACTCTGCGGAGCGCGGCCGCGCAGTTTCCATTACATCGATGGGCTATCAGATTGGCTCTGGTGTGTTGCCCTTAATCATGGTGAGCTTAATTGGCTTGATAGGCTGGCGTGCCAGTTGGGTACTGGCAGCTGCACTGATGATCTTTGTGGCGACACCTGCCATTTATTTGCTAATGAAGAAAGAACGAATACCGCGAGGGCAACTTCCGCAAGCTTCACCTTCAGACACTGAACGCCAGTGGACGCATCAGGAGGTTTTGGCCGATCCGTTGTTCTGGCTGATGATAACCGGTGTATTGGCCCCGGCCTTTATCGGCACTGCGGTGTTTTTTCACCAAACCCATATCAGTGAAATAAAAGGGTGGTCGCGGGAACTGATAGCCGGTTCTATTGCGCTGGCAGCAATAACCACTATAGTTTTCTCGTTAATATCCGGTTTTTTAATTGACCGCTTCAGTGCTCGTCAATTATTGCCCACGTTTTTGGTACCACTTGGTATTGGCAACCTGTTGCTGGGCTGGATGGACGGCACTATTGCGATCATCATCTACATGGTGCTGCATGGTGTTTCAAACGGAATATCAAATACATTGTTTGGCGCACTCTGGCCGGAAGTCTATGGCACCCGCTATTTGGGCGCTGTACGTTCTTTAATAATGGCAGCAATGGTTATTGCATCGGCACTTGGACCCGGCGCCACAGGATGGTTGATTGATGCAGGCGTTGGCTTTGAAGTTCAGCTGGTTGCGATGGGGGTTTACTGCCTGGTGACTGCGGTGCTAATGGCCATTGTGGCGCGAGCGCTGGCAAATCGCTAGACGACGATGCTGCAAAAAATCAGGCTGGATAACATTAATGCGTTCAGGCTGACGGTTGTCGTACCAGCAAATGCCACGGGCTCACTTCACTATCGGGATCTATCTCGATTTCAATAATGGCCGGCTTATCGGTGGCAATCGCCATCGCAAGAGAGGATTCAAGTTCATCCGGATTGCTAACCCGGTAACCATCGGCACCAAAGCTTTGCGCCAGTAACAAAAAATCCGGGTTTCGCAAATCCGTGGCATTGGTGCGACCATCGAAAAGGCGCTTTTGATCACGACGCACATTGCCATAAGACGAGTTGTTAAACACCAGCGCAATAACTCCTATTTTTTCCTGAACGGCGGTCGCCAGCTCCTGTACCGCGAACATAAATCCGCCGTCACCCAGTACGGAGATCACGGCCTTGTCAGGGTTGGCTATTTTTACCCCAAGCGCTGTCGGGTATCCGTAACCCAGTGTGCCCTGATAACCACAGGTGACATAGGTACGAGGCTCGTAGGAATGCCAGCCAAAGTAACTGGCATACACAACCTGACAGAGATCATCGACAAAAAATCCATCGCGCGGTAACACCTTGCGAATGACGCGCAGGTAGTCCATCTGCGGTTGAATGGTTTGGCTCTGTTCATCAGACACAATGTTGGCTGCTTTAATGCGTTTTTTTATTCCTGTTTTGGGTTTAATGCCGCTGATGCTTTCGTTAAGTGCCATACAGGCTGCATCGGCGTCAGCCACCAGTGCTACATGGGGTTGCAGGCGCCTCATTTCAGCGGCATCAATATCGATTCGTATCAAATGTGGTGGCGCGTCGGCGCGTTGAATCATCGTTTGCATGCCGGTCCAGCGCATGTACTGCAACTCAAGTCGGCTGCCGATACCTATCAACAAGTCTGTTTCCGCCCATAGCTCACAGGCTGCCAGCATATCAATGGATAGCGGGTGGTCACCCGGGATAACACCCTTGCCACCACGGTGGCTGGTCACGGGAATACTCAGGGTTTCAGCGAGCTTCAACACCTGGCTGCCAGCGTGTTGCGCGCCACCACCTACCATTATCATGGGCCGCTTAGCACGTTTGATAAGCTTTACCGCTGCCTCTATTTGTGTCGGGTCTACCGGTGGTGCCGGTGTGGCGCTTACAGCTGCCGGATCAGGCAAGCAACCTTGCGATGCCATCATATCCCAGGCCATCTCTACGGCGACCGGGCCCTGTCGACCTGAAATCATGGTTTGCCATGCCTCGGCCATTACCCGATTAGTGTCCTGCGGGTGTTCAATGCGATAGGCCGCTTTAGTAATCGACTGCAGTGTTGCGCGCTGGTCGGGCAGTTCGTGTAAATGACCGCGCATTTGACCAATAAAACCCGACGGAGACTGACCGGTCAGGCAAATTATCGGCGCGTTAACACCGAATGCAGTACACAGGGCCGCGCCTGTATTTAAAACACCCGGGCCCGGCACCACGGAATAGGCGGCAGGTCGACCGGTAGACTTTGCGTAGCCGAGTGCCATGTAGGCCGTGGCTTGTTCGTGTCGTGCCGAAATAGTGCGGATCTTGTTGGCATTGCGTGCCAGTGCATCGAACAAAGGGTAGCTCTGTGCGCCGGGCAGTCCAAACAAAGTGTCTATGCCATTAGCGATCAGGTTTGCAACGATCAGATCGCCAGCGTTTTTTTGTTCGGTCATACAGTGCTTGCCTGCGCAGATAGTCGGCTGGCAATGATACCTGTATTAGACCTGTCAGGTCATATACGCAACAGTACTGTCAAATCAGAGGTAGAGCAGTCTGTTATAACGTTTCAATAAACACCTGAGCGGCTCGCGACAGACTGAGGTCTTTTCTATAGATCAGCGCTACCGTGTACTGCAGGTTGAAGCTGTCGATATCAATTGCTGTGAGAGTATCGTCAATCTGAAATTCTGGCAGGCAGGTCCACCCAAGGCCCACCGATACCATTGAACGTATAGTTGTGTAATCGTTGGTTTCCAGTAGTACGTTCGCCTCCAGGTTTTGACTGGCCAGTTCGCTGTCCAGTATATTGCGAATAAACGTTTTTTGAGGGGGTAAAATAGCCGGGCTTTGTGCCAGTTTGTCCAGAGATAAACCACCCGATGACAACAGCGGATCGTTATTGGCAACTGCAAACCTCATATCGTTGCTCCAGACTTCAGAGCAATTCAGTCGAGAGGAGATCTTGCGTGTTGAATCTTGCGTTAACGGACATAGCGCCAGTTCAAAGTGTTGTTGCTCGACACCCGACAGGACATCCTCCGCTGTCTTGAATTTAAGGTCCATAGACACGTCAGGGTACTTTGCGCGATAGTTTCTCAGCACATCGGGTAGTTGGCGCGTGGCGGTAAACTCGGTCGTGCCAATCGTGAGTCTGCCATTTACCGAGTTGCCGATGTTGCAAATAACATCTTCTATGCGCGCCAGTTCAGACTGGATCTGTTTGGCGGAAGGCAGCAGGATACGGCCCGCTTCGGTGAGATGCACGGTGCGACCCACGCGATCAAACAATCTTGTCGACAATGCTGATTCCAGCGAAGCTATGCGTTTGCTGACCGCAGGCTGGGTGAGGCTCAGTATTTTTGCTGACTGTGAAAACGAACGGGTTTCCGCAACCTCGATAAACGTTTCTAGATTTTCAATATCCATCTGACTCGCTTAAATCTGTATCGATGCAGGTATTTTATATTCACTTTGATCTATTGTACAATGAAAATCCGGTTAAAGAGCTTATGTTGTTGATATTGATAGTATTATGTTATTATTTACTGCAATAAATATTGATGAAAAAGGGTTTCCAGGTGGCCTTTTTTCATTCTCATCAGACGATAAGGTAAATCGATACAGATTTTATGATAATATTCGATGCAGTACTGCTGGCGAAAAGCTGTTCTGGCAACTCACTATAATCACTATTCGTTGTCTTTGCATCAAAGGATTGCTGGTATGGCGGTAAACAAGAATAAAAGGCCTACACTAAAAACGATTGCGTATATGACAGGCCTTGGCGTCACCACTGTTTCGAAAGCACTTAAAGATGCGTCGGACATCAAGGAAAGCACCAAAGAGCGGGTCAGACTAATAGCAGAGCAAATCGGCTATCAGCCTGATCGCACCGGGCTGCGGTTGCGAACGGGCAAGACCAACGTTATCAGTCTGGCTTTACGCACTGGTGAAGAAGTCAACAGCATGACGTCGCAGTTTATAGCGGGTATATTGCAGGCGCTGCAGCATACGCAATACACACTGGTATTAAGTCCTTATATGCGCGATAGCGACCCGATGGAATCGGTGCGTCACATCGTTGAGTCACGCGGCGCGGACGGAATTATCCTTTCCCAGATCGAGACCAATGATAAGCGATTGGCCTATCTGGACGAGGCTGGAATGCCTTTCGCCACTCACGGTCGAAGCTACATGGGGATCAACCATGCTTTCTTTGATTTTGATTGTGAAAGATTTGCGGCTGATGCAGCCCGGTTGCTTGTGGATAAGGGGTGCAGCCGGTTGGGTTTGTTGTCTGCGCCGGTGACCTTTTCTTACGGTCAATGCATGCGAAATGGCTTTGACACCGCATTGCAGGAAACCGGCATAGAAGAGTCGCGCGTAAGCGCCAGACTGGGCGATTCAATCGAGGTAGTAGCAGATAGTGTCAGTCGATTACTGAAGCAGAAACATAATTCGCCTGATGGCTTTGTATGTGGAGATGTAGAGGCGACAATTGGTGTGATTGCCGGAGTTGAAAGTGTCGGACTGGTTGTCGGTGAGGACGTCCGGATTGTGGCCAAACAACCACCGACCAGTTTGCTGAAGTGGCTTGGAAGACCGGTTTATTGTATCGAAGATGACCTCAAGGCAGCGGGGTTTGGAGTAGCGACGAGTCTAATCAATGTTATTGATGGTGCGCCAGTGGAAGACAATCAAACGATAGTCTATGCCGAGTCCTGGGGTAATCTGGTGGCTGGCACATCGATACAGACCTGAGCAAATGAACAACCCGGGTTAGCAGGTAATATTCTATAAGTACACTTTAAAAATTGCGGGTACAAATATTTATGTTAAATAATGTAGCCGGAAAGTTTCATTGCTTACTCCTCCTGGGGAACCGGGTGCATCTTCTATTGTTTTTCAGGCTGACGATTGCTCACCCGCGCATTTTTGTGTCGACCTGGTCCGTCGGCTTGGTGCGTCGTCTTGCTGCGTCGACGAGTTCCACTGTCATCGGTTCAAAGTTGCGTCTGCAACGGTAAGCCGTTCGATCGCAATGGCGTTCTCGATCTCTTCGGAAATCGGGTGAATACCGTTAGTCAAACTGGCTGCATTAAGTGCCAGCGCTTCAATTGCGCTGGCTTGCAGGGACATAGACAGATCCATAACTTCGATGGGATTGCCTTCACCTGCAGTGCAATTAATACAATGTCCGTTCGAGATCAGTAAAACACGCTTGCCGCCGGGCAGTGTATATTCCATCACTTCTGCGCGAATTTCCTTTTGGTTTTCCAGGCCGCGCAGAAATTCCATCGGCATTTCATAACTGCCACCGCCAGCAGTGCACAGGATGACCTGGTCCGCCATTGCTTGCAGGTGCGCGGGCGTGATGACGCCTTCAATGCCTGTCGACGCAAAGACCACTGCCGTGGTTGGTGCTGCGTCCATAATGCTTTTGACTTTGTGGCCGTCATGCAAAGCCTGCAGCGCTTTGATTGGGTCAAGTTCGGCGACAGTTACCCGTGCGCCTAATGCTGTTGCGTGCAATGCAACCCCTTTACCAACCCATCCGTAGCCAATGACAAGGATTTCGCGCCCTGCAATTTGCAGGTTCGTGACATCCAGCATGGCCATGACGCAGGATTGCCCGGTGCCATACACGTTGTCGAACAGGAATTTCAGACGTGAATCGTTTACATTGATAACCGGGATATGCAATTCACCGGCGTCAGCCATCACACTCAATTGCCGCATACCACTTGTTTTTTGCTCAGCAGCGCCGATTATATTTTTTACGATTTCCGGGAACTCACGATGCGCCAGGTGGATCACTCTCGCACCGTCGTCGACGAGAATTTGTGGCGCCGTCGCTAAATACGCACGCGCCGCATTTATATCTTCGTCCTCGGAGGCGTCCGGGTCAGCAAACACCTTGATACCTTCGGCGAGCAATGCGTGAACCACATCCGTTTGAACACAATTCGCAGGCGCCCAAACGCTGACCTGCGCACCGGCATTTCGCATCGCAAGCACCAGGTTTGCCGTCTTTGGTTCTAGCGCGAGAGAGATACCGATGCGTTTGCCCTTAACGACCCCTGATGTTGTCAGCCGTGCCTCGATAGAAGCCAAAACGGGCATGCTTCGACGGACCCAATCAATTTTTTGCTGACCAGAGTGCACGAGATCGCTGTCATAATCATTGATAGTCACAGCTTTGGCATCTCATTGATCCAGCTCTTAAAGTCATCTTGCTGCTCGGGGCGTCCGGCATCCAACACGATGCCTTTGTCGGCGAGATGCGCCGCCGCGATTGCATCATCGAGCGCTTTGGGCAGCACATGCACGCCTGGCTCAAGACCCGCGTTTACCAACTGGTACGCGCCAAGCCCCTGCACCGAGAATGTCAAATCCATAATTTCGACGGGGTGACCGCTGCCCCCGGCAATGTTCACTAAAGCACCACCGGACAGAACATGAATATCGCGATCCTCTACACGGTAGCTTGTGATTTGGTCGCGTGCTTCGGTCTGCGAACTCGCCATCCTGGCCAGCGTATCAACATCAACCTCGAGGTCGTGATGACCCGCGTTGGCGAGTACTGCATCATGATCAACAACGCGCAATTCAGGTTCGCCTATCGCACGCATCCCGCCTGTCGCTGTGATGATCATCGATGCACCGGGCACCAACGCTTTGGCCGCGCCAACCGTGTTTCCATCCATATGTGCCTCGACTGCACGAACAGGATCAGTTTCTACGATACGGACATGCGCACCCATTTTTTTGGCATATTCCGCAATACCGCGTCCAACGTAACCATAGCCAATCACGGTCACGACAGCGCCCGCAATCTGACGATTGGTCAGACGCAGAACAGCCTGCATTGTCGTTTGTCCGGTGCCATAGCGGTTATCGAACATATGCTTACAACGCGCATCGTTGGCTGTTAGTGCAGGGAATGGCAGCTTTCCGGCTGCTTCCAACGACAGCAGTCGGGCGGTTCCGGTTGTCGTTTCTTCGGATACGCCTTTTAGCTTTTTGAACAACTCGGGGCGATACATGCCGATCCGCATCGTCAATTCAGCGCCGTCATCGATCACATATTCTGGTTCATGGTCAGCTGCTGCCAGCAATTCCTTTTCCCAGCTATTTATATCCCCGCCGGCATTAGACACGACAGTCAAGCCTCGATCACGCAGTGCTTCGACGACAGATTGGTTGGTCGTGCGTGGGTTACTGCCAGCGACAATCACTTCAGCGCCGGCGTCAGCTAAAACCAGTGCCAAAAAGGCTGTTTTGGCCTCCAGATGAACAACAACCGCAATCTTTTTACCCTTCAATGAACCATCGCCGATGGTCTTGCGAACCATCCCGTTTAAAACCGGGGAATATCGGCTGACCCAATCTATCCGTGCGTCGCCCTCAGCGACAAGCGCAAGATGCTCCTCGTTATTATGTCCGATCACAGTTAAAAGTGCTCCGATGCCGGTGTTCCGTATCAAATAAAGTGTGCATGTGAGAGTTTGTCATTTGCTTCGACGCTGCTCAACAAGATATGGATTAATAACATACGGGGCAAGAACATATAGAGCAATAACGTATGGAGCAATAACGTATGGAGCAATAACGTATGGAGCATGCTCGAAGGTTTATGCGGCAGTGTATACACGGATTCATTACCTGGCGGCCAGGAAGCACGCTTCAAACGTACGCATACAAAGCCTTAACACCTCTTCGCTACCGTGGTCCAGCATCGGGAAATGTGTGTGTCCGCTTGCGCAGTCTTTACCCGATTGAATCAACTGCAGGTTATCGCATGCGAAAGTGCTCCATTCCAGCCACTGCTCCAGCCGCCTGCACCAGTGTTGTTCTGCATCAAGAAAATCACCGGCAAATAAAACACAGGGAACCTGTGGTGTGGTCTCGACACTTTTTGGTGACGCGGATGGTTCAACAGCGATGAGACCTGCGAAATATTCGGGTACTGCGGCTGCGGCGTTTAATGCAATTTCTCCACCCTGACTATGACAGATAACTATAGCCGGGCCTGTGTGCCTTAGCGTGTCAATAAGGGCTGCAACATGCAGATGCGTGGTTGTTAACCAGCGGGGTACGATCTTCTGTGCAAAATTTTCAAAAGAGTCGACAGGAAATAGTGAGCCTTTGAACGGTTGCTTGTCAGTGAAGTTTTTCTTCGCTCCAATCCTGAACAGCAGCCATGCTTCTTCCTGCGAACGCAGAATGGGATCATCCTGCCATAGCCCGGGTGCGAAACCACTGCGCCCGCGCTCTACGTTATCCAGTACATGAACTTCATAGCCCTGAGCGAGCAGCAGGTTTATCCAGCCGGGTCGGCCGTCAGGTGTGGTTTCCCAGGTGCTGCCATGCATACCGCCGCCATGCACCAATACCACGGGAGGATGACTGTTGCGATTTTCAGGTATGAAGTATTGAACGTAAGCGTGTTCTACCGAGAAGTGTCCGCGCGGATCGTATTGATAGCTCGCGCTTTCTGTAAAGAATACCTCTCGTGGTTCACCGTCAGCTACCTTGTGTGTGCGACCACCGACAGTGTAGCTGCCAAAATCGCGAAGCGAGTATGTCACCAGAGTTGTTTGCTTGCCAATGCAGCTCCGGCGCTTAGTGCTTTGAGTTTTTCCCATACAATGCTTTCAATGACAGGATTGTTTGGCCCTGCAAAAGTGGCAAAGCCGCAGTCTGTCGATGCAATAACGCGTTCTTTACCAACAGCACTTGCCCAGTTCTGTATGCGCTGTGCAACCAGCCGCGGGTTCTCGACAAAGTTAGTGGTGGTATCAATCACACCCGGCAACAGCACTTTGTCATCGGGCAGGCCGAGTCGTTTCATGTCTTCCCATTCGTGTGCATGCGCGGGGTTGGCGCCTTCAATTAGTAACCCTGCGGGCCGGGCTTTCATCACCACCGGATGCAGGCTGGCGAACGGAATATCGTGAGTGTGCGGGCCTTCATAGTTACCCCAGCAAACATGCATACGCATGCGTTCAGGTGCAATGTTTCTGGTTGCTTCATTTAATGCTTCAACATTGCGATCGGCAATTTTCAGAAAGTCTTTTTCATCGAGATCCTGATATTGATTGTGTCTTGCTGAGCCAAAGTCCGGTGCATCGATCTGCAATATAAAGCCTGCATCGACAATGGCTTCGAACTCCGGACGCAGCGCTTCGATTAACGCTTCAACGTACTCATCTTCCGAGCCATAGTGCATATTCGGTACAAACTTTGTCATTACCCCGGGTGATACGGAGTTGACGAATGCTTCTGGTATAGCGTGTGTATCGCAAGCAGCTTTCAGGTTCGACAGGTCGCGTTCCAGCGGACCACGATCACCATAGCTGACCGGTCCGATTGCGGCCGGCGGCTTCGCACGGTCAAACCAGCTCATGCCCTGATTAATGCGTGCTGTGCGCTCAACCATTCCCGGATGATCCATCAAGTCGCGATGTTGTGCTGTTTTAGGGAGCTCTTTTTCCGGTGGCTTTGGTCCGACACCGTTCAGCCTGTCACGAACATAAAGTGTATAGGAAGTTTTGGAATTTTCGCCATCATTGACAATATCAACGCCTGCATCGCGTTGTGCCTTTACGACATCTTGAATGGCTTTCTCTATACGCTGTGTTACAGCGGTATCATCGATGTTTTCACCGGTCTCTTTGGCTTCCAGCAGGTCCAGTAAATCCTGCGGACGCGGAAGGCTGCCTACATGGCTTGTCAGTATTCGGTCCTGGCTCATCAGCATAGGTGTGCTCCTGTAATTTGATGTGGCCCTGCAACACAGGGCCACGGGTCAGGCTTTATTTAAGATCAGACAGAGACTGATATTCGTTGTAACTGGCAGCATAGGCGCGATAGCTCTCGATGACTTTTTTGAACATCGGATCCTCTTCCGACTTTTCTGCATAGACTTCGTCGGCAGCTTTGCGCAGCTCTTCTAAAACACTGTCCGGGAAGCGTTTAACTTCAACACCGTTATCACGGAACTCCTGCAGAATTGCGCTTTGTGCTCCTGCAGCTTCACCCATGGCAAACAAATTTGCATCAGCGCAGGATACCTCGACTGCGGTGCGCTGTGCGTCAGTGAGATCGTCCCACTTGCCTTTGTTCATATAAAACTCGATAAAGCCTGCCGGCTGATGCCAGCCGGGGAAGTAATAGTTTTTTGCTACCTTATCGAAGCCCAGCAGTTTATCAACCAGCGGGAAGCTGAGTTCCGTTGCATCAAGGCGACCGGTTTCCAGTGATGTTGAGATCTCACCAGCCGGTAGTGACTGAGCATTTGCACCTACTTTACTGAGGATGGCACCACCCAGGCCACCAATGCGAATCTTAAGGCCTTTGAAGTCTTCAATACTGTTGATAGGTTCTCTGTACCAGCCACCTGCTTCAGAAAGAATGACACCACAAGCCATCGGTACCAGATTATAAGGCTCGTAAATCTCCTGCCATAACTCAAGCCCGCCACCGTGATGTAACCAGCTGATGTAAGACAGCGGATCACCACCGAAAGGAACCGAACCAAAAAGGGCTGCGGCGGGCTCCTTGCCACTGGCATATGCCGCGTAAGACCAGGCGGCATCAATGGCACCGGCGCTGACGTTGTCAAATATTTCAAACGGTGGTGACAATTCACCTGCCAGTAAATAGTTAAGCTCTACTTCACCGTTGGTAAGCACATTGACGTTCGATACAAAGCGTTTGGCAGTAGAGTCGATCACCGGCAGTCCACCAAAAGCGCTTTGCATCGAAAGCTCATCGGCACTGACACTTGATAGTGACCCGAGGGTGAGCACGGTAGCAAATAAAATGTTTTTCATATCTTTTCCTCTCTGTGTGATTAAATCATCCCGGTGACCAACCGGGGAAAAATGATAAGCAGTAATAAAATGAACAATTGCAGTGCAATAAAAGGCACAACGCCACGGTAGATCTCTGTAGTTTGTAAAGAATCACCCGCAGCCCCCTTTAAATAAAACAATGAAAATCCAAATGGCGGGGTAAGGAAAGAAGTCTGCAGATTAACGCCCACCAGAATGCCGAACCAGACCAGAAGCTCGGTGCCCGCCAGTCCGTTGCCAAAATCAAGTCCTGACACAATCGGTATAAACAGTGGCAGAAGAATCAGACTGATTTCCAGCCAGTCGAGAAAGAACCCCAGCAGGAAAACAGAGACCATCAAAACCGTCAGGACGGTAATCGGTTCAGTGCCGAACGCCATCACACCGGTTTCAACCATATCGTCGCCGCCGATTCCTTTAAACACGGCGGAAAAGCAGGTAGCACCGATCATCACGAATAGCACCATAGAGGTAGTGACCACTGTCTTGCGGGCCGCCTCCATGGTGTTTTTAATGCTGAAACGACCATAAATAAGTGTGATAAATATCGCCCCCAGTGCACCAAGGCCACTGGCTTCTGTGGGTGTTGCGATGCCGCCCAATATAGAACCCAGTACCGCGACAACTAATACCACCAGCGGTCCAAGATCAATGATTAACCGCCAGACCGAGATTTTCTCGTTAGTAGCAAGTGGCGGTAGTTTGCGCGCACGCCACACAGTAAACACGCCATAGGCTATAACCAACAGGGCACCGGGTACCAGTGCCGCAGTAAACATATCAGGTACCGGTACCTGCAGCTGATCTGCCAGTACGATTAGCATGACAGACGGTGGGATGAGTATTGCCAGTGTGCCTGAGGCCGCCGTCAGTCCGGCAGCGGTTTGCTTGTCAAAACCGGCTTCTGTAAGTCTGGGCAGAGCAAGCATCGTAAGCAGAACAACAGAAGCGCCGACAATACCTGATGACGCAGCCAGCAGTACGCTGATCGCCAATACTGATAATCCCATACCAGCGGCACTGCCACCGACCGCTCTTTGTGCTGCTTTTAATGAACGCTCTGCAACACCCGATAATTCAAGCAGCAAGCCCATAAAGATAAACATCGGTACTGCCACCAGCAACCAGTTGGACAAAACATTCGCATAGACCCGACTGACCAGCAGATTAAAAAATGCGACTGGAAGATCGGAGATCAGGATAAACAGGGCGGCGGAACCGGCCAGTACCATGCCAACACGATAGCCCGCCAGTATGCCGCTCAGCACAACGATTGCCATGGCACCGGGTAGCAGGAACTCGCTCACTGACCGCTTCTCTTTAAGGAGCGTAGTTTGATTATTGTTTCAACAATAATGGCCAGTGCCAGCAGCGACATACCAATAAGCAGTACAGACTTAATGGCCCACAAATCTTCCAGACCATTGTTACGTGAGCCCTCGTCGGATCGCCACGCCCTGTGTGCGAAGTCAATGGACGAGGGGATAATGAGCCACAGGAACGGCAAGGCAAAGATCAGGTTGCCTGCAAGATCAACGATCGACCTGACTTTTTCTGATCTTTTAGCGTAGAAAAAATCGACTCTGACATGTTTGTCTTTAAGCCAGACTATCGACGCGGGTATCAAGCCGATTACCACCAGAAAATGCCATTGAAAGTCCAGCAGCGAATTTAGCGACACGGCTTTGCCAATGAACGGCAAGCTGTCATTTAATGTGAGTAGCGGATTAATTGACAAAGCGCTGCAGACGACTTGAAGGCTGATGGCGCCAATCAGAAGCAGCAGCAGAACAGCCATGATGTTGAGAGTGATTCTGATGATGTCTCCTGAAAATACCTCCAAATGGAACTATATTTCAATAGTTGGCTTGTGTCAAAACCATCGGTACCATTAGTGATATGAAACTAATTGACATCCTTGATGCAACACCAATTCCGATCGGATACCGTGTTTCCTTCCTAACCAATTTTTGGCGCGAACCACTGTTAAAGCGCATGGAAAAGGAGTTTGGATTAATCAGACCGGAACTGACGGTGTTGATTTGTCTCAGTTTCAAACCCGAATCCAACGCTCGCGACATCTGTGAGATCACCGAGCAACCATCCAATACGGTCAGCCGTGCCGTTGTCTCATTGGAGGAGAAAAGCTACATCACCAGATCCAGAGATAATCTGGATGCGCGTCGGATCAAGCTCAGGATTACGGCCAGCGGGCAAGCTGTCCACGATGATCTGATGAAAATGTTTTCACAGGCAGAAGAAGTCATGCTTAAGCACTTAACACAAAAGGAAGTAGACAGACTCAATGCCTTGCTTGATAAGCTTGCGCGCAGCGCGCCACAGTGGTCGACGGACCCGGTGTTCAAATCTCCTGATAGCGCATGATCACAAATTCGGCTTATCTTCCTCCAGTCGTAGCATTTCCAATTATTGCGACGGTCGAGCCTTAGCCCGAATTATTCACGAAATTGACGGCATCTCACTTGATCTTTGATTCCACAGCAAATTTTTTCTTTTGCAAATATCAGTAAGTATTCGTCGCAAGAAGAAAATTCCCTGTGAAAACAAATCTCTGCGCGATATGCTCGCCAATTCATGAATAGTTCGGACTAAGCCGATACGTGGTAGCCTTCAACCTCTCTTCGAATAAAATAAAAATAAAACAGGAAGCCTTATGTTTATCGTCCGCCCAATCTTCTTTATTGTTACGCTGGCACTTGGTTTCGTGCTATCCCAAAACCTGGATGGTATTTTGAAGATTCGAGAAGGTGTATTTGACCTGGCGACATCATTTGTTGAAAAAGGTCAGACGCCGGATGAAGGCACATCGGGATTTAGTGAGCCGCTGTCGAATGTCAGCAAATATCTGGCGCCGGAATACTGGAAGTACGGAGTAATTATTGTCGGGCTGTTTGCGGGTCTTTTTACCGCGTCTATTACGGGTGCGATGCTTTTGGGTTTTTTGGGTGGGATACTATTTAGCCCGGAAATTTCTGCCTATCCGATTCTGAGCGAACAAGCCGTGTTGATCAGCAACGGTATAAAGGATCTGATAAGAGGGTTTGTGAACTAATTCGGCAAAGAAAGCTTGTAGTCCGGGCTAGTAAGTCTTCTGGTAAGCAAGACATTGTGATTCAGTGTCCATGTCCTTTGTATGATCAATCTCTGAGGCTTTGTGTGCACTGTAAACTTCGGTGAAGGTCTTGGGAAACCAGCTTGCTACTATTTTGGTATCATTCAAACGATCAAGTGCGGTGTCCAGTGTTTGTGGAAGTCTTATAAAACCACGGCTGGATAACTCATCTTCAGTTAAGAGTGAAAGATCTTCTTCTGTCGGCTCTGGTGCTGATAAACCTTCCTCGATGCCTTGTACACCTGCATGAACGATTGCCGCCAAAGCAAGATGAGGGCAGGCGGCGGCGTCGGCTGCCCGGTATTCAATATTGAACTGTCGTGCGATTGAATCCGGATCTTTTGCTGTAACCGGGCAGACGCGCAGGCTTGCCTCACGATCGCGAAAGCCAAGATTATTATAGGCGGCTGACCAGCGATGCGGCGTGAGTCTTTCATAAGAGATGACCGCGGGTGCAGTGAGTGCGAGTATCGCATCGAGGTATTTTAAAACACCGGCAGCAAACGATGATGTCAGTGCTGACATACCGCATTGTCCTTTTTCATCATAGCCAGCCGGTTCGCCTGCATCATTGAGAAAACTCATGTGTATATGAACACCGTTGCCAACACTGTTGACATCGAGTATCGGACTATAGGTTGCCTCTTGTCCGCAGGCACGTGCTGCAGTCCGGGTGAGCTCGCGCACTATGACTGCAGCATCAGCGGCACGCACACCTTCTTCGGGGCTTATAACCACTTCGTATTGCTGTGGCCCGTATTCTTTCATAATGCTGTCAGGTGATAAGCCAGCTGCGGCAATAGCAGCCATCAGTGTTTCGCAGAGTTGTTGTTGCTGTTCATAGCCTTCACGGCCGTAGGCCTGGTGAGGAATTCCATGCTCACCTTTGAGTTGGAATTCGTGTTCAAACGCTGCCAACAGTCGAACACCCGCCACGTCTTTTAATCTGTCGAGTGCAGACTTCAGTATTGAACGAGTACAGAAATTCCATGGCTCGCCTTCGAGCGTTACGATGTCACCAAGCATGAAATGTGTATGCAGTTCTTCAGAGAACCTGACGTCGACATGTGCAGCAGGATCCGGTATCAATAAGAGATCACCAAGTGCGCCGAAGGGACTTTCTGCAATACCGTCAAAACAGTTTATTTGCACATTGGTAGGTGTCCAGCCGACCCCTCTTTTTAACCGCTTCTCAAGCTGGTCTGCCGGAAATGCCTTGCCTCTCACTTTACCCGCAAGATCACAGGTGGCGGCATAGATGAGTGGCATAGGCGTGATCATGAATTTTCCTGTTGATTGGCTCTGAGTGCATCCCAGGCTTCTATTCGAGCGCTGGTGGCGTCGAAGTTGTCTTCCGCAATACGGGTAACAATGGCTTCTGCGATAGAAAGGGCTGGCGCATAGGTATCCCATAAGGTGCCGCTTTCTATATGCACGGGTAAAATTTCAGCAGCGTGACTTGAAATAGGGGACATCCACTTGTCGGTCATGAGTATTACCTTCGCACCGACTCGTTCTACAGCTTTTGAAGCAAGATCTTCCAGTGCGCTCTGATAGCGACGAAAGTCAACCAGAAACAAAACATCGCCCTGTTTCATGCGCAGCAGATACTCAGGCCATTCTTCACTGTTATCGGGCAGATGATAAACACCGCTGCGGCTTTGTCTGAGATGAAACGATATATGCTGGGCGATGGTGTTACTGATTCTTCCGCCGAGCACATAGACATCATTTTTAGGGTTGACGAGTAACTCGCAGATACGATCGAACTGGCTTTCAGTAATCGCATCTGCCGATACCGACATCTGTGATGTTGCACGAGACATAAAGTCACTGAGATAGCCACCTTTTATGGTTCGGCCCCGCTGGTGAACATCCACCGGTGAGCGCTGCCCCTCTTTGAGTTCGGTCATTAACTGATCCTGAAACTCCTGGTATCCGGGCAGCCCTATTTTTGCGACAAATCGTGAAATGGAAGGCGGTGATACTTCCGCGTGCTCAGCCAGTTTTTGAATAGAGTTCAATCCATTGTAGGGGTAGTCTGCCAGCAGTGTCGCCGCAAGTTTGCGCTCACTTGCGGTCATGCGTTCTGCATTGGCTTCGATCCGATCTCGTATTAACACGTTACCCACTCACTTGTTTGATTGCACACACTGGCCATGCCAGCTTGTCGCATTACGAGCGACCATACCACAATGGCCTCGCGGATCGATCGGATCCGCCCGCATATCAATTTGTAGCTACCTGTTGATTAATCTGGCAAAAATGACTTGAAGGATCGTTCCATCATTCATCTTTCGATCTGCGCTACTTCTCCGAATTCGTTTTGCACCATTTGATTCCAGGACGGATGTATACTTGTAAATATATTTACAGTCAATGATTTTTACAAATATATTGAAAATATATTTTCTTTTGTGCATAGTGCCTTTTAAGAATACTTCTGAAGACATTTGTGAAGTCAGCACCAATTGCAAACCAGCTACTAATCGAGGATGACCCTTCTCCGGTTGAATGGATAAACAGACACAGTCAGTCTGCACTGTTGCTGTTGTGTGAGCATGCCGGTAATCAGGTTCCGGCATCGCTTGGCCGGTTGGGGTTGAGTCAGGATCAACTGGACAGTCACATCGGGTGGGATATCGGCGCGGCAGAACTGGCGCGGCAAATAGCTGATCAACTGCAGGCTCCGTTGATACTGCAGTGTTACTCACGCCTGGTGATTGATTGTAATCGTCCAACAGATTCAGAGGATTCCATACCTGTGGTGAGTGGCGGAGTACAGGTACCCGTTAATCTAACTATTACAGCGGATGAAAGACTGGCGAGACAAACCGAAATTTTCTATCCGCTTGATCAGGCGCTGGCAACAGAGCTTGCAAGTGATAAGCGCAAAGCGGTATTTTCTATTCACTCTTTTACACCCGAGCTGCAGGGTGAGCAACGCCCGTGGAATGCAGGCTTCCTTAGTCGAACAGACCAGGCAACAGCCATGCAGCTTTGTGAGTATGTCGCTGGCAGCAATAGTGGTTTGAATCTCACCGTGAACCAACCGTATCAGATCGAAGATGATTCAGATTGGTTCATCCCCAGATATGCAGAGCGAAAACAGCTTACGCACTGTCTGATCGAAGTTCGCAATGATCAGCTTCAGGAGCCCGTCGGTATTACGCGATGGGCAGACCTGCTTAGCGGTGCAATTCGTTCAGTGGTTGAGTCCATGAAAATGGGGAGCAACACATGAGCTTAACCAGAGACGTACCGATACAGCCAGGGCAGGCAGCACTGCTGTTTATCGATGTTCAAAATTTTTCGGCACATCGTGACGGTGGTGAATTTAAAGGCGAATCTGCTGCGTCTTTCAAGGAAAAATTTGGCTGGTTTTTCGGTCAACTGGAATCAAGTGTAATTCCAAATATGCAGGCTTTACAAGGTGCATGTCGCAAAGCAAACGTGGAAGTGATGTACACGGTGATCGAAAGCCTGACGCTGGATGGTCGCGATCGATCACTGGATTATAAGATCACCGGCTTTAATGTACCCAAAGGATCGTGGGACGGCAAAGTTATCGAACAGATAGCACCAATCAACGATGAAATTGTATTGCCGAAGTCATCGTCATCGGTATTCATCTCAACACACATTGATTACATTCTGCGTAATCTCGGTGTAAAACAGATTGTACTGTCCGGCTTGCTGACGGATCAGTGTGTTGAAAGTGCGATTCGCGACGCCTGCGACCTCGGCTATCTGGTCACGCAAATAACTGATGCCTGCCTGACGATGTCCGAGTCCCGCCATGAACAGTCATTGAGTGCTATCAAAGGCTATTGTCGTCAGATCACAACCGCACAACTCATCGAGGAACTTGAGAATGGATAGCGCTTATCAAAAGGTGCTGGCACAGATCGATGCAGACAATGATCATGTGGTGGCACTCACGCAGGATCTGGTGCGAATACCTTCGGTTAATCCCAAATTTCAAACCGTTGAAGGGTTAAACCGTGAGTCTGATGTACAGGACCGAATCGAAACTGAATTTAAAGAACTGGGTTGCGACATTAAACGATGGGATGCATTGCCCGAACGTCCAAACCTTACCGGCGACATCGCAGGCAGTGAAGAGAAAAGCCTGATCCTTTGCGGTCATGTCGATGTGGTACCAGTTGGCAACGAAGATGCGTGGGATCGGGAGCCGTTCGGAGGTCAGCTCGACGCTGGCAAAGTCTGGGGACGTGGTGCGGTTGATATGAAAGGCGGTTTGTCGTGTTGTATATCAGCGGTACGTGCCATTAGAAAAGCCGGCATTGAGCTCGATGGCCGCTTGTCTATTCATGCGGTGGTTGATGAAGAAGCCGGTGGATTTGGTGCAATCGATCTGGTCGACAAAGGCTACATCGCAAAGCATGCGATTATCGCAGAACCTACCTGGGGTGATGTGATACCTGCTGAAGGTGGCCTGAGCTGGGTACGGGTCACATTGTTCGGTAAACAGGCGCACGCTGGCTGGCGGTTTAATTCACTATGGCCGCAACACAATAGCGAAGGTCGCCTTGAACCGGGTGTTAACGCAATTGAACTTAGCAGTCGGTTTATACAGGCGCTAAGGGATTTTGAATCATCGCGCTGTCGCAACAACAATCATCCGCTGATGCCAGCGGGCCTTTCCACCATCAACCCGGGTACGATCATGGGTGGCGCAGGGCTTGGTGAAGACGGCAACCCTTCTGTAATGACTAACGCTGCGATGATTCCCGATGTGGTCACGATGGTGCTCGATTATAAATTTATGCCGCAGGAGAACTTTGCAGAGGTAAAAGCAGAGTTCGAAGCGTTTGTTGAAAGCTTTGCGGGCCTTGACCCCTGGACACGCGAGAACCCGCCAAAGATTGAATGGAATCTATGGGATTTGTATTTCCCTCCCATGGATACCCCGGTGGATCATCCTCTCACTCAGTCGCTGCTTAAGCGTGCCACTGAAGTGCAGAGCAAATTACCCGCAATAAAAGGTTTTGAGGCAGTAACCGATGCCGCGCACTACGCTGGCAAGGGTGTAGTACCTGTTATCTACGGGCCAAGCGGAGACGGCTTTCACGGTGACAACGAATGCGTTGAAGTCGAAAGCTTAATTGAAACAACCAAGGTCATCGCCAGCAGTATTCTCGATATGTGTGGCATTAAATCAACTTAACGGAGAAACCCTATGAAACGAAATTTGCTTACCAGTGCACTGATGGCACTGGGTCTGATGGCAGGCGGTACCGGCGTTGTCATGGCCGATGTAGTTAAAATCGGTGTATTGGCTCCGGTCAGTGGCAAGTCTGCGGCTGACGGTGAAGAGATGGTCAATGGTGCACAACTGGCTGTTGATGAACTCAATGCCGGTGGCGGTGTTGCCGGTCATACTTTTGAGCTGGTCGTCGGTGATGTCGGAGAGGCCGGTGCTGATGCTGTGGCAACAGCCGCTGAACGATTACTGGGTGATCGTGATATGGGTGCGATCATGACTGGCTATGCATCGGGCTCAAACTTTGAAATCGAAATGATGGCCGAGCAGGAGATGATTTATATGGTCTCTGCAAATTCATCACAAACCGAAGAAATCATCTCACCTAATCCGGATGACTTCCCAACGGTCTGGTCGCTAACACCATCTTACGCAGGCTATAACACTGAAATCGTACCGGTTATCGACGGACTTGCGACAGATGGCAAACTCGAACTGCCTAACAAAAAGGTTGCGATTATCTCTTCCGATAACCCGTACTCCAAAGGTATTGCTGACGGTATGGCAGAGAGCTTCGGTGAGGCCGGCTGGGAAGTTACAATCAATGATCTGCTTCCGTTTGGTGAAATCAACGACTGGCGCGGCTTCCTTGGTAAGGTACGGCAGGATCCACCCGCGGTATTGATCAATACTGACTATGTCTCTGCGAATGCAGCACTGTTTGTATCCCAGTTTAACGAAGACCCGACAGACAGTCTGGTATTTATTCAATACGCACCGTCAGTGCCGGAGTTTCTTGAGCTGACCAAAGATCAGTCCTCAGGTATCGTTTATAACCTGCTGGGCGGAGTATTGAATACACCCACCAACCCGCGCGCTGCAGAGGTACTGGAAAAATACACCACAAAGTACGGCAATGAGCCAGGTACCTATGGCCCGGCATTGTACGAACAGGTGTTGATCTATGCCAAAGCACTGGAAGAAGTGGGTGACCCATCTGACAGAGTCGCCATAGGTAAAGCGATAGGCGCATCAAATACCCAGACTGCGATGGGTGCTGTACAGTTTGATCCAAAAACACATCTGGCAGTACAGTCTAACGATGGTATTCCGATTCAGTTTTACCAGATCAACGACGGTGAAAGAGTGTTGTTTTACCCGCCGGTATATTCTACTGGTGAGTTTGCAGAACCCGAGTGGATGAAAAAATAATCACACGGTATTGTAGCGTTTCGGGCAAAGTTCCGAAACGCCACTGTGTACTTCTCTATGCCCTTACTCGAACTTGACAACGTCACTCGCCACTTTGGCGGGCTTACCGCAGTGGATCATATCAGTCTTGGTGTTGAGCAGGGCGAACTACTGGGTATAGCAGGACCAAACGGTTCGGGTAAAAGTACGCTTTTTAACATCATTACCCGGATACCCTTTGGCGTCAGTTCCGGCACAATTCGCTTCAAAGGCCAAACTATCACAAACCTCGCCGCGCATAAGATTGCCCGGTTGGGTGTGGTGCGGACCTTCCAGAAAGACGCAGAATTTCCCGACTTAACCGCCAGAGAAACAATTGCTCTGGCGGCACATTTCAGTAAACAAATTCCGGCATCTGATGTGAATCGCAACGTAGATGAAAAGCTCGAACTGGTTCGCTTTGAAAAAGGTCGAGCTGACTACCTCACCACCAATCTGAGTGTGTATGAAAGAAAACAACTGATGATCGCCTCGGCACTGGTGATGCAACCATCCGTTGTGATGCTTGATGAGCCTGCCTCTGGTTTGTCGAAGCCAGAGATTAGCGAACTCTGTGAGTTACTGAAAATTATCAATAACAGCGGGGTGACGGTGATTCTGATCGAACACGTACTCAGCCTGCTGCTATCAGTTGCCGAGCGACTGGTGGTGTTGAATCAGGGCGCTGTCCTTGCCGAAGGTAATCCACGGGAAGTCATCAAAAATCAACAGGTCATTGATGCCTATCTTGGCAGTCGCAGCGCGTGAGCCTGCTGCATGTTAACTCGGTGACGGGCGGCTATGGCCAGGTCACAGTGCTACGTGATCTCAGTGTGGAATTGCAGAGCGATGAGCGGCTTGGTTTGTTCGGCCCTAATGGTCATGGCAAGAGCACGCTGTTAAAGATGATCTCCGGTCTGATTCGGCCCAGTACCGGCACCATCCACTTTGATGGTAATGCTATCGACAGTGCCAGTCCGTCGAGTATTGTCGCTAGAGGGCTCGTGCACTCGCAACAAGCCAATACCTTATTCGGAGATATGCGTATAGGTGAGATACTCGAGATGTCTGCTTTTGTACAGCGTGCAAAGCAGGGTGCTGCCGCAAGGATTAAAGAGGTTTATCAACTATTCCCGCGACTCGATGAGCGTCGCAGACAACGGGCACGCACCTTGTCAGGCGGCGAACGGCAAATGCTTTCTATTGGTGCAGCCCTGATGTGTGCGCCACGACTGCTAATGCTGGATGAACCTACCTTGGGTTTATCACCGCTACTTAAGGAAGAATTAACCGCAGCACTTGCTGACATTTCAAAGCGAGTACCCATGATTATCGTAGAGCAGGATATAGAGCTGCTGCTTACCGTGACCGACCGGCAACTACTGATAGAACACGGTCAGGTGGTACATGAAATCACCAAAGACAACGCACCGGACTATCAGGAAATTGTAGCGATGTATTTTGGCGAGCATCACTGATGGAAGTACTGGCCTCCACATTTTTATCCGGTCTGGTACTGGCGTCGCTGTACGCATTAATGGCCAGCGGCCTCAGTCTAATATGGACGACACTCGGTGTTTTTAATTTTGCACACGGTGCGTTGATGATGATCGGTGCGTTTGTCGCTTGGACAATCAGTGAAGCCATGGGGCTCGGCTTGCTGGCAGGTTTAATCGGCGGTGTCGCCTTCACCGCACTGTGTGGGGTGATAATAGAAATACTCCTGGTACGCCCCTTCTATAGCAATCGCAACATGGTACTGATCACCGTGATGACAACACTTGCCGCGATGATCGTCCTCGAGAAAGGCGCGCAGATGATCTGGGGTGCCAGGTTAAAACAACTGCCTCGACTATTAGAGGGCGACATCAAGCTTTTTGGTGCGGTAATTTCTGCACACGAAGCAATGCTGATCGTTTTAGCGCCAACATTATTGGTTGCACTGTGGTTGTTTGCATCAAAAACTTCAGTTGGCCGCTCACTACGTGCAGTCGGCCAGAACAAAGACGCGGCAGCGCTGCTGGGTATCAACGTACCAGTGACCTTTGGACTGGCATTCGGTATTGGTGCCGGATTGGCAGGCCTCTCCGGCATACTGCTTGGCGGCATCCGATTCATCACCCCTTCGATGGGTGCAGAGCCATTGGTCAAAGCAATGATTGTTGTGATTTTTGGCGGTCTGGGTTCACTCGGCGCTACAGTGGGGGCGGCATTGGTACTGGGTATGGCAGAGGCTTTTTTAATACTCTACGTGGGTTTGTACTGGACACCGTTTATTATATTTCTGGGTCTCATTGCCGTATTGATACTGCGGCCCAATGGACTGTTTAGTCGAGAATAACACTGATGCGCTGGATATTTGCCTTCGGTTTTTGTCTGCTACTGATACTGCCGGTATTCGTAACAGACACCTACATACGCCATCTGTTTATTATGGCGTTTATCTATGCGGTACTGGCATCCAACTGGGACTTGTCACTCGGTTACGCAGGCTTATTCAATTTTGGTCATCTGTCTTTCTTCGCAGGCGGTGTTTATACCGCAGCAATTGCCACGAAAACCTTCGGTTTAAGCCCGTGGATCGGCATCCCGATGGGTGGCGTCACTGCAGGTTTAATCGCACTGCTACTGGCCATCCCTGTAGCGCGACTTAAGGGTATTTATGTGGTACTTGTGACTTTCGCCTTCTCGCAGGTGTTACTGCAGTTGATACTCAGCCAGTCACAGATAACCGGCGGGGCAGAGGGCATGGTTAGAATCCCTGCACTGCAGTTGGGCAGCTATAAATTTATTCGCGACTTCAAGTTCGGTTATTACTATGTAGCACTTGGTTTGCTGTTTATATCGACAATTTATCTGTGGCTAATGAGTCGATCATCATTCGGTAAATCGTTACTTGCACTGCGAGACAACGAAGAATACGCCAGTGCCCGGGGCATATCAATTTCAAGTGCGCGCACGCTGGCTCTGATAGCAAGCGCCATCTTCCCCGGCATAGTGGGTGGCTTTTTCGCAATTTATCTGAGAGTCGCATCGCCGGATGTATTGGGCTTTGGTGCACTAAGTCTGGTGTTATCCATGGTGTTAATCGGCGGCACCGCATCAATTGCAGGGCCGATTATCGCAGCGTTTGTTATCTTCTTTTCCACCGAAGCGATGGCCGGTATTCGAGGTATGGAAGAGGCGCGTTTTATCGTCGTAGCTGTTGCTATGATACTCGTACTTCGCTTCGCCCCGGGTGGTTTGGTGCGGATTGTCGATCGGCTCTGATTTTTTGGAATTCTGGCCGCATAGGCCTGCTCTACCACAAATCCTGCAATCAAACTGTTCTGCAAATGCACCGACATATTCCGAAAAATTAGTCAGCAGGTTATATTCACCAAAGCTCTCCAGTGGCATGCCTGTGTAACGCGGTAGCCAATTTTAGCCCATGCTTCTTTACTGAGCATGGGTTTTCCCGGAGCGGTTCTGTAGGCGGCGCTAATGTAGTACATTAGCGCAAAGTAGAGACTAACAACGGCTACGATGTCTGTATCGTGGTCACAGGCCTAAAACGAGAGAACAAAAAAGATGACAAGATCATTTCTGCAAAAACATTTGCCTAAATTGGTGGCACTCAGTGCCGCTGTAGCGTTCACCATGGCGGCACCTTCATTCGCTGAAGATAGAACAACGCAAGACCCGAATCTGGTCACTCCTGGTAAACTGACAGTCGGTACCGGTGATCCGGTCTATCCGCCGTGGATGCTCGACAATGATCCTGCTGGAGGAAAAGGTTTCGAAAACGAGTTGATTTATGCCCTGGCGGCCGAGATGGGCTTTTCATCTGAGGATGTGGTCTGGGTAGGCCAAACGTTCGACCAGACTATTGCGCCGGGAGAAAAACCGTTCGATTTCGCCATTCAACAGATCTCTGTTACGGAAGAACGTGCCAGGGTTGTGGGGTTTAGCCAGGTTTATTTTCAACCACAGAAAGCCGTTATCGCGCTTCCTGATAGCAAGGTTGAAGGTTCGAAGAGCTTTGCCGACCTTAAACAAGCCCGTTGGGGTGCGGTCATTGGTACAACCGATTTGTCATACCTTGAGAACATAATCGGTGTGGATGATGCGGCGGTCTACAACGATCAAATAGCGGTTTTTCAGGCAATGCGCGCAGGTCAGATAGATGCCACTTTGGCAGCGCTTCCGACGGCATTGTTTGCTACTGCGGTGCAGATTGAGGAAGCTTCTATTGTCGCTATCCTGCCTTCTGATGAGAATGACAACGGCCATGGTCTCCTGTTTCAGTTCGAGAACCCGCTTATCGAGTGGGTCGATGAAGCATTGAGCAAGGTGATAGCAGACGGTGTCGTTGAAGAGTTAACAGCTACACACCTTGTTGCAGATCCAAACCTTCCAACCATTTCTGAATGACCCAGGGCCGGGTAACGCGTGGCCGAGTAACGCAAGGCGTTTTGGATATCCGGCGCGAACCCGCCCCGCCGCGCAGGCGACGAGGTGGATTTCGAGAGGCAATTGTTCCGACTCTGGTCTCTGTTGTCAGTATGATCGTTGTATTTGGCGGGCTTTACTGGTGGATCACTTCGTCGCCCCAATGGCCACGTGTTCAGGCACAGTTCTTTAGTCTGGATGCCATGAAGGCCTCGTTCCCGCGAGTGCTGGAGGGGTTCTGGGTATCAATGCGGGTCTGGATAATTGGTGTCATCTGTATCGGTTTGTGGGGGCTTGCGCTTGCCGTGGTCAGATCGCTGCGTGGCCCCTGGTTCGCACCGTTTCGACTGCTTGTTGTTTTGTATATCGACTTTTTCCGTGGCGTGCCTGTTCTTTTGTTGGTGCTTCTCTTTGGTTTTGGTATTCCTGCGCTAAACCTACCGGGTCTGCCAAATTCCGCTCTGTTCTGGGGTGGTACTGCAATGGTGCTAAGCTATTCGGCCTATGTAGCAGAAATCTATCGATCCGGCATTGACAGCGTGCATGAAGGTCAATGGTCAGCCGCCAAAAGTCTGGGGTTGACGGAATGGCAGTCGATGATTTACGCCATACTGCCGCAAGCTGTGCGCAATGTGTTGCCAGCGCTAATGAACATCATTGTTGCCCTGCAGAAAGATGTAGCCCTGCTGTCAGTGCTTGGTATCAGGGATGCTGTGCGTGAAGCGCAGATCTATACCGCAACAACGTTTAACTACTCTTCGCTGTTGGTCGCAGCATTCCTGTTCCTGCTGGCAACCATCCCGATGGCGCGACTTGCTGACTGGGTTTCACGTCGCGATCGGGAACGCCGACTGCAGAGAATGCAATGACAAGCCCGCGTATCGAAGTGGCGGCATTGACAAAGTACTACGGTAATAACCTGGTCCTTGATGGCATTGATCTAAAGGTTGCCCCGCATGAGGTGGTCTGCCTTGTCGGCGCGTCGGGCTCTGGCAAGTCAACGCTGCTTCGCTGTATGAATCGATTAGAGAACTGGGACCATGGTGAAGTCATGCTCGATGGCGTTCCCATCGATGACCCAAAGTATCACCGCACTGAACTTCACAAGCGGATTGCTATTGTGTTTCAGGCATTCAACCTGTTCCCGACCATGAACGTGCTGGACAATATCACTCTGGCACCGCGCCGGGTCCACGGGCGTGATAAAGCAGAAGCAGAGGAACAAGCGCTCGTGTTACTTGAACGGTTCGATATGGCCGAGCACAAGCATAGCTATCCCGAACAACTGTCCGGTGGTGAACAGCAACGCGTTGCAATCGCCCGTGCCCTGGTAACAGATCCTGACGTTCTTCTACTGGACGAAATTACAGCCGCGCTGGATCCGGCACTGGTTGGAGAGGTATTGTCGATTATTCGTGGGTTGAAAGAGAAGGGGCTGACGATGGCAATTGTCACTCACGAAATGAGTTTTGCCCGAGATGTTTCTGACCGCGTAGCCTTCCTGAAGGATGGACGAATACTAGAAGAAGACACCCCCAATCGCATTCTTTCGAACCCGCAGCTGCCGGAGACACGACAGTTCCTTCGCCGTATTATTGAATCCGGTCGACTCTGAATTATTATCGCTGGCAGTACAGGTTAAATTTTTAGCGCCGATGCCGCAATGTTCTTTAGTTAAAAAATCCACTCCTGGCACTTGAATCTATGGCCACTAAAGGTTCTATAATACTGGAAAGACACAAGACGGATAAACGTATGAATATTCAGTTTCTGGCTTTCAGTGGATGTCCTCTGGCAGACCCGGCGAGAGATAATCTAAAATCGGCTTTATCCAGCTGCGAAGTCTCTTCGTATGAGGAGATTGATATTCTTGATCCAGCTTCGCCCGAAGATTTACGGGGCTGGGGCTCCCCGACAATATTAGTCAATGGGGTCGATGTAACGGGTCAACCCAAAGGCAACAGCGTCAGTTGCCGTGTCTATAATACGCCTGGTGGTGTGCCGGATGTCCAATGCATTATCGATTGCGTGGAAAGCTGCCGTTCATAAAGAGTGAGCGAATGACGGCAGGGGGCATATACTTGCCTGATAGAGAAACATCAGTGGATCAGCTAAAATTGCGGGTAGCTAGCCCGGTTTATTCATGAAATCGACGGCATCCCGCTTGATCTTTGTTTCCACAGCTACGCGCCCCGAGCGAATTTTTTCTCTTGCAAATATCAATAAGCCAAGTTTTTAAAAATAAGGGACGCGAGAAGAAAATCCACTGTGAAATCAAATCTCTGCGCGCTATGCTCGCCGCTTCATGAATAAACCGGGCTAGCCTGGATTATTCATAAGGCGACAAGTAAATATTAGCGAAATGCTATGTATAGAGTTCCAAATCACTTTTTTGGCACCTTTTTCAAAATAGCAGTGTGTCTATTCGACGCCAGAAGAAAATTTGGCGTCACATCTCGGCCCATCCTCCTCGGCACGTGGCGAGCCACGTTTCTCAGACGATTGGCAGAGCTGTTTAGCCAAATTTCCTCTGGACGCCGAATCCTCATGAATAATCCAGGCTAGGTTTAGCGGAGAATAGCGATTTCAAACAAAAAACCAGGTGAGATTCTCGTCAATATCACCGCCAGAGGAAAAGGTTATGGTGTTCCGTTTAAGGGAACCGTAGATCGAATAAGCGATCTTGAAGATCTGGTAGTCACGGCATATGGTATTGGTGGACTGGATCTACATAGAGGTCATTCACCTATCCAGAGCGTGCTTGAGGCATTTCTTGGCATCAGTCACGAACAGATGCATGTCTACATGGAAAGAGATGGTTTAAACCTGGCCGGCACCTGTGAGGTATTGGGAATTGCGCCAGAAAATTTAATACAAACCTTAACCAACAGTTTTGAGCCCTATGTTAATCAAGGTGTGGAAAAGGGAATAATTACACAAGCCGAGAAGCTCATTTGGATTGATCGGGTAAGAACGGAATTTCACAACCGCGTATATTGGAGTGGATAGTAAATTCTATACCTGTCATTCAGTCCTCTGATTTCTGTCATCTGTCATCTGACACTCCCGCCATGAACAAGCCGATTTGTTCGCGTGTAGCCTCTGCACGTGCCACCTCGGCCACGACACTGCCCTGATACAGCACGATCACTCTGTCGGATAGCGAAAGTACCTCGTCCAGCTCGGCACTGATTAACAGCACGGCGACGCCTTCATCGCGCTTGGCGACGATGCGTCTATGAATGAATTCTATAGATCCAACATCTACTCCGCGTGTTGGCTGAGCGGCAATTAACAACTGAGATTCACGACTGAACTCACGGGCGACAACCATCTTTTGCTGATTGCCGCCAGACAAACTACCAGCTGTTGTCTCCACACCGGGTGTTCGCACATCAAAGGATTCCACCAGGGTTTCGGCCTGTTGCCGAATAGCGGGTCGGTTAATCGAACCATGGGTTGAAAATGGCGGGTGACGGTAGCTGTTTAATACCAGGTTGTCAGCCACGCTATAGTCGGCAACCATCGCGTAACGGTGTCTGTCCTCTGGTATATGGCAAGTGCGACCGTTTTCGGTAAACGCGCGGGGAGCGTGGTTGGTGTAATCGACGCCACCAATGGTAACGGTGCCACTGTCGCAACGACGCAGGCCGGTCAGCACTTCTACAAGCTCGCTTTGGCCATTGCCCTGTACGCCGGCAATACCAACAATTTCACCGGCACGCACCTGCAGGCTGACATCGCGCAGGGCAAGGTGACCTGCATCGTCTCGTGCCTGCACTACGCGAGCATCCAGCACCACATCACCAGTGGTGTTGTTTGCGGGTTTGACCGACAGGTCAACTTCGCGCCCGACCATTAAGGTGGCAAGCTCGGCCTCGTCGGTGGTATCCGGTTGCGCGTGTCCAACCACACGTCCGTTTCTAAGCACCGCGATGCGGTCTGCTATGCGAAGTACTTCTTTCAGTTTGTGGGTAATAAAGATGATTGATTTACCCTGTTCTCGCAGACGCTGCATAATCGTGAACAGACCTTCGACTTCCTGTGGGGTTAACACTGCACTGGGTTCATCAAGGATTAAAACGTTCGCTTCACGATAGAGTGTTTTGACTATTTCTATGCGTTGGCGCTCACCCACTGACAGGTCTTCGATGATTGCAGTCGGATCGACATCGAGTCCGTAGCGCTGTGAGAGTTCTGCTATCTGTTGTGCTGCTTTGCTGCGATCGAGCAGGCCATGTCGAACGCTCTCGGCACCGAGCATTATATTTTCCGTAACAGTCATATTCGACACCAGCTGGAAATGCTGATGCACCATGCCGATACCCCGTTCGATGGCATCGCGTGGTGAGTGCAACACAACCGGTTTACCGTGGATGTGGATCTCGCCGGATGTCGGCTGCTGCAGGCCGTAAACAATATTCATCAGCGTTGACTTGCCGGCGCCGTTTTCACCTAACAGCGCGAGAATTTCACCTTTGTGCAGTGTGAGATCTATGTCTTCGTTGGCGATAACACCGGGGTAGTGTTTACTGATACTGCGGATATCAAGTACCGGCGTGCTCATGTAATTCTCCGGCATTGCGGGGCAGGGGATGGCAAGGTGGTTCCGGGAGTCCGTGCGGCGGGGCGAATTCTCCTAGTGCTCATCTTTGTCGTACACCTTGCCGCTGGCTGCAGGTGGTCGCACGCGTCCAACCAGACCGGCGACGGCAATGATGGTTACCACATAGGGAATCATACTGACAAACTGGCGCGGCACGGCAACTACACCCGCCAATAGCAGTTCGTTTTGCAGCCCCTGTGTGTAGCCAAATAACATTGACGCGGCCATCGCGCCGAACGGTGTCCAGTTGCCGAAGATAACCGCGGCGAGTGATATAAAACCGCGGCCGGCGGTCATGCCTTCCTGAAACTGACCCACGGCCTCCAGGACCAGAAATCCACCGGCAAGCCCGGCCAGCATGCCGCCCATGATTGTATTGATATAACGATAGCGATTAACGTTAACACCCATCGTGTCGGCAGCACCCGGATGTTCTCCGACGGCACGTGTGCGCAATCCCCAACGCGTGTGGAACAGCGCTACATGCACAACCACAACCAGGATAAGTGCTACAAATGTGATAGGCGGATTGGTGAAAAGAATCTCACCCAGCACCGGGATATCTGACAAAACAGGGATTTTTACAGCCGAGAACTTTCCCTGTGCAACCGCGTCTCGATCATAGAGATAGGAGGTCAGACCGAGTGCCAGAATGATCAACACCGTGCCAGAGATAATCTGATCCATGCGAAAGCGGATCGAGAACAGCGCATGCAGTAAACCCATCAGGCCGCCAGCCAGCATCGCTGCCATCACCGATATCGAAAGGCTGGAATAGAGCGGCCAGTGGTTGGTTGCCACTTTTACGACAAAGCCCGCGAACGCACCGGCGAGCATCATACCCTCGATACCGATATTAACGATGCCAGAGCGCTCGCACAGGATGCCACCCAGTGCGCCGAGTATCAGTGGTACCGCTGCGCGGAGGGTAAAGTTTAAAGCGCTGACACCGAAAAAAACCGGCAACCATTGCGCCTGCCATGACCCCTCGGCAAACGTGCTTGTGTTCACCCACACTGCAGTGGCGAGGAATGCCATAATCAGCACGGTTACGAGCGACGCGCGTCTGCGTAGCCAACTCATGATTTCTGCTCAACGCTTTTATCGTTGCGACGTCGGGGCCAAAACGAACGGATGATAAGTGGTGCTGCAACGAAGATCAGTACCAGCGCCTGAATCACATCGACAATATCTGCAGCCACACCGGATTCAAACTGCATGCGACTGGCACCTGCTTCGAGTGAGCCAAGTAAGAATGCAGCGAGCACCACGCCCAACGGGTGTGTCTGTCCCAGCAAGGCTACGGTGATACCTTCAAAGCCGACACCGCCGCCGAACTCGGGCGCGAATTTATGATTCAGCCCCAGAGTTTCGATAGCGCCGGCCAGTCCGGCCAGTCCGCCAGCCAGTGCCATGGATAATACGACTGTGCGCTTTGGGTACATACCGGCGTACCGTGCTGCGCTGGCGTTTCGACCGACGGTGCGTACCTCGAACCCAAATGTCGTGCGATAGATCAGCCACCAGATAAGAAACGCCACCAGTGGCGCGATAACAATACCCAGATGCAGGTCGAGGCGAGGGTTGCCAAGCAGCGGCAATTGCGCGCTGGCCAGCACATCGGGTGTTTCAGAGATAGCTCTGGCTGTCGGGTCCCACAGTGGGCCTGGAGACTGACCCTGACGGCCACCGGCGTATACGGTCCAGCCTGCGAACAGTGAAGCGATGTAGTTCAGCATGATGGTGGTGATCACCTCATGTGCACCGGTATAGACTTTAAGCAGGCCCGGTATCGCGCCCCAGATCATGCCACCGGCAATACCCGCCAGCAACGCTGCTGGCAGGTGAAGCAACAATGGCGCACCTTCGAAGTGAATGCCTACAGCTACAGAGCATACTGTGCCCATAATAAACTGTCCGGCCGCACCAATATTAAACAGACCCGCTTTGAATGCGACTGCAACGGCCAGTCCGGTCAGGATAAGCGGAGTAGTTTTTAGCAGGGTACGCGCCCATGCCTTGGCACTGCCGTAGGCGCCATCGAACAAACCACGGTAGGCGGCAGCCGGGTCATCACCAAACAGCAACATCACCAATGCACCCAGGGCAAAGGCAACAACCAGTGCGACCAGTGGTATCAGCAATGCGGTTGCCACGCGCTTTATAGATTCAGGCATTTTGCAGGCACAGGCAACGAGGTAAAAGGAGCAGCAACGGGACAGCGATAGTTCCCGTCATTTGATCACTCGGTAGCAGATAGGGCTGCATAGTGCAGCCCGCTCTGTTATGCAAACGGATACAGTCCAGAAGACTGTACATCACTCCAGATGGAGATATTATTGCCCGTAGCCGGTTTTGATTGAACCGTCTTCCAGACCCGCCTTAATTTCGGTGAGTTGAGCTTTTACATCAGCTGGCACTTTCTCGTCAAAGTCGTGGAAAGGCGCCAGTGCGGAGCCACCAAAGTGGTTTCCACTGGTCATGGTGCCGCCGCTGAAGGTGGTGATCAGCTCGACCACCCCGGGTGTGATGAGTTTCATGGCACTGGACACCAGGCAAGGGTGTGCAGCTGGCAGTGTCAGCCACTGGTCAGTATCGACACCGATGCAAAACAGACCTTCGTTAGCAGCCACTTCCTGCAACGCGCCATTGCCGGTAATGCCACCCGCGCCAAAGATTACGTCTGCACCCTTGTCGATCGCCTGCTTGGTCGTGGCAGCACCCCATTCAGGATCGGTGAACGCCTGCGAAATTTCACCCGGATGGTAGGTGGTAATTACATTGACATCGGGCTTGATGTGTTTTGCACCGGCGATAAAGCCCTCACCGAAAGCGACCACTGGCGGTACCAGATCAGTTCCCAGGACCGATGCAATAGTACCGGATTGAGTCAGGTTGGCGGCGAGTGCACCTGCCAGAAAACCCGACTGATCTTCGTTGAAGATTAAACCTGCCAGGTTCGGTTGCGGCTCGCCCTGAAACTGATCGACTCCGATAAAAAAGGTTTCCGGGTTCTCGGCAGCGGCAGCAGCAGTAGCTTCCCCCAGCGCAAAACCGACCGAGACTACGACATCAAACTCAGCCTCTACAAACTGGCCAATATTGTCGGCATAGTCTTTTGCATCGCGGGTTTCGATGTATTTGCAGTCCTTGCCTTCTTCGCCACCGAGTTGTTCGCAGGCTTCCAGCACACCTTGCCACGCAGACTGATTGAAGCTGCGGTCATTCACTCGACCCACGTCAGTTACCAGCCCAATTTTTATATCGGCGGCCTGCGCGGCGGAGCCGATCAAAACCAGTGCGGCGATAACAGCGAGGGAAAATCGGTTGTATTTCATAATGCTAGGTCCCGTTGGTTTCCTGCGGGTTCGGTGCCCGGGATGGTTGGAAGTGCCGGATTGCAGCATTGCTGCACACGCAGCTGGCTGCACTGTATTACCGGAGACGACGTTGTCGCGTGACTATATCACTGAGCACGTTAACTTAGTACGATATGATCGGAGGCGTCCGGAACCGTTAGCAGAATGTCTATCGGTAATGACTCAATGGATTGCTACGTCAACCAGTCTTCATCAGCGAACGTCTCGCTTATTTTTCACCACTACAGCAGGTAATTGCATATGTCTACCAGATTATCAAGGCTTTTCCCATTGTTAATCGTCTCCACGATAGTTGTCGCGGGCTGTGATTCCGACGATGACGACGACGGTTTTATTGACACCCCCGTTGTTGATACCCCCATTAATACAGACATGAGTTTCTTTGTCACGAGTGTTGGTCCCGGTGACGGCGGCAACCTGGGCGGCCTGGCTGGCGCTGACGCCCATTGCTCATCACTCGCCGCAGAGGCTGGGGCGGTCGCCACAGAATGGCGCGCCTTTTTGAGCACTACCGGAGCGGACGGAGAAAACGCGATCGATCGCATTGGTACGGGTCCATGGGTCAATGCTGACGGTGTGGTCGTGGCAAATGACACGGCCGACTTGTTGTCTATCGCCAATAACCTGAATGGTTTAACGGCGATCACCGAAAACGGCAATACCGTACCCGGCAGAGGCAACATGCCGAACAGACACGATATTCTTACCGGTACAGAACTGAATGGGCTGGCGTCTACGTTGGCAGAAGATACGACCTGCGGCAACTGGACCAGCAATAGTGAAGGCAGCGCGCTGGTCGGTCATCACGATAGAAGCGGACCCATTCTGGATTTCGTGCCAAACCCGACATCCTGGAGTACTGCGCACCCGTCTACGGGCTGTGGGCAGGAAGACTTGCAAAGCACCGGTGGTGATGGTTTGTTTTATTGTTTTGCAATGTAGGCTGGTATAAAAAACGGCGCTTGCCAGACTGGAAAGCAAGCGCCGACTTTTTTACTATAGTCTGCTCATTTATTGTAGATGTACCGGGTGGCAACGGATCGCATTGGCAGGTCTGGCCCGGCGTTGAAACACGTCCTGATCAGGGCGTCCAGAGTCGTCGATGTACAGCAACAAACAAGCGGGGGATAAGCAGCAGTAGCACGGCAGCGATTAACAGCGCTGCAATGAGTCGCAACAACAGGCTGATTTCATAGGCCTTGATGATCTGAATGGCCATAATAATAAGAAAAAATGCAACGCAGCGGCCAACCATATCCGCTCTGAGTTGCGAACGAGACAAATGCAGCATGCGACGCAGATGCCACGGAACGCGCAGGCCATCGCGCTGGATTTGTTGTGCAGTTTGTTGCTTGTGATCCAGCGTTTTTAATGAAATGAAACCGATAAAAAAAGTCGCCACCAGTGGCAACAGAACATCGACCAGCTGCAGATGACTCACAGGGCGCCTGCGCTCTGGATGACAATCGCTTTGCACAGTGGCCTGCTGGAAAAGGGGTAAAACATAAGAGGCGCACTCTCACTATTCGGGAAATATACTACGACGGAATGTCGCTTCTGGCTTACTATCATTGTGGGTGATGGATTGCAATCGGGTATCACGAATACTACACCAATGGCGTACCTCGCTTGTGTTTGTAGTATACCCTTGCGTACGAATAGAAATATTGTCTTGCTTTGCCGTTCAACTTCGATACCTCATCACTTTATGTTGGATCACTGATCTATCTGGCTATTTTTGGATCTATCATCGCATTCGGGTGTTACCTGACACTTGTCGGCGAGATCGGCTCTGATAAAGCCGCTTGTGCAAGTTCACTTTTCCCTGTAGTTACGGTGCTCATATCAGCCTACGCCGAGAACTTTGTACTCAACGGTCGGCTACTGATCGCTCTTTCCGTCATATTGCTTGGTAACTATCTCATATATGTTTAACCCACCAGGCTAAAGGTGGCTTAGAGTGCAAGATGGAAAACCCGCCCACATAAAAAAAATTTAACGCGACACCCACTTTAAGTAGTACTCTTCATGGGAAAAATAGTCTGTTGTGGGATTGAGTGTTCGCTACCTGATACAGCTGACCTGATGATTTTTTTGAATCCCTGCGTAGATCACGCTGCGTGGATAACGGAAGGGATCAGAGGAATAATATGATGTTTGATCGATTTGCCAGTGACCTATGGAGATCACTTCCGGCAAAATGGACGATAATCAGCATCGATACCTGCGTAAGCCGGGCCGAAAACAGATAGCGCTTTGGCACTGGTAAATTCTACTGGCGCAGGCAATAGAACTACAGCAACGGCTTGACCTTTCACAACGTCTGGGTTGGATACAGGCTTACCGGTCGCTATATCGAACAAACAAATCAGATCGGGGATCGTCACGTACACTTTGTTGTCAAGCCAGCCGACCAGGTTTTCGTTTTTAACCATCGTCTTAAATGTTTGATTTAAATAGGTGCCTGTCCCCTGAATAGAAAAAGATCCTCTGGTGAAGCCTTCACTTGTACGGTACTCAACTTCAGACACAACCCCCCTGAAAGCTACCTGACCGCTAGCTATTTTTGCAATGACTTCCGGAAGATCAGTCTGTGCTTGCGATTTGCGCCATGTTTTTCCGAGGAGTAGTGCCTTTGAAATGGTACCCGCTATAAGTGCGTTTTTTAGTACACGCATTTCCAGCGCATGATCAATGGCTGCTATATCATTGCGACTGACCTGGCACAGTGCGCGAACCACTGTTTCTGCACGTTGGTCATCCTTGATATTACTAATTACAAATGTTTCGCCAAACTCGTTGGCAGCGTAGATGGGTGAGGCTGGTAACCCGGCGAAGTAATAAGTTGAGTGGGTAATCTCCGGCACCGCACGGCCGGCCGGGTCTGCATCTACAATGACATGGTCATGCATGGCAGCACAATAAAATGCAACAGCGGTGTTGGAGCCACCCATCTCACACGGCGTGGTGCCGTAAAAAGATTTATTTAGATACTGCTGAAAACCCCGGTATGCGCTGAGTATATTGCGAGTTTCTGATCGATCGAGTCCACCGTATTCGAGCTCTTCCTCCGGTGTCATCGCTGAGATCGCACCTAACAAGTACGGCGTGCATATCAGTGCGTCATCAGGTACTTCGTCAATGCTTGCAAGCTGAAAGCGCTTGCCGGCTTCATGTGCCTCTTTGATGAGCGCCTTACCTTCTTCGATATCACCACCACCACCGGCACCGAGGATAGTGGCGCCGAGAAGAATATCGTCGAGATCCTGAAGACTAAGGTTTTTAATGCTGCGACTCCCTGCCGCCACCGAGCAATGCCAATAAGTCAGTGGATTTTGCCACCAGCAGTAATACACCAACCGTGATTGCCACAAAAAATATTGAGGCTGACGCTACTACCGGTGAGTAGCCATATCGAACATTATTGAAAATTTTGATCGGTAATGTCTCCACTACAAAGCCCGAGATCATATTTGCGATGAGGTACTCATTGACACTAATGATTGCGACCAGCGCGAAGCCCGTGAGCAAATAAGGTGTGATCAATGGCAACACCACCGTTCTAAACAACTG
Organism: uncultured Granulosicoccaceae bacterium; assembly: GCA_964393885.1. Classification (GTDB taxonomy): domain Bacteria; phylum Pseudomonadota; class Gammaproteobacteria; order Granulosicoccales; family Granulosicoccaceae. Next base: position 18,468 of record CAYMVV010000023.1, on the reverse strand, counting down.
CCAGGGGCTGGCACCCATTATAGTCGCGGCTTCAACAACATCGTCAGTCAGGTTTGCAAAACCACGGGCGATAATGACCAACGGTAAGGTAACCAGAAATATTGCATGCGAGATGATGGTTGCCTCGATGCGGCCATACCAACCCACTTCTGCCCAGAATAGACTGGCCCCCAGCGCCAGTATGATCGGTGGCAACAAAAACGGCCCCAGCCCCAGTGCAAACACCATGCGCGAAAAACGGGATTTCAAACGCCAAAGCACATAGTTTATGGCAAGCGCTAACACTACCGAGAGCAGCGCAGCGCTGCCGGCGATTAGCAGCGACATGCCAATGGATTTCAACCAGTCGGGATCAGTAAACAAAATGCCGAACCACCGAAGCGATAATTCAGTCGGTGGAAACACTATCGTTTTGGATGCGCCAATAGATACACCTGCCACCACAACAAACGGTGCGATGATAAACGTTGCAACAAAACACAACAGTAGTCGGCCACCAGCTCCCTTCATGTTTGGCCTCTCATATCATGATTTTCATCATTAGCTTTTCACTTTAGAACGGGAATTTCTGGACAGCAGCAGCGAAAGCAGCAAAATCGCTGCTGTGATTATTAACATGACAACTGCCAGTGCCGCACCCAATGGCAGATTGGCGTCTCCGAGTGCTTTATCACTGATCATCACAGTCATCGTCCAGTCTGACGGACGACCAAGCATAGTAGGCATGACAAACACCCCCAGCAGATAGACAAACATGGTCAAGGTCAGAGCAATAATTGTCTGGCGGAAGATTGGTAGCGTAACGGTTAACGTAACCAGCCAGGGCGGGGTGCCAAGGGTTTGAGCAGCCTCTTCTATACTTTTATCGCGACTCGCGAGCTGCGGATACAGAATGATTGAAACAACTGATAAGCCAAGTGTAACGAGCCCGATCAGCATGGCTCCAAAGCCTGGAGACAGTGAGCGTGGATTCTCCCAGAGACTTAGCGCACTCAATAAACGCGGGATACCAGCACTTTCAGATAGTAATATCAGCCATGAAAAACCCACGATAACTTCGCTTAAGCACATAAGTGACAACATCAAAACAATCCAGCAAAGTTGCCATTTTCTGGATAATTCAACAATGGCCAGTACCACTGCAAACGCAAGAAACACGACCATCACAGCGCTAAGCGCGGCAGACCATAGCGAACGCATTGTGACATTCAGGTAGAAACTTGAGAAATATTTTCCGTAGTTATCCAGAACAAAGGCTTTATCGTAAAACGCCATTGGATTGGACTTGTAAAAACTAACGACCACCATAAAAACAAGCGGCACCAAAAAGAACGTCGCGAGTGTCGCAAAGCTTAAAAACCCAATCAGTCGCGTAACAGGGTGCTTCAATCCGGAATTACCCATGCCTGCGACCAATCGCAATTGACGCTTACCCTGTCGCCCGGATTAAACTCGCCCGCACTGGTTTGGAAGGCAGTCTGTTTGATGAGCTGGCCGTTTATATCGATTTCGTGTTCTACCAGGGCACCAACTGGTCGACGCGTCTTCACTGAGCCAGTAAGTGCGCTATGTGACCCAGCTCCATTCGCCCTGTTCATTGAGGTACTTTCCGGTGAGAGCGCTTCCAATGAGAGCGCTTCAGGTCGAATCGCTGCAGTGCAGGCCCCATCGATCGTAGACAGCAAGCCCGATGCCTGACCAAGATCGTAACCCTCGATAAAAACACGGCCTGCATTAACTGAAACATCCAATACGTTGTTAGCGCCAATAAAATTCGCAACGAATCTGGTAGCCGGTTGTTGATAGACTTCCGCCGGTGTACCGGTTTGTTCTATCTGCCCGTTATTTAGAACCACAATACGATCTGCAAGCGCCATTGCCTCGCGTTGATCATGGGTGACAAAGATGGTCGTAATACGAAGGTCTTGTTGCAGACGCTTCACTTCCTGCTGCAGATGCTCCCGCAAACCGGCATCGAGCGCTGAGAATGGTTCATCCATTAAAAAGAGCTGTGGCTGCAGCGCCAGCGCACGGGCAATCGCAACCCGTTGTTTCTGACCACCAGAAAGAGATGAGACCTGTCTTGATGAAAACTCTGGTAGCCCGACCATTTGTAGAAGACGGCTGGTCTGTTCATCTTTTTCTGGTTGTGTCGCACCGCGCATGCGCAAACCGTAAGCGATGTTTTGCCCGACATTCAGATGCGGAAATAAAGCCAGAGACTGGAATACCATCCCAATGTTGCGTTTGTGGCATGGTATGCCAGACAAGTCTGCATCGTTGAGTTGCATGGTGCCGTTGTCGTGCGATTCCAGGCCGGCGATAATCCGTAGCAAAGTGGTTTTGCCACAACCGGATTCACCAAGCAGGCAAATAAATTCACCACTATTTACCAACAGCGAAATATCGCTCAGTGCGACAGTTTTGCCGAAGCGTTTTCCGATTCCCGACAGAGCCAGTACCGACATAAACTATTCGCCAGTACTGGTCATGAGACTGGTTGCCAACAACGCAGGATTATTTTGCAATCATCTCCTGGTACTTTGATTCAAGCCAGTCACCCTCACGCAGATGGATCGCCGTTTGAACGCGAATTGGATCAATCTCGCTACCCACAGAAGAGAATTCCTCATCGGTTAGATCCATTAATGATCGGGGTACGATAGGGAAAATGCCAAGTTTACGGGCCATTAAAGCCTGGTTTTCCGGCATACTCATATAGTCGAGAAATTTCTCCGCAGCCGATGCATTTTTGCTGTCGCGTGGAACAACCCAATAGGCGTCAGAAACGATTCCACCTTCCTTTGGGAAAGTAGATGCGATGGGCTTGCCATCCCAGATAGAAAGCATAGCGACGTCGTGATAGTAAAGACCTGCGTTGAGCTCTCCAGCTTCAAGCGCTTGTTGAAACTGGCCTTCGTCTCGATACCACAAGCTGACCTGCGGCTTTAGCTCTGCGATTTTGCTAATAACTTTTTCTAGCCCATCACGAGTTTCCATAATTTCATAGCCGCCAAAAAATGTTTTTGCGGTAGCTTCCAGCAATCCGGAGTTGGGTGTCGTGACTATACCCAGTTTGTTGTCCCATTTTGCGTCCCATAAATCAGCCCAGCTTGCCGGTGTGTCTTTAGCGAAGTCTGTATTGGTGACGAAAGTGGTATAAAACGCCAGTGCACCTACGCCATAGGATTTACCTTCGTCATCCAACACAACATACCCGTCTTTTAGTGAACTGGTGCCAGGCATATTGGCGGGATCAAGCTTCGCCCATAACCCGGCCTCATTACCTCGAATCAGTACTTCGTCTACCACCAGCGAAAGATCTGCCGGCGCCTGCTTTGCACGTGCGGCCGCCATAAGCTGTGTCATCCACGCTGAATCTTCGGGCTGTGCAATTGATTTAACTTCTATACCTGTTTTTTCAGTAAAACCGGGATAAATTTCGGCAGCCAGCGTCTCTTCAAAGAAGCCACCCCAGGCGCTGATGGTTAGCTCCTCCGCAATTGTCGTAGCGGGCAGGGTAAACAGCGTTGCTGTCAGTAGTATATTTCGCAAAGATTTAAACATGAGTTGACGATCCTTTATACAGATTTGCGTATGTTGCCCTGATAATTTGGTTTCTATACCGGATATAACATTAACAACAATAACTATGGTTTGAAAATATCCGATCAGTCCTGTGAGAATTTTTTCCTACCCGGAAATACACTGAGCATCTCCGGAAAATTTATTGGCAAAATCTACGTTGTCGCAACAGACAAGCGCGTAATTTCTTAAGTGGTCTGCGCAGTATACAATGCGACGAAAACACAAGCCAGAACCCCGGATTAATTGCTGGTGGAATCCTCAGGTGTTAAATCCGGACGGGCTGCTGTTTTTTTATTGGTTGTATTTACTTTTATGGCACGTATACGAACCGTTTTAAATGTTATTTACCCTCGTACCGTTTAGCAGGCTGGTACTGGATGAATTCTGCCGGGGTATACTCGTGCGAAACAGGGATTTTCGAGTAGCGTCCAGCCATCTTGCGTTTTAAACTGGACATTCATGTTAGACAATTCCAATGAGTGCAGAATGACTCCATTGAGTGTTTGTTCAAACCTCATCAGCTGTACAGGCTAAAAATCAACGATCAATCAGAACGCGGATGGTATATTTAAAAATCGGTTGCCACTCCACCTGCTTCAACCCGTGTCGCAACAAAAGCCTCCAGTTCCTCGCGGCGTGCAGGGTCCAACGCTGGCGGTTGATAACTCTGTAACAATTGCTTGTACACGGTATTGGCTTTTTGCAGTGCAGTCGGGCTGCCTGCTTCTGTCCAGCTTTCAAAGTTGCGCCAGTCAGAAATTATTGGTGAATAAAAGGCGGTCTTGTAGCGTGACATGGTGTGTTCTTCACCAAAGTAATGTCCACCCGGTCCGACATCGCGAATTGCATCCAGCCCCAGCTCCTCTTCGTCTATCTTCAATCCATTCATATACACTGCCATCATCTGCAGTAAATCGGCATCGACAATCATTTTTTCAAACGATGCGCTCAAACCACCTTCCATCCAGCCCGCACCGTGCATTAAAAAGTTTGCGCCACCGCTGATTGCACCCCATAAGGCCATCGTCGACTCGTAACCGGCCTGTGCGTCCACGGAATTAGCGGCACACACATTAGAGGAGCGAAACGGCAGACCATAGCGTCGACATAACTGCCCGGAGATTTGTGCTGCCAGCATGTATTCCGGTGTACCAAAGGCTGGCGCACCGGATTTCATATCTACATTGGAGGTGAAGCCACCGTATATACAGGGCGCACCGGGTCGCACCATCTGCGCAAACGCAATACCTGCCAGCGCTTCCGCATTCTGCTGTGCCAGTGCACCGGCTAAAGTCACCGGTGCCATGGCGCCCGCCAGTGTAAACGGGGTTAAGCAGACCACCTGATTACGCGCGGCCATTTCCATGATACCGGTCAGCATGTTCTCATCGAGTTTCAGCGGAGAGTTGCTGTTGATGATAGTAAACAGAGAGGGCTCGCTGTCCATTTGCGCATCGCTAACTCCACGCCCTATACGCGCAATTTCAATGGCATCGCGGTTGCGGTCGCGCCCGAGTGAGTATGCATGAAAGACTTTATCGGTCAGCGTGACGCAATCGGCCAGACAGTGAAGGTGGCGTACCGAGGCATGCAGGTCAGTGGGTTCAACCGGATACCCCGCAGTAAAATGCAGAATATTCAGTGATTGCATCAGTCGCAGAAAATCCTGATAGTCGTGATGATTACCGGAGCGACGACCACCGTCCAGACTGTTTGTATTCGGGGCACTGCCAACGGTGCCGAAATTAATAAAGTCTCTGCCGACACGGATATTGTGGGACGGGTTTCGTGCGTGCAGGGTAAATTCAACGGGGCAGGTTGCGATGCTCTGCGTGATGAGCTCGCGCTCAAAACAGACGCGTTCGCCTTTTGCCGTTGCACCCGCTTTCACCATGATATCCCGCGCCTGCGGCAACAGTACGTCAATACCGATTTGCTCCAGGATGCGCAGCGACGCATCATGAATCAGCTCCAGTTGTTCATCGTTAACCGGCTCAGTGGGGTTGTAGGGCATGCGCAGTTGCTGCCATGGCAACTGCTCGAACGCAGCACCCTGCGAACCGCTATTACCCGGGGTTTTGCTGCGACGTCTGCGGCGGGGCTGACGTTCGGTTGAGCTCATGAGGTTCTCCGGCGGCTGTAAATAACAACGCTTGGGTATGATATGTTGAACTTTGTTCAGGATAAAGGAATTTTGTGTGCGCAATGAGACACCTCCCAAACCGGCACTGGACGTCATTGTGCGTGAGGCGCGTAAAGCCGGTGGTCTGACCCTGGAGCAACTGGCTGAAAAAAGCGGTGTGTCTAAAAGTATGCTTTCGCAGATTGAGCGTGGCATTGTCAGCCCAACATTCAGCGTGTTGTGGAATCTGACTCAGTCACTGGGTATCGATTTGTCGGTGCTGGATCAGTCGGCCAGTGATCGCAATATCATTGAGCACACCCGTTCTTATTCTACCCCCAGCAAAGGCAGCGTTGATGGTAAATGCACGCTGCGTATGCTGGCGCCAAACCGTACCGTGTTACCGGTAGAGTGGTATCAGCTGACGATAGCACCGGGCGGTGTTCTGGCATCCGAAGCACACGCCGCTGGAACCTATGAGCACCTGACCTGCACCCGTGGCAGTTTACAGGTGAAATCCGGGGAATTAATCGCCACCGCTGAAACCGGAGACACCGTGCGTTATCGGGCAGACCTACCGCATCGCATCCAGAATATTGGCAAGCAGGAGGCTGAAGGCTTTTTGGTGGTGGCATTACCGGCTCAGTACAAGGCGCATCGGGTTTGACTCTGGTGCAGGGATCTTGGTGCATGAATCTGCAAAGACTGCCGGCAGTCAGGCTTTTTCTGTGACAGTGGATCCATCTGTTAATGACGAATACGCAGATACCACCACAGTAAAGGTGCCGCAATAACTGCCTCAACTAACACCAGCAACCACTGCTTTGCGACTGATCCGTCGAGGACAATCCCTATGCAACGAGCGGCGAGCAGACCAGCCAGCAATGCAACGGTGGTGATCAGAAACGTTGGCAGCCATGGGGACCATCGTTGATTGAATATAAACAGCAACCCCAGTCCAATAAGCAAGCCCCACCATATGCGTCGCTCTATTGCTTCAAACGTGTCTTCGGGAACGGGCTTATTGGTGATGAGTTCCGGGTTCGCGACGACAATGATGCCAGCGATGAGCATAATAAAACCCGCCACCCGAGTGACTAAAACGAAATTCATAACGTGTGTCTGTTCCTGCGATTCTGAAAGTAGATTGTGTTGAGTTATGTTGCCACTGTTTCACGATAGACGGACAGCCCTGACTCAGCTTGATTATGCTTTAATCTAACAAATTAAGTATTTTTAGCTACTCTTAAAAAAACCGCTCAAAAAGAAAGTAAAACAAGTGAAATTGCTCTGGCTTTAGATCTTGATCTACCCGCGTTTAATCAGTTTTGAGAGTGATCGTGGAAGTGGGTTGGCGCGCCATGGGTGTAGGTACAGAGGGCAGATTACTGAGGACAGACGATGCAGGCTCTGTCAGAGTCTGATTGTTCTGCTTTCTGCCTTCCGTCTTGTGAACGGGGCGAATTCTCTCAGCTAACAGATCCTGCACACAGGCTGATACCTACAGGCGTTAAATTTCCAAGGCGATCGATTAAGCCATGTCGAGGTGAGTAGCCACGGTCGATACTCATAAAGGTGTCGAGCTGCAAGCGTAGCTTGTCAGAGTTATCACAAAAATCTAACGCGCGGTGGATTCGTTTCGTTATACGCTCGTCATCAATATTCTCATCTGCCGGGTTACTCGGTGCGATGCGCAGGTTAATCACACAGTGATAGGGTGAATTGGTAAATAAACGCTCTATCTCCTCCACTGCCAAATCCAGTGTCGATTCCCAGGGGATTTGAACCAATATACCGTTTATGTTTTTATTGGTATCGTATTTCTGTATCCACTGTATGACGTTATTGACAGCAGAGATTTCAAAGCCGGCACTAACGCTGTGTGCAAAGGGTTTACCAGTGGTAGCCGAGTGAGCACCGGATGCAGCGTAGCCTATATCCATTGGCATAGCTTGCATGTTTTCCACAGTTGGATACTTCCAGTGTTCAATATCATTGGGCAGCACATATTCAACCGATGAGATTGTGTCTTCCATACCATCGATGGCATTGTTTATACGATCAGATAAATTTTGCGGGCAGATAACATGGTAGGTAAAACCCAGTGCAGCGTAGTCAGCCAATCGTTGCCTGCTGGTATGATCGATAAAATCCTGCAGAGGCACGCGCAACGTTGATATGCCCATTTGCAATAACCGTAACAGCGAATAGTCATTTCGCGCGCGCTTACGGGTGAATTCCTCCATGGGGCCGTTGTAAGGGAGATCGATCGATTCATGCCAGGGGTGGCGCATGCTAACCGTTAGCGATGTCGCGACGCACGCACTGTGCTTTATCGAGGCAGGTTGATGATGTTGGGCTGTTTCATTCTTGTTAAGTGTTTTCCCATTTGTGGCCAGGTGCCGCAAAGCAAAGCCATCAGAAAACACATCGACCATCGTGACACCTAACTTTGCCGCATCGTCTCGTCCGTATTCTGGCGCCGGTGAGGTCTTGAACAAATCGGCGTAATCCTGCCTGGTGAAGCAGGTGCTGGGTAGCGCGAAAAAAGCAGTATTGTTTGACCGGTTATAAAAAAAATGATGCACGTGTCCAGACAAGACCAGTTCAACCGAGTGTTGGCTGATCAAATTAAGCAATGTGCTGCGACCGGGTTGTGCAATGTTGTCGTAGTGTTCTGCTTCATTAATATCGTGTAAAAAAACCGGGTAATGTGAAAACAGAACGATGCGGTAGTCTTTGCTTTGTGCCAACAGATCCGATAGCCACGCGTTTTGTTCACGTTCCGCATCGGAATCGCTGTTAATTAACGACGAGTTGATTACCACGATACGTATTTTCTGCTGGTCGAAGGAATACCAGTGCTCTCCAAACCACTGTGAGTATTTAGCCATAGCGTGGTCGTTAACAATCGCAGCTGGCGAACCTGGCATCGGTTTGTCGCCAACATCGTGGTTACCCGACACATAGTGAAGCTTTGGCGTCAGTGGTTCAAAAAGTTTTATCGCTTCCCCGCACGCCGCATCATAGGAATCCATAGCAGGCAGCGGGTGCACCATGTCGCCCAGATGCACAACAAACGCAGGCTGCTGGGCTGCCAACAAGCTGCAAGCATAACGTGCACGATCATTAGCTTTTTCATTAACCGGAAATGGCGACGAAAGATCTCCCTGCGGTGCGCGCACATGCGTATCCGATATTACACCGAATGAAAATAACGGCTTGCGCATTGCTTTATTCGTTGACTTAACCATACGGGATTGCTGATTTTTTTGGCTTGGCATGCTGCCAGACTAAAAACCCTGTTGAAAGCGTTGTCAGGCACCAGAAAAAAATGCAAATTCCACTGGAGAAGAATACTGAATAGTTTCCTTTTGATATTAGTAACGATTGACGGAAGTTGTCTTCAAGCAACGGCCCAAGAATAAATGCAATTAAAAAAGGTGCTGCAGGGATTGCGAGCCGCAACATAACAAAACCCAGGGCACCCATAATAAACATGATGCCAACATCGAATATGGTGTTGTTAACGGCATACGCGCCAAAAACACACAGCACCAGTACTATAGGGAACAACCGCTCACGCGGAATGTTCGCTATCCGGCTAATGGCTTTTATCGATAGCTTACCCACGATAAGTAAGTAAAACGAGCTGAGCATAATCCCCATAAACAGAGCGTAGATCAGGCTTAGGTTATCCTGAAACATCAATGGCCCGGGGCGCAGTCCGTGAATCATAAATGCTCCGAGAATGATGGCGGTGATGACATCGCCCGGAATACCCAACGCAAGCAACGGGATCATCGTTGCACCAGCCACACCGTTGTTACCCGATTCAGCGGCAGCAACACCTTCGATTTCGCCTGTGCCAAATTTCTCAGGATTTTTGGAATTGCGTCTCGCTTCACTGTACGACATAAAGGCTGCGGGTGCGCCGCCAATACCAGGTATGGCGCCAAGTACAACACCAATCAAACTGCCGCGAATTATGGTGCTCAAGCTTTTTTTAACATCGTGCAAAGTTGCGCCCGCACCAGCTAACTGGCTTTTGATGGCTTCTTTGCGCTTCAGCAGAAAAAAATTAATAATCTCGGGCAATGCAAATAGCCCAATGAGCACTGGTATAAATGTCAGGCCGCTCATTAAATTGACCTGACCGAATACAAAACGGCTTGTCCCGAATATAAGATCCAGCCCGATAGTCGCTAGTAACAGGCCAAGCGCTGCCGAGCCGAAGCCCTTGAGTAACTGTTGGCCAGATACACCAGCAATTATCGTGAGCGAAAACACGATGAGCGTGAACAGTTCCGGCGACCCGAACCGAAGCGCAAAACCGGCCAGTACACCTGCGAACAAGATCAACGAAATATTAGAAATTAAATCTGCGATGCAGGAAGAATAGAGCGCAATATCCAGAGCACGCCTGGCTTCACCCTTGCGTGCCAGGGGATAGCCATCAAGCACGGTGCAGGATGCTGCCGGGGTGCCCGGCGTGTTGATTAGGATCGCCGTTATCGACCCTCCATAGATACCGCCTTTGTATACACCGAGTAATAGCAAAATGCCTGTCACCGGTGCAAGCGTGAACGTAAACGGCAACGCCAGGGCGACGGCCATCGGCGTTGTCATGCCCGGTATCGCGCCAACGACGGTGCCCACGATAACACCCGCAAGTAACGCCAGTGCGTTGTCTAGGGTTGCGAACAAAGCGAATGCGGAAGCGAGTGTATCGAGCATGGCTATGCGCCTCCAATCAGGCTGCGTAATACACCAGCTGGAATAGGGATGTTCGCTACTTTGTTAAAAAACCCGTGTAACGCCAAAGGCAGTATCAATGGAATAACGGCAAGTGCAATTTTGTTACGCTCACCAGCCAGCAACAGCAGAGCAAATAGCGCGATAGCTGAGCTGAATACAAAGCCCAAATATTCAAGGCTGGCATACCAGCCGCCAAGCGTTGCAACAATGCACAGCAGTATGGTTACCCAGTTGCTGCGAAACGCGGAGTCAGAATCGTTTTCATCCAATCGCTCTACAACCAGTCTGGTTAGTAGCAACATGATGCCAAAACCGAGCAGGCAGTAACTGACGAGGCGTGGGTAATAGGACGGGCTCAGGGCAAGAAACTTTACTTTTTTGGGTTCTTGCACACCATAGGGAATTGCCACCCAGGCAACCAGCACCGCAATAACGATAAAAAACACCCCGGCAGTAATGTCCAGCCTGCGCGATGAACTCATACGAACAAATACTCGTTTATGGTTGATGTTATGCGTAGTGTTGGCAGTGGCATGACTCTATGCACTCTTCTGCTGTTGCAGTAGTTGGTTCAGCTTGAGTGAGTCTGTAAATAAAAAAGCATTGAGGCCAGATATCACTGCAGCCTCCAAACTTGTAGTGGAGCATACGCAGAGCGAACAAGCACAATGGTATTTCAGCACCGGGTCGAGTACTGCTTTCACGCCCTGGTGGTAGTCCTGCTGACGTCCGATTGCGCCAGCTAATATGATTCGTTCGGGTGCATAAAGCGAAAGCACTGAGCGTAAACCTTCACCCAGGTGTTCACCGGCTTCTTTGAAAACTGCTGCAACGGCTTTATCCTCTTGTGCCTGTTCAATCGCCAGTGACATGCGAACATTTAACGATTGCGATGAAGTAAATTTGGTCAGACCACGTCGTTCCAGGTTGCCGACAATGGCGGCGCCGGATGCGACAGCATCAAGGCAACCGGTTTGCCCGCAGTAGCATTGTTGGTGTTGCGCGGGCAAAGCCAGGTGTGCCAACTGACATAGTCGCGCCTGTTCACTTTCAATCAATGCGTTGTTGACGTAGGCGCTCGAACCTAATCGCCAGCCATTATTTACAAGAACAACGCTGCGCCCCTGAGTGACTGGTGAATGCCATAGTTCAGACTCCAGCAAAGCCACGGCTCTGGCTTCGAGATGAACCGGTAAATTCAGGCGTGATTCAATGTGCGGTTTTAGTGGAACGTCGCTCCACCTGAGTATGGACGAAGAAAGCGTCTCGTTACTGCCTGGGTTGGTGTTGATCGCCACCACAACCGATACACCGAGCAGGGTGGCATCCTGTAGTTTATTGTCTTTAAGTAATTGGATGGCGATATCACACAAGGTGTCGATAGAGCGATGCGCATCAGATAAATCTAAATCGGGCAGGTCTTTTACTATGATGTTTTCGCCACGGCAATTGGCAATTGACACAGCCTTCTTGCTTGCAGAGATCACCATGACTACAAGCAATGGGGAAGTACTGGATAATTGTAGAGCGCGGGTACGTCGGCCGGGGCCATTGGCAACATCCAGTTCGTCTGACTCGCTCACAATACCTGCATCAATCAACTCCCTTGAAATACGCGATATAGCCGCGGCAGTCAGCCCTGTGCGATCAGCGAGCGCACGTCTGCTCAGCAACCGGTGTTTGGCTATTTGGGTCAGCACCGCGGATCGATTGACTGCCCTTACATCATTGGTGGAGTGTAGGGTCATATAATTAATTGACGTCGGTAATTAATTATTGAATACTGATTCTGTCAGGTCAAGAGCGCATTTGCAGAGCATCTGATGTGCGATCTTTTGTTGAACAGAGGAGGGATATAAATGAAAAAAAATGCCATTCTGGGCATCGCTTTAGGTCTTGCGGGTTCGTTTTTGGTGAGCACAGCGGCAATAGCTGATGACTATCCCAGCCGACCCATCACACTGGTTATACCCTATGGCCCCGGTGGTGCTGCTGATCTATCAGCCAGATTAATCGCCGGTAACGCACCCGGTACCCTTGGTCAATCAATATTGCCGGTAAACAAAGCCGGTGCCGCTGGTGTTACTGGCTCAGCATTCGTAATCAATTCAAAGAAAGATGGATACACGCTTTTGTCTGCACGCGTCGGTTCGCAGATGGGTGTGCCAGCGATGAATAAAACAATTCCGTACAAGTGGGATGATTTTACGATTATTGGTATGACTGAACTCAACCCGTTTATATTGACTGTGGGTGCAGATTCACCGTATCAGACATTTGCAGATTTTGAAAAAGCCGTGAAAGAAGGCGTTGAGCTCAGTTATTCATCGGCGGGTGTGGGTACCTTGCTGCACATTGCAACAGCGGTAATGGCGGACGCGATGGGTGCTGATCCTGAAAAGCTCACCCATGTGCCTTTTAAAGGTGGTGGTAAAGCGCGAACGGCAGTGGTCTCCGGTGCGGTGGATTTTTCCTGGGGCAATCTCTCAGCTTCGGCAGGTGCACTGGAAGCCGGGCAGCTACGTGCACTTGCAGTTACCACATCAGAACGTTTCGCTACCGTGCCCGACGTACCGACGGCTAGCGAAGTGGGATACCCGGCGCTTGAACAAATTATGGGCTGGAGTGCAATCTACGGCCCCCCGGGCCTGCCCGATGAGGTGGTAGCGAAGTGGAGTGATGCCTTAATGAAACTAAACGATAACCCGGCCTGGTTAAAACTAACCAAAGGGCTGGGTAACATCGTTAGCATTATGAGTCCTGAAGACACTAAAGCGTACGTCGAACAACAGTATGCCGTATTTGATGCGGCGATCGAAAAGCTGGGTATGCGCATCGAGTAAGTATCAGGCAACGATAACTCAGGCAATGCAACCGAATATCCTTTTTATCATGGCCGACCAAATGGCGGCTCCTGCGTTGCCAATGTATGGCAATGCCACTGCACTAACACCACACCTGTCTGCCTTGTCGGCTGCAGGTGTGGTGTTTGACAACTGCTATTGCAACCTGCCTATGTGCGCTCCTTCGCGAGCGTCGTTACACACCGGGCGATTGCCTTTTAGCATGCAGATGTACGACAACGCTTCTGAATTCCATGCGGATACTCCGGCGCTGCCTCATTATCTCAGAGGCCTGGGGTATCGCACGGAAATGTCTGGCAAGATGCATTTCGTTGGTCCTGATCAATTGCACGGATATGAAAAACGGCATACCACCGAAATCTATCCAGCCAATTTTGGCTGGACAGTAGACTGGTCGAAAGGGCGTGAATATCGACCAACTAATCTAACCATGGCCCCCATTATCGAGTCGGGTACCTGCGTACGCAGTTTGCAAATGGATTACGACGATGAGGTTGAGTACCACGGCGTTCAGGCGATATACGATCTTGCGCGCAAAGCTGACGACAAGCCCTTTTTTCTGACTGTTTCGTTCACATCCCCGCATTCTCCTTTTGTGATTAGTGATGACTATTGGGATCTATACAATCACGATGATATAGAACTGCCTACCGTAGCGGAAATACCGTTAGACGAGAAAGATCATCTAAGCCGGAATCTTCATTACTGTCAGGCCCGACATCTCTACACAGTAACAGACGAACACCGACGCAATGCACGCCATGCGTACTACGGCATGGTGTCGTACATCGACGACAAAGTAGGGGCGCTGGTAAAAGCGCTTGAACGATCAGGCCTGCGCGACAATACCTTAGTTGTATTTACATCAGATCATGGGGAAATGATGGGTGAGCGTGGCATGTGGTTTAAACAACACTTTTTTGAGTGGGCTTCACACGTGCCATTGATTATGTCGATGCCCAAACAGTTTGAACACGCGCGTGTAAAACACAATGTATCGCTGATTGACCTGATGCCAACATTTTTAGATCTTGCGTCAGGAAAAAGCTTTGATGAGTATATTGACAAACCGGATGGATGTTCACTATTGCCGGCATTGAATGGGGATACGTCCAGTTTGAGCGACATGGTTATTGCGGAATTTGCAGCCGATGGGTCTACCGGGCCGAGCCGAATGGTCAAGAAAGGGCCGTGGAAGTATATGTACCTTGAGGGTGTGGATACGTTGCTCTACAACCTTGATGATGACCCGAATGAAACTAACAACCTCGCCGGTGATCATACGCACAGAGATATTGAAAATGAATTAAGGACAATTGCCTTACTCAACTGGGATCCCGAGCAGCTACGCAAAGATATTCGTAAAAGCCAGGAACGCCGGCTGCAAATTCATAAAATCACAGAAGGTGAACCGACCTACGTCATAAAAGTGCGGGAAGATGATGGCGCTCGTTATGTGCGAAATGCTGGCGCTGCTGATACCAAGGCCCGCGCAAGGTTACCTTATGTAGCACCTGCCAAGGCTGACAAGGTATAGCCAGGATTGTGGCTGATACCTTTGTTTTTAAACTTCTCCTCATAAACCTAACCAGGCAGCTTATCCTACGGGCAACCAGAGACAAGCGCTGGCCTGCGGCTGCATGTATCAACCTGGCATGGTGATAAAATGTGCATGAAGGGAAAAATCATATTTACTCATGGCCTGCGTTGTTATCAAGTAGATGTACATGTGACTCCGGGTTAAGCAGTAATTGCGGCCAAGACTGGCTCTGCGGTCAAATTTAGTCTGTCGAACCCAGGGCCAAAGAGCCAGGGCGAAAGAGCGTTTTTTTCGTTCAATAGCGACAATCCGGACTGAACTGTCTTCTCTTCACTTTGTCTTAACAGTCGCTGGTATTACTCGCCAGCCAGGGCCGTTACAGGTGTGAGCGTTTGGTCATCTGTGGGTATTACGCGGGTAGTCTATATGTACACAAACGCACCCGGCATTTGAGGAAACTTCGTGCAATTAGCGAGGCTCATTTACACCAGCACCGCAAGCGATCGGTGCGACCAAAAACAGGTCGAAGAGATACTGGAAGTCTCTATGAAACTCAACGCGGTTAATGGCATAACCGGCATTCTGTATTACTCGAGCAAGTATTTTATGCAGTACCTCGAAGGCAATGCTGAGAAAGTTGATGAAACCTACGCCAGATTAGCGCCTGACGAGCGGCATCATTCTCTGCGGCTTGTGGAAACAGCAGCGATACAGTTACGCGAATTCGAGGATTGGAATATGGCGTACGTTCCCAAATCGACAATAATTACGCCGCTGAACCTTGAGTTTATGCACGGCGCAGAGTTTAATCCGCGAGAAATTTCTGCCAGCGAAGCCCTGGAGCTTACGAAAAAGCTGCGTGAGCTGCTGCCCAAAGCGCACTATGAAACCGCGGAATGAAAGCTCGGGCTCCAGCGACTAACGTTAAAATATTTATAAAATAAATATAACAAAACTATAACAGAAATAGTGTAAACGGGATGTAGCAGGCGCTTCAACCGTTTGGTACGCCGCCATTCTCGCTCGATCAATGTAGATCAACGGTTTTTACAGCATTTCGCTGGTTCTATACCAATCGGAACTGCGATTTGATGCGTATAACTCAGATAAGTACGTGGTTTAGTGGCACCTTGGTACAGGCCACTCTTTCGGTACCCTTTCCCGTCTATTTATTTAGTTGATTGCATGAAAACGGATGGCAACAAAACTCTGCTACTGATCAGCGACCGCAGTATGTCGGCCATGGTTCTCGAATTGTGTCATCACCACAGCAATGAGGTTGCTGTGCGTGGCCATGACGCTGCATCCGTCGAGTTTGCCTGCGCAACCGCCTGGGACCTGCTCATTGTCCACAGCGAAGCACAGGACTCAGCAGTTGTCGAAAATTGCCGGCTGATCAAGGCTGCCAATCCACTCGGACAAATTTTTGTGGTTGCTGGCGTCGCAGACCCTGTGTTCAGCGCCAGCTGCCTGCACGAGGGAGCGGACGAAGTAGTCGTTTCTCCGTGGAACGACATAGAGTTTTCTGCTCGCATCAGTGTCGCGATGAGAAGAAGCAACCAGCTGCTGCAACTGGAACGAAATGGCTTCGTCAGTCCGCCAGCGCTACCTAGCCAATCTGCTGAACCATCGTACCAAAGTGTCGGAGACATGCAACTGTGTACGGTCAAGCGCGAGGTATCAGTACTTGGCGAGCTTGTGCACCTGACACGTACCGAGTACTTATTGTTAACCTATCTGATACGACGAACCAATCTGCCATGCTCAAGTGTAGAGCTGTTAAACAACGTGCTGGGCTATGAAGACGAGAATTACCTGCCATCTCTGCATTCACATATCAGCAGGCTCAGGCGCAAGATTAAGCGCTCAATCACAACCAGCATTGACACAATTTGGTGTTACGGCTATCGGATAACGCTCGACTAAACCGGTTTATCATCCCCCGCGCTGCCAAATTGAACTGAATTCGCATCTGCAGCACCGATGCGGGCGCGGGTACAGGCGAGAGTGCAGACACGGGTAACACGATGTCTGTTTAAATTCGCTGCGTGCTGCCTTGCGGCAGCTTAAATGCAGTTGGAAACAGAATTTTCCAATCGCATGCGCGATTCCACGCGTTCACAAAGCACACGTATTCATTGGGGATTCTATTCGCTTTTCTTCCGACCGGCGGTCTGTCGATCTGCGGTCTGTCGATCTGCGGACTAGCGACCCGTGGACTACCAACCTGCGGATCCGTGGCAACTTTGTTCGAACCCTGATCTTCCGATACGGGTGTGCGCTCGTCATTTTGCTGCGGCGCTGCCTGTTGCGGCGCTGCCTGATCGCCAGATGAGCTGCCAACGCTCGCCACCTGGCCTGATTGAGTGCTTTTTTCCAGGTCAGTGGCATACCCGACCGTTATTGCACTGTTGCCGCCCATCAAAAGAAGAAGCGCAAACAGTGCTGGAGTGCGGCCGAGTTGAGTTGCTATCATATTTTTAATTAGATCCACCAATACTTCGCGAGCGAGGGTTGCTACTTTCCCTGTGCCCATCATGCTGGTGAGCAAGTCGTTGAAAGCCGGACCGAGCATACCAGCAAGGAACTGTGTTATTGCTGGCGATTTTCTTGTATTTCTTACGAAATTCTGTCGAAAGTTGCTGTTTTGATAAGATTATGGAATGAACTGGCTCATTTGACGCTATCGGGAGTATTCACAGGTATTCCTCCATCCAGCCAACAGGCGAGCACCAACAGCGCAATACCCGGGGACACGCTATTGCAAAGTATCAGTGCATGCCGTGGAGTTTTTCCACCTCAAAACACTTAAAGAGACACATTATCAATTATCCTCACGGATCCAATATGAGCAGCTATAAAACGTCTTCCCCAGCGCTCTTCAAGATAATCGATTGTCATGCCCAGATTTTCTATTTTTTCCCGTCGCTCTTCTGCACTAAGTGTTTCTGAAGAAAGGATTTTATTAACTTGTTGGGCAGCAGCTAACTCTTCGGAGTTCAATCTGAGGTTTCTCGAACTGAGAGCGAGCCCTTCGTGATCTCTTCGAGTCGGTACGCCGACAATTTTTGTGTGCATAAAAAAGCACGCTGCCATATCCTGAATCAATCGATACTGCTGATAATCTTTTTCTCCAAAATAGGCTCTTGTGGCCTGTACTATATTCAATAGTTTCATTACCACTGTCAGAACACCTTTAAAGTGACCTGGACGATCAAGACCACATAGTACAAGAGAGTCTTTATTTTCATCTACTGAAAAAGCAAAGTTATCTGGATATAGCTCGCGCGCTTCGGGGCAGAAAAGAACGTCTACTTTCCAGTCTTTGAGATTACTGACATCCTGCTCAAAAGTTGACGGATAATTCTCCAGATCATCCGGGTTATTAAACTGTGTAGGATTTACAAAGATACTGACCACCGTGACTTCGTTGTCTGAGATACTATTTTGAATCAGAGCCATGTGACCCTCGTGAAGAGCTCCCATGGTGGCAACAAAACCCAGGCTTTTCCCTTTAAAACTATTTTGCAGTTTTTGCCATTCATCAACGGTTCGGACAATTTTCATAGATCGTATATTTCTTCTTTATTGGGATA
>CAYMVV010000022.1:63160-66877 GCA_964393885.1 uncultured Granulosicoccaceae bacterium | reverse complement strand
GCAGGCGTACCATCAAACACGACCTGTCCATGCCCCATCACATAGACTCGCTGCGCAACATCAAGGGCGATTGCAAGCTTCTGCTCTACCAGCAGTATAGACACACCTTTTGAGGCGATGGTTTGTAGTAACTCGGCAACTTTGGTCGTCATTTGTGGCGACAAACCCTCGGTGGGCTCATCGATCATAATGAAGTCGGGATCACCCATCAGACTGCGGCACATGGTGAGCATCTGCTGCTCACCACCAGACAACACACTGGCTTCAACGTCTGCACGTTCTCGCAAATTGCTAAACTGGGAAAACAGTAATTCCATTGACCAGCGACTATCGCCTGCTTTCTGGCCAGGTTGCCTGCCCAGCATCAGGTTTTGCCGCGTGGTCATACCGGGGAATATATCTCGGTTCTCGGGAACATAGCCGACACCCAAACGGGCTATTTCATAGGGTTTGAGGCCTGCGATCTCCCTGCCTTTGAATTGCACAGAACCAACCGGGAGCACTTCACCAATTATCGATTTACACAGGGTGGACCGCCCCACTCCGTTGCGACCAAGCAACGCGACGATCTCGCCCTCATCCACGTGCATATCCACACCTTGCAGGATGTGGCTCTTACCGTAGTAGGCATGCACATCATTGACAACAAGCATCAGTGATCAGCCTCTATTGCAGCACCAAGATAGGCTTCCTGCACCCGATTATTGGCTCGAACTTTAGTGGGTGTATCACTGGCGATGACTTCGCCATACACCAATACCGAGATAGTGTCAGACAAGTCGAACACCACACCCATATCGTGCTCAACCATTATTAGTGTCTTGCCTTTTGTCACTTCCCTGATCAGGTTGACCATGTACTCGGTCTCCGATGCGCTCATACCCGCTGTCGGTTCATCAAGCATGATGACACTGGCACCGCCAGCTATCGTAATTCCGATTTCAAGCGTGCGTTGCTCAGCATAGGATAACAGCCCTGCTGGCAAGTCGCGCCGTGCATGCAGGTTAATGCGCTCGAGCAACGCATCGACAGACTCGTTCAATGCCGTTTGTCTGGCAACCAGATGTCTGAAGGAATAGCGATAGCCCGTCGACCATAACTGCGCACAACGAATATTTTCGAACACAGACATCTTCGGGAAGATATTGGTAATCTGAAAGCTGCGGCTCAAACCCAGGCGGTTAATTTGATAGGGCGCCAGACCACTCAAATCCTGACCATTCAAGGTGATCGTGCCATTGGTCAGCGGAAAACGACCGGTGATCAAATTGAACAGGGTGGACTTGCCTGCCCCGTTGGGTCCAATGATCGCATGGCGTTCACCCTGCCCGACAGATAAATCCACACCACGAATGATTTCGGTTTTACCAAACGACTTGGTGACACCACGTAACTGCAGCGCCGTCACAGCGAACCACCAGCTTCATCTACACCAGCCTGTTTTCCGGTTCCCGGGCCTGGCATATCCGGTTCCGGTGCGTCAGGCGTATTTGCCTCGTGCCAGGCGGCACGCAGATCAGCTGCAGTGGCACGTACAATCGCAAAACACACCACAGCGACCACCACCAGAAAAAGCCAGGGCCATACGGATTCAAAAGAAAACTCGACCCCCATCAGGCTCATAGTATTTTCATCAGTTGCAGCATGACGGTGATGGAACAACATCTCCAGCAATCCGGCGCAGGCAAGCACACCGATGGCAGCAGGCAATATTGTCTTCAGGTAGGGAACAGCCAGGGTCATCAACTTACCGAGTCGCAACGGGCCAGCATGTAGCGCCAGTACACCGGCCAGTCCAGCCGGAAAAAACATCACCGTCACAACAAACAGAATACCCAGATACAACTGCCAGATCTCGGTTTGCAGGCTGAGCACAGTTTGCAACAGGGTAAAAACGATTGCGCCGATCACCGGTCCAATAAAATGGCCTACACCGCCGAGAAAGGTCACCAGTAAAATCGATCCGGAAGTTATCAGGTTAAGATTTTCTTCAGTCAGTATTTCGTAGTTGATGGCAAACAAACCACCAGCGATACCGGCAAAAAAACCTGCAACACAAAACGAGTAGTATCTGACCGAACGCTGCGAATAGCCTAAAAATTCAGCTCGCTCCGGGTTGTCGCGCACCGCATTTGCCATGCGACCAATGGGTGTGCGTGAAAACAAATACATGCCGAGCGCCGCGACCAACAACCAGATTGCAGTTAAATAGTAAACCTCCTTTTGCGTCGAGAAATCAAAGCCGAACACCGTTGGACCGTAGGTACGATCACCGCTCACGCCTTCCTCACCACCAAAGAACACCACCACAATAATGGAACAGGCGGCAACCAGTTCACCAATGCCCAGTGAGATCATGGCGAACACCGTGCCGGCCCGACGGGTGGAGAAATAACCGATAATCAGGGCGAAAATCAGTCCGAACAATCCACCAAATAATGGCAGCAGTGGCAGCGGCAACCACCACTCATCATATTCAACATAGTTGAGCAGGTGTATGCACATAAACCCGCCCAGCCCCATATACACAGCGTGGCCGAAACTCAACATGCCGCCCTGACCGAGCAACATGTTGTAACTCAGAGCAAATACAATGGTGATCGCCATCTGATTCATGATGGTGATCGCACTGTTGGACTGAAACACAAAAGGAAACAACAACAGCGCAATAGCGCACAGCAACCACGGCGCGGCGGAGCGTCCCTGAAATAAACCGGTTAATCTATTGCTCATGCGTCACGCTTGCCAAAGAGTCCGAACGGACGGAACACCAGCACAATCACCATCAGCAGGTAAGGCAGGATCGGACCAATTTGCGGCAGAGTCAGTGTCCACAAATCTCTCAATCGGCTACTGGCCATGTCGGCGGGACGCTCCAGACCGAGCGCGGTCAAAAGCGTTGAGAATTCAAAATTATAGGCAGCGGCAAAGGTAGTCAGCCAGCCAATCAACAACGACGCCACCAGCGCGCCCCACAGCGATCCGAGACCGCCAATCACGATAGTGACAAAGACTATTGAACCCAGTACGACGGCCATCCCCGGGAAGGTACCCAGTACCGGACCGGCAATAACACCGGCCAGCCCGGCCAGTGCAGTCCCCACCCCGAACACACCCATGAATACCAGCGGGACATTGTGCCCCAGGTTTTCAACCGTACGTGGATGGCTCAACGCAGCCTGAATAACCAGCCCAATCCTTGTTCGAGTCAGAATCCATAACAAGCCGAGGAAAATAGCCATCGCAACAACAATCATAAAAACCCGATAGGCCGATACGGTGTTACCGTTAATGGAAAACAATGCAAACTGAAGTACGTCTGGCTGCTCGTAGGCGAGTTGGCTCTTGCCCCAGAAAAACTGCACAACCTCTTCTATCAGCAGTGCCAGCCCAAAGGTGAAAATGAGTTCCGGCACATGGCCGTATTGATGTACCCGCCTGAGACCGTAACGCTCTACCAGCGCCCCCGCTACACCGACCAGCACAGGAGCGATAACAAGCCCTGGCCAGAAGCCCACATAAGTGGATATCTGATAGGCGAAATAGGCACCCAGCATATAGAAACTGGCGTGCGCAAAATTCAGCACCCCCATCATCGAGAATATAAGCGTTAACCCGCTGGACAGCATAAACAGCAACATGCCGGTAACCAGCCCGTCAATCAGATTGATCGCAATCAGATCCATCGCACCATCATTTATTATGATTATTAGGGAG
>CAYMVV010000022.1:34321-63060 GCA_964393885.1 uncultured Granulosicoccaceae bacterium | reverse complement strand
CAGATTGATCGCAATCAGATCCATCGCACCATCATTTATTATGATTATTAGGGAGCACTAACTAAAAGAGCGGTATCAACCGCAGTACCGGGTTGCATCACCAGGGCGCCGCGACAGAGAGCTTCTCGGGAGCCGATACTCTACTAATGCGCCACTATATAAGACCCGACAAGCCAGGGTCATCGACAGGCTTCCGCACATGGGCGACCAGCCAACAACCCTGGTCGCCTCGCGGCTTGTAGAGTAGAGGCCAGGAGCCAGTATGCGACCCCTGTTTCCCGGACAGCCTCCAGTGTCGCTCTACGGTCGTTTCATCTTGCAACTGGACTCAACATCTGCCGATGCCATGGCAACCGACGACTCAACCAGCAGACCAAAACCGGAGTTGTCGGCGTCGTGATCAATATTCTCATCGGTGTGAACAGAGATATGCACGTCCTGAATCGCCTGATGATCTTCAGCACGCATCAACACCTTGCCACCCCAGATACTTTCGTGTTCCATACCCTCAAGTGCTTTGGCAACCTCAACCACATCTTCAGCAGATCCTGCCGCATCGATTGCCCTGGCCAACATCTCCATCACATTGGTGATTCGTGCCTGAGTAATATCAAAGTCCGGATTCTTCGCCTTAAATGCTTTCCAGTAATCAGCCATTCTGTCTGACGGAGGTGGATTCAATCCACCTTCATGAACCAGTCGAATCATGTCTTTACCGGCTTCGCCGAAGGTCTTTGTAATGCCCGTATTAGCAGCGTAATAGGTGTAGATCGGACCTGTGAAGCCCCCTTCAATAACCGCCTTGCCAAGGCCGACCATATCCGCGCCCCAATTGCCGGTAATGATTGCATCCGCGCCGGAGCTGACAATCTTGCGCGCGTAGGGTGTGAAGTCCTTGACCTTGCCGATCGGGTGCAGTTCATTGCCGACGATTTCCGCCTCAGGCATTTTCTTGCCAATGTTGTCAACGGCTGCAGCCGCTACTGCTTTGCCAAACGAGTAGTCCTGACCGATCACATAGACTTTTTGGATATCGCCGTTCTGTGCCATGACATCAGTCAACGCATCCATTTTTATGTCAGCGTTTGCATCAAAGCGGAAATGCCAAAAATTACATTTGTCGTTGGTCAATGCAGGATCAACGGCAGAGTAATTTAAAAACAGCACTCTGCTGTCAGGGTTTCTTCTGTTGTGCTTATTTACCGCGTCGGTAATGGCATTGGCCACACCGGATGAATTGCCCTGTGCGATATAGCGAATGCCCTGATCGATCGCGACTTGCAACTGGATTAACGATTCCTTGGGGCTGATCTTATTGTCGAATGGCACAATTTCGAATGGTCTGCCATCGAGTACGCCACCCTGTTTGTTCACCAGCTCCTCAGCTGCAAACTCGAATTCTGCGAGGCCATTGGTTCCGGTGGGTGCGAACGGGCCGGACAACGGGTCAATAAAGGCTATTTTTACAGGGTCAGCGGCAGATACGGCGTGAGAGGCTGACAATACGACAGCGGCGGCCGCCACTAGGGTAGAAACGAACTTGCGCATCGGTATTTCTCCGTTGGTGAAGCAAGAGTGGGAGCGAGTAACCCGCATTCTCTGGTCCGCCCGCTGTCTTCAGTATAAAGATGAACTGAGCCAACTTGCAACAGAATGGTTCAAACCACTCGACATTACACGCTTACCTTTTTGCAGAGTTCAGAAGGCCAGCCAAACAAATGAAAATTGCTCTTGCTTTTACGATAGACCTTGATCTACCCGCGCTAATTCCCGACGACACCAATCGCAAACGCCTGGGTTCTGGCTGAATCCTCCAGTGCGGCGAATCGCCCGGTCTTGCCGTAGTGACCGGAAGACATGTTGGTTTTTAATAGCAGTACATTATTATCAGTTTTAGTCGCGCGCAATTTCGCCACCCATTTGGCCGGCTCCCAGTAGGTGACGCGCGGATCAGACACACCCGCTGTCACCAGCATCGGCGGGTAGTCAACCGATCGGATGTTATCGTAAGGTGAATACGCCCGGATATGATCAAACGCCTCTTTATCGCGTAGCGGATTGCCCCACTGAGACCATTCGCCTGGCGTTAGCGGCAATGACTCATCAAGAATGGTATTGAGAACATCAACAAATGGAACGTCGGCTATCACACCACCAAACAACTCCGGTCGCATATTGACCGCGGCTGCAACCAGCAATCCGCCTGCCGACCCACCGTGAATAACAATACCACCCGTGCGAGCAAAACCCTCGCTTGTCAATGTTTCCGCGCAGGCAATCAAATCGTGAAAGCTGTTCAGCTTGCCTTCAAACTTGGCGGCTTCATACCATGCCCTGCCCTTTTCCTGCCCGCCACGAACATGTGCAATGGCATAGATGAATCCCCGGTCCACCAGTGACAGCCGATTAGCGGAAAATGAAGCTGGCGTGGAACTGCCATAGGATCCGTAACCATACAACAAGCAGGGTGCCGAGCCATCGACGGGTGTGTCGCGATGATGCAACAGGGTAAGCGGCACCTCTGCACCATCATGCGACAGGGCGGTAATACGCCGGGCGATATAATCAGTCGGCCGATGGCCCGATGGAATTTTCTGCTCTTTCAATAACGTTCGAGCGCCGCTGCGCATATTGTATTCGAAGGTTTGTGTCGGTGTGGTTGGCGATGAATAGCGGTAGCGGAAGCTGTCTGAAACATATTCCTCTCCGGCATCCAGCGCCAGCGCATAAGCTTCTTCGTCCAGATCTACCGATTGCATGTGCCCGTCAGCATCCATAAAGCAAATTCGCGGTAACGCATCCTCCTGTTCCAGCCACATCACCCAGTCGCGATAAGCTTCAACCGTTTTGATCATACGACCTGGCTGGTATGGCAGCACGTCTTGCCAGTGCCTTCGCGCCGGTGTCTCGACTGGCGTCTGCACCAGCTTGAAATCGAGCGCATCATCTACGTTCGTCAGTATTAAAAATCGATCACCCTGATGCTCAATCGTATACTCGACGCCCTCCGCTCTATTTTCAATGACTCGCGGGCTGGCTGTCACATCGGCGTTCGGTATATACCAGACTTCATCCTGATCATTCATGCCGGCACTGATAAAAACATATTCGCCTGAACGGCTGCGCCAGACACTACAGAAAAACCGCGAGTCCTTTTCTTCGTACACCAATACATCGTTCTTCGGATCTGAGCCAAGCGTGTGCCGATACACCTTGCCCGGTCGATGATTCTCGTCAACACGCGTATAGAATACGGTTTGACCATCACCCCAACAAACGGAATCGACATCTTCTATTACGTAGCCCGCGGGTACGTAGCCCGCGGGTACATTGCCCGCGGGTACATTGCCCGCGGGTACATTTTCCGCAGCTACATTGTCAGCGAGACTCTGCGGTGATGCGGACTGACCTGCGGCACCACTCGATGAACTCAGCTGACGAAAAACCAGTTGATAGTATTCTGCACCCGATGTATCACGGCTCCAGGCCAGGGTTTCGTGTGTTGGAGAATAATCGACAACACCCAGATCAAAGTATTCATGATCTCTGGCCTCAATATTTACGTCGAGCAAAATTTCTTCATTGCCACCGTCGCGATCAGTACGCACATAGACCGGATGCTCTGCACCTTCAACATAGCGATCGGAGTAACTGTATGGGCCATCAGGCTCTGGAACGGAGTTGTCGTTTTCCTGTATGCGCCCGCGCATCTCCGCGATTAACTCATCCTGCAGCGCTTCCGTGCCCGCCATCGCCTGCGCGTAGTATTCGTTTTCAGCGTTTAGATAAGCTTTTATATCATCGGGCAGTGTGTCTGGCTCGCGCATTGCCTGCTGCCAGTTTGACGCTCGCAGCCACGCATAATCATCCACCCAGCTGTGCTGATGCGCACTGCAAGTGACTGCGACCTTGCTGGCAACTGGAGAGTCGGGAATTGCTTTTAGTTTCATATAGCGCGTTGTCCGAGGCACTGTCCGTTGGTTTATCTGTAAATAGCACTGCACCCCCACAGGGGGGCTTGGTTGCAGGCGTTGACAATGAATTCAATGAGGGTGCGGCAGTATTCACCGCAGTATTCGCCGCAGTATTTGCAATAGTGAAGGTTATGCCGCGCAGACGCCTGGAACAGGTAAATCAGCCACCACTATGCAAGCGATTCAATGCAGCATACCACTGACCACTCTGCTTGACGGTTCTGACCTGTGTCTCGTAATCAACGTGCACTGCACCGAATCGCATGGTGTAACCTTCTGCCCACTCAAAATTGTCCAGCAAACTCCACAAAAAATAACCTCTGATATCGACACCCGCATCAATGGCATCGGCTACTGCTGCAAGATGACCTGCAACATAGTCAATACGACGCTGATCATCTATGTCCCCATCAACAAGCCCGTCATTAAAACAGGCGCCATTTTCAGTGATATAACACGGCGGCAGCGTGTAGGTTTGCGCAAGCTCAAGCAGAAGATCACATAACGACTGCGGACAGATTTCCCAGCCAATATCGGTGACCTCGGCGCCCTTCAACGGACCGGTTGTATCGGTGTGTGGAAATGCATTGCTTTTGGATTGGACCGGCTTGTCTTTTACTCGTGTCGGTGTGTAGTAATTCAACCCCCAAAAATCCAGCGGCTGATTGATAACAGCAAGATCTGCCTGCCAGTCTGCCGGCAATAAGTCCGCGCAGGCATCTACAAAAATCTGTGGGTATCGGCCATTAAAAATCGGATCAAAGAACGCGCCGTTATGAAAGGCACGATGTCGTAGTACCGCGTCAGCATCTGTTGCAGCGTCGGGATACACGCACTGTGCATTCAGTACAATACCCACAGGCAGAGCCGGCTTGGCAGTTTTTATAGCCTGTACCGCCAGCCCATGGGCCAGATTTTGATTGTGCACGGCTGCCAGTGCCGCGGCGCGGTTTTTTAGACCAGGGGCATGAATACCGTACAAGTGACCGAGATACGCTGAACACCAGGGCTCATTAAATGTGACCAGTGTTTCCAGCCGATCGCCAAAACGCTCCGCAATAACCCTTGCATAAGCCGCGAAGGCAATTGCCGTTGCACGATTACTCCAGCCCCCGGCATCCTGCAGCGCCTGCGGTAGGTCCCAGTGGTATAAGGTCGCAAATGGCTTGATTCCGCGCTTAAGACAACCATCGATAAGTCGCTCGTAAAAATCCAGCCCTGCTTCATTCAAACCACCATCTATATCATCATTTGCACTGCTGGCACCGGTGGGAAAGATCCGTGGCCATGCGATGGAAAAACGATAAACCTTAAGACCCAATGACTGGATCAGATCAAGATCACTTTCCCATAGATTGTAGTGGTCGCAGGCGACGTCGCCGTTGTCATCGTTCACTACATTGCCACCGGCGTGGGAAAATGTATCCCAGATCGACTGGCCACGGCCATCGGCATGCGCAGCCCCTTCAATCTGATACGCCGCTGTAGCGACGCCAAATAAAAAATCCTCAGCGAAACGCCCGGCCAGATCTTCATGTCTGTTCATAAACAATAACCTACCATCACACAATAAATTGTTAGCAAAAGTGTTTCAGTCACTTTCTGCCAGCTTAACTATAATGTCCCAGTGCTTTTTGCCAACCGGCTGTACCGACAGCCGGCTGCCTTTTTGTAGCAGTACCATGTCCTTAAGTCCGGCGACCGTTTTGAGTTTCTGCAACGATACAACGGTTTTAAATTTCTTTTTTAACTTTACATCTACCATACACCAGCGCGGGTTATCCTCCGAACTCTTGGCGTCATAATACTTTTGCTCCGGGTCATGGGCGGTATGATCAGGGTACGCCTCTTTGACAATTTCGACGATGCCTGTCACCCCCGGAACCTTGCAGCTGGAATGATAGAAAAACCCCAGATCACCCTTGCTCATTTTATCTCGCATCAGGTTGCGCGCCTGATAATTACGAATACCGTCCCAGTGGTCGCGCTTGCCCGGCATCGCAGCGAGGTCGTCAACACTGAATGCATCGGGTTCTGATTTAAACAGCCAATAGTTCATAGAGACACCCCGGTAACCGGTTTTTGTCAACTGGTAAAGTAAGAAACAGATGCTGCGATTATAAGAAAGCAAACGACGACAAACACTGCATAGAAAATCGGGTTGGCCCTCATTGGGTAATCACCCTCGTCACGCCAATAGTAACAAATCCAGCAGTCAAATAGGCCCCTGCGTTTTTCGAAGTCCGCTACCCGGCTTGTTTCGTTGTGGGTAACAGATACCCGGCTGTGCCTGAACCTGTCGAAAGTCGCAACTGACTAGTCAAACCCATGCAATTCAGCACCGCGACAACTATTTGTTGACATCAACCTCCGATGTTGGAATTATTTACAGCAACTGATAATTTTTTCATTGCATTTTATTACCAGGGCTACTCATTGATGCTTTCACCCGGAGGAGAAGACAGCAATGCTGTGCGCGCTGCATGGTTGCACTATGCGGGCGGACTCACCCAGGCTGAGGTTGCACGGCGTCTGGGCTTGAGCAATCTAAAGGCTCATAGACTGATCACCAAGGCGAATCAGGAGGGGCTGGTCAAGATTTTCATCGATGGCGATGTCACTGAGTGCTTCGAACTTGAACAGCAACTCAGTCAGAAATACCATCTGGATTTCTGCGAGGTCGCCCCGGAACTCGAGACCGATGAAGACCTGCCGTTGCGTACACTCGGCATGGCAGGCGCTAGATTTCTGATGCGTGAGATCGCCAGGCCCGAGAATCTGCTGATCGGAATCGGACACGGCAGAACGCTGGGTGCGTGCGTCGATTACCTACCTGCTAAATCAACTACCAACACTGAATTCGTATCATTGCTTGGCGGTTTGATACAGAACTTCTCCGTCAACCCACATGATGTAATGCACCGACTGGCTCACCAAACCGGTGCCACCTCTTACGTTATGCCCGTTCCTTTTTTTGCAGACAGCGAAAAAGATCGAGCTGTGTTACTTGGGCAACGCGGTGTCAAACACGTCTACAAACTCATTCAACAAACACAACTTAAATTCGTGGGCATCGGCACATCTCGACCGGAGTCATCAATGATAGGCACCGGAATGATTCATAAGAAAGAATTGACAAAGGTTGCGCGTGCCGGCGGAGTTGGCGAATTGCTGGGTCACTTTTTTACTGCCGACGGCGTACCGATGCAAACCGAATTATCGAGTCGAACTACATCTCCCCCCCTGAGCAAACTCAAAGGCGACAGGATTGTTGCTGTCGCTGGCGGGGTCCATAAAGACCTTGCAATACGATCAGTGCTTGAGAGCCGCTTGATAAGCGGGCTTATCACGGATGAGCGCACCGCAAGGGCGCTCGCCTGCTAACCGGTTAATGCTGGCTGGCAGATCATTCGCCTGCTAGCGCAGGCCAACAGAGAGGAAGAAGAAATGTATAGAAAAGAGAGGGGTTTAGTTGAGGCTTTCCTGGCTGGTAAGATGAGTCGCCGAAGCCTGATAAAACGATTTGCCGCGCTCGGTGTGTCCACCGGCACCGCGGGTACATTGCTAAATATGTCTGCAACCAAAGCGATGGCGGCAGACTTTGACTGGATGAAGCACAAGGGCACTGGCGTCAAGCTGTTGCTCAACAAGCATCCCTACACCGATGCGATGATCGCCAATCTTGATAACTTCAAGACACTTACCGGCATGGAAGTCGAATACGATATCTTTCCCGAAGATGTCTACTTCGATAAAGTGACAGCCGCTCTGTCATCAGGCTCGAGCGAGTACGACGCCTTCATGACCGGCGCCTACATGACCTGGACCTACGGCCCTGCCGGCTGGGTCACCGACATGAACGAATGGATTACTGATCCCGCTAAAACATCACCTGCCTACAACTGGGAAGACATGCTGCCTGGCGTACGCCAGTCCTGCGCATGGAATGGCCAGCCCGGTGGAGCGCTGGGTTCAGACGATGCCAAGCAATGGTGTATTCCCTGGGGATACGAACAAAACAACCTCGCGTATAACAAGCCTATGTTCGATAAGGCGGGACTGACAGTACCTACCAACCTTGACGAAATGGTAGAGACTGCGGCCAAAGCCAAGGCATCACTCGATGGCGTCTACGGCATTGGCGTACGCGGCTCACGCTCATGGGCTTCGATACATCCCGGCTTCCTGTCCGCCTACGCCAACTACGGTGAAAAAGATCTGAATATCTCCGATGACGGTAAATTATCTGCGGCGATGAACACAGACGTTTCAAAGGAAATGCACAAAAAGTGGGTCAGTATGATTCAGGACAGTGGCGCCGCCGACTGGTCAACTCATACCTGGTATCAGGTCGGTACTGATCTGGGTGCCGGTGCTTCAGCAATGATCTATGACGCCGACATTCTTGGCTATTTCATGAACGGCGGCGACAACAAAGAGGCAGGTAATCTCGCCTATGCACCATTTGCCGCCAACCCGGATGCCAGTGCACCCACGCCAAACATCTGGATCTGGTCATTGGCAATGTCTGAATTTTCTAAAAAGAAAGACGCAGCCTGGTACTTCATGCAATGGGCTTCAGGCCCTGAACATGGACTGTTCGGTGCAACCGAAATGGACTTCGTCAATCCGGTAAGACAGTCAGTATGGGATGACGCCGGCTTCCGCGATCGACTCGATGGCAGTTACCCCGGCTATGTAGAAATGCACGATGTTTCAGCACCGGGTGCAAAAATCCACTTTACTGCACAACCTTTATTTTTTGATCTGACCACTGAGTGGGCCGCATCGATGCAAAAGATGGTTGCAGGCGAAGTGCCGGTTGATGAGGGGCTGGACCAGTTGGCAGATAGCGTTAATCGCCAACTGAAGGATGCCGGACTCGGCTAAGCCAGGGCACGAAGTGGTATAAGCGCCATTACAAGCGCGATTATACGCTTTACATGCACTGTGAAAGAACCGGTAGTGCTTACCGGTTCTTTCAGCCGGCAAATCCAGCAACAACCTGTCCAAAAGCACAAGATCAAAGAGCACAAGATCAAAGAGCGCAAGATCAAAGAGCGCAAGATCAAAGAGCGCAAGACATAAGAGCGCAAGACATAAGAGCGCAAGAGCATAATGAACTCTGACAATAACAAACATCAATCACGAAACGCCTGTCACTAATGGCTGCTCGCAAGTTCAAAGTGGGCAAACGCGCACTGCCCTATTTGTTAAGTCTGCCAGCACTTCTCGTATGCATTGGCATACTGGTGCCATTCTTTACTGCGGCGGCCTATTCACTACAGCGTTACAGACTGAGTCAGCCATGGGCACGAGAGTATAACTGGGGGGAAAATTACCTTAACTTTCTAAAAGACCCTGATTTCTGGAACACACTTAAGATCTCACTGGTCTATGCGGGCACCACGGTAACACTGGAACTGATACTCGGACTTGCCATTGCACTTCTGCTGCAAAAGCGCACTCTGTTTAACAACTTTGTATCCATCATGCTGCTGATGCCACTGATGACAGCGCCAGTACTTGCTGCATTGATGTGGAAACTGATGACGAACTCGGGCTTTGGCATCCTGAGCTACCTGTTGACGCTGGTCGGCATACAGGATTTCCGCTGGGCCGCCTCACCTGATACCGCGCTACTAACTGTCGTGCTTGTCGATATGTGGGTTTACACACCCTTTATCATGATTTTACTGCTGGCCGGTTTACGCAGCCTGCCCAGGCAACCGTTTGAAGCGGCAGCACTCGATGGTGTACCAAGAACTTTTGTGTTCTGGAAAATAACCCTGCCGATGCTAATGCCGTATATCCTGACCGCTACCTTGTTTCGCCTGCTCGACTCGATTCAACAGTTCGATATTATTTATGCCATGACTCAGGGTGGACCCGGAGACACATTAACCGTGTTTCAGGTTGAAGCCTATTTAAACTTTTTTCAGTCAACCAATATCGGCCGCTCTGCCGCTCTGATGATGATTCTTTGGGCGATTACTTTCTTTATGTCAAACCTGTTCATCAAGAACTGGCTTAAACTGAGGGAGCGCGCACGATGACAATACCGATGAACAGAACCAGTCACCGGTCAATGACCTGTCAGCCTTCAACGAACGGGAAGTGCACTCAATGAACGAGTACGGATTTCTGGAAACCTGGCTGAGACGGATAGCAATTTTGCTGGTCATTGTGTTTTTTATGTTTCCGATATTCTGGATCGTGCTGATGTCGTTTCAAACCAATGAAACCATACTGCGCATACCACCCTCGGCAATTTTCGAACCGACGCTCGATAACTACCGCGCACTGATCACCGGCAAACTGGAAACAAACGCTGCAGCACTTGATATCCATTTCATGCGTAACCTCGGTAATTCGGTTTTACTATCGGTGGGCTCAGTGCTACTCGCATTGTTACTCGGTGTACCGGCGGCCTACTCTTTTGCCAGATATAAAACCCGATTCTCCGAAGACATAGCATTTACCTTGCTGTCGTTTCGTTTTGCTCCGCCTCTGCTGGTATTGCTACCACTCACACTGTACTTCCAGAAACTCGGTTTGTCCGATACCTACTTTGGCCTGATATGGGTATACCAGTTAATTTGCCTGCCATTGATTCTGTGGATCGTACGTGGCTACTTTGAAGATATCTCTGAAGACATTGAATACGCCTATCGCATTGGCGGCCACTCATGGTTTGCAACATTCCGAAAAATCGCTGTACCGCTGGCTGGCCCCGGTATCGCCGCCGCGGGCCTACTGGCATTTATCTTTGCCTGGAATAACTTTATCTTCGCACTGGTGCTGGCGTCGGCAGATAAACAACCCGCTACGGTTGGCGCACTGGCATTCGTTACCGCCTCCGGTATTCAATATGGCCAGATCGCCGCTGCCATTGTGCTGTCAATCGCGCCAACGCTGGCACTCGCACTGTACGCACAAAAGTACCTGGTGGAAGGCTTGTCACTCGGCGCGGTGAAGGGGTAACAATCCATGTCGACAACTACAGATAGTGATGCCCTGTTTACGGACACGGGTACAAACGCGGGTACAGGCGCGGGTACGAACACGGGTACAGGTACGAATACACTTGAATTGAAAGGTATCGTCAAAAACTACAAGGGGAGTACCGTTCTCGACGATATTAACCTTGCTGTGCCTGCCGCCAGCACACTGGTTCTGTTTGGTCCTTCGGGCGGAGGTAAAAGTGTATTGCTGCGCTTGATAGCCGGGGTCATTGAACCAGACAAGGGAGCTATCCTGATAGACGGTCGCAACATGGCCGGCGTAGATCCGGAAGATCGGGGTATTGGTATGGCTTTTCAGAACTTTGCTCTATTTCCGCATATGACAGCTCACAACAACATCGCCAGTTCACTGGAAATGAACGAGCCATCCACAAGCCGATTGAAAAGCGCGGTTGAATCAGTTGCCAAACTGCTTAAGATCGACCACGTGCTGGACCACACACCACGTGAGTTGTCTAACGGGCAAAAACAACGCACTGCACTGGCGCGCGCACTGGTTGGGTCTCCCTCGTTGCTGCTGTTAGATGATCCTCTGCGCAATGTCGACGCCAAGCTTCGCTTTGAAATGCGCATAGAATTACCGGCCCTGCTGGCCAGACAACAAACCACCGTTGTCTATGTAACGCAGGACTACAAAGAAGCAATGGCGCTGGGCGATCAAATTGTAGTACTGGCGGATGGCCGCATTGTGCAATCCGGCACACCGGCAACTATTTATCAACAACCAGCCACCGTAGAGATCGCCCGACAGTTCGGTGATCCATCTATCAATTTATTAAACGTAACGCCAGAGCAGGATTCACAGGGGCTCTTTGTTACGCTGTCTGGCACCCGGCTGGCACTGGATGCAGGTTATGGGGATATCAGCGGAAAGCCCTGTATACTGGGTATGCGCGCAGAGTCGCTGACATTTGTTGCCCGTGATAACTCGAACAGCAGCCAGACCTCTGAATCGAATGAACCCGGCATTCAAAATCCGACCATACCGGTTACCATAGAAGCAGTAACACCGCTCAATGAAAAAATAGTCACACTGGCCATGACAACAGGAAACAGAGAGCTGCTGCTGTCTCGCCCCGCGGGTACCGACGGCCCAACCAGTGGTAATGCTCTGGTCACTTTAGACGCCACTGCCATACACCTTTTTGATGAACAAAGCGGTCATCGAATCTCATCGAAAGGCAAGCCTCAGATACCGCATGATGGCGGATCAGTGGCGGCCGCATGAACAACACCGTGACAAACACTTTGACAAACACTGTGACAATCACCAGCAGCCCGACTACAAATACCGCGCGTAATATCACAGGTAACAGTTCGGGTAGTAATAGACTGAAGGGCACGCGTAGTTGCAAGCTATCACTACAAAACATCGACAAGTTCTATGGCAGGGGCAGCCATGCAGTACACGCCGTAAAATCACTGTCGATGGATGTCAACGATGGAGAGATAGTCGCCCTGCTGGGTTCATCCGGTTGTGGCAAAACGTCAACGCTGCGCATGGTAGCCGGGTTCGAAGCCGTCTCCAGTGGATCTATCCTGGTAGACGATAAGCCAATACACCAACTCCGGCCAGCGCAACGAAACGTAGCAATGGCATTCGAGGGATATTCGCTCTATCCACCACTCACCGTCAGGGAAAATATCGAGTTTGCATTAAAAGCCGCTCGACTGCCAAAGACAGAAACAGACCGAAGAGTCGCAGAAATAGCTCAGCTGCTGGAAATCGAAAACCTGATGGATCGCTACCCGGTGTCGATTTCCGGTGGACAGCAACAGCGCGCCAGCCTGGCTCGAGCACTGATACGAGATGCAAGTCTGCATCTGCTGGACGAACCTATGGGACAACTTGAGCCTCAACTTCGCGCCATACTTCGAGGGCGTATCAAACACTTTATCAAAGAGCGCGGTCTGACGGCGATACTGGTGACACACGATCAGGTCGAGGCCAACGCACTGGCCGATCGCATTGCCGTAATGGAAGATGGGGCACTGCAACAACTCGACACACCCGATCAGCTAAAAGCGAAACCATCAAATTTGTTTAGCGGAACCTTTATTGGGGAGCCGCCAATGAATGTTTATACGGCAACAGTAAGCTGCGAGGCTCAGCGCGTGACTTTCGCCTTGAGTCCAGACACAACGCTTGAGTACCCGACATCTGATTTCGACCCTGCAGTGCTAAGCCAGCTACAACAACTGGACAGCCTGGTTGTCGGCGTCAGGCCGTATGCCGTCAGGCGGGTATCAAACGGAGCCAATGCATTGGTCGTGGCGAACCAGTGGCTGGGTGACCAAACGCATATTTCTGCACGCTTTGCAGATTCCACACTGGTACTGGTTGAACACGATCAGACTCAACTCAGCCAGGGTGAGGAGATCGCAATTGCAATTGCGGCTGACGATCTACATCTGTTCGACAAAGATTCCGGCACCGCTATCGCACACGCAGGAGAGCTCGCATCGTGAAAGGCCTGACCGCAGGTAAAGACCTGATCATAGGCATTGACGCCGGCACATCCGTCATCAAGTCCATTGCATTCAATATGGATGGCAAGCTTGTCGACAGTGCATCTATAGACAACGAGTATCATTTACTCGATGGCGGTGGCGCAGAGCAAGATCAGGCACTGACCTGGCAAAGCACGGCAAAAACACTGAAACAACTCTCACAGCAGGTACCCGATCTGGCTAACCGCGTTGCAGCTGTCGCTGTTACCGGACAAGGCGATGGCACCTGGCTGATCGACAAGGCTGGCAAACCGGTGCACAACGCCTTACTTTGGCTTGATGCACGGGCCGCTGACATGGCAGAGCAAAAAGCTGCCGAACCAGGCAACAAACAACGGTTCACAAGTACCGGCACTGGTATCAATGGATGCCAGCAAGGCTCACAATTGCTTTGGTTAAAACACAATAAACCAGATATCATGAACGCTGCAGCCAGCGCACTACACTGCAAGGACTGGCTGTACTATAACCTGACTGACGAACTTGCTACCGATCCGTCAGAGGGCAATTTTACCTTCGGTGACTTCCGCAGCCGCAACTATTCGCAGGAGGTGATAGAGTTTATGGATTTGGCAAGCCATCAACACCTGTTACCCCCCATTGTCGATGGCACAACACATTCACATGCACTGTCTGACACGGCAGCCGCAAAAACCGGTCTGCTTGCCGGCACCCCGATAGTGCTGGGCTACGTTGATGTCATGTGTACTGCTCTCGGCGGCGGCCTCTATGATCCGGACTGCGATCCGGGCTGCTCGATTATTGGATCAACCGGCATGCATATGAAGCTGGTACGCGGCGCAGACAACGTCGTATTAAACGACGATTGCACCGGCTATACCATGTGTATGCCCATACCCGGCGTCTACTCGCAGATGCAATCAAATATGTCGGCAACACTCAACATAGACTGGCTACTCGACACGGCCGTTGATCTGCTAAAAAGATGTGGCGTCGCTAAAAGCCGCCAGGATCTGCTGCCACTGCTGGACGACTGGGTAGGCAACGCCAGACCGGCCAGCGTTTTATACCAACCCTATATTTCAGAAGCCGGTGAACGCGGACCGTTCATCGATGCCAGCGCGCGCGCAGGATTTACCGGTTTGTCAACCAGTCACGACTTTGGTGACCTGGCGCGTTCGGTTTTTGAAGGGCTTTCGTTCGCAGCCAGAGATTGCTATGCCGCGATGGGCGGTGCGCCAGATGAAATTCGCATTACCGGCGGTGCTGCGCGCAGCACACAACTGGTAAAAATTCTGTCATCCACACTGGGCAGCAACATTAGAACCAGCGATGTCGCAGAGGCCGGTGCTGCCGGGGCGGCAATGATGGCCGCGGTATCCATCGGACAATTTCAATCAATGGATGAATGTGCACGCCAGTGGGTTGTGCCACACCTTGGTAGCATTACCAAACCCGACGCTGAACTGGCAAAGCAATATGAGTCATTGTTTCCGGCTTACCAGCAGACGCGTCAGTCGCTTACCGGAAGCTGGAAAGCGATGAGCCAGCACCGACTGGCAAACGCATGACTCATTCATAACCAACACACATACATCACCCACGAAAACAGACAACGCAAACAAATAACATGAGCTTACTTATCCCTATCGCTGTCATCTCCCCTTGTCTATGACAGTAAAAATCGCAATCATCGGTGATCGCTTCATGCTGCCCGAAGTGTTTCAGCGCGAAATAGAGTCATTGATTGAATCCAGCCTCGATATACGTTGTATGTCGAACAACTGGCCTGATGAGCCCGTCGAGCATGGTTATGCTACCGAGCATGCTACCGAGCGCGAAAACGAAAACGGCATGGGCAAGTTAAAAGAATATATTGGCGATGCCGATGAGGTTTGCGAATTTATTGCCGATGCAGAAATTCTTGTCACCCACCTGGCACCGTTGAGTGACGCCATGCTACAGAGGTTACCCGATTTAAAGCTGGTTGCAGTGTCCCGCGGCGGGCCAGTCAATATTGATATGCAGGCTACCAAAAACAGGGGCATCACGGTGGTTAACTCGCCCGGCCGCAATGCCAGTGCGGTAGCGGAATTTACCATCGGCGCCATGCTCGCAGAAACAAGACGCATACGTGTCGGCCACGAAACCCTTCGGCAGGGTGAATGGCGAGGTGATCTGTACCGTGCCGACAGAACCGGACGCGAGCTGAAAGAAATGACGGTTGGACTGATAGGCTATGGTCAAATCGGTACTCGACTCACGTCAATGCTAATGGCCTTTGGACCGCGTATTCTGGTATCTGATCCCTATGTTAATTTGTCATCAGAACACCAGGCCGCAGGTGTAGAGCAAGTGTCGCTCGATACACTACTCGCTGAGTCAGACATTGTATCGGTGCACGCACGGGTAACAGAGGAAACCAAACATATCATCAACGCTGAGTCACTGGCAAAGATGCGCGAAGGCAGCCTGCTGATCAACACAGCGCGTGGACCACTGGTCGACTATCCGGCACTCACCGAGGCTTTAAAAGCGGGCAAGCCCGCGGCTGCCATGCTCGAAACGTTCGACATTGAACCACCGCCCGCAGAAATGGAATTGCTGTCACTGCCAAACGTAACACTAACACCACATATTGCCGGTGCATCGGTATACACCATCACCAAAGCGGCAAGCATGATAGCGGAAGAAATTCGGCGCTACCTCAATAACGAACCACAGCTGAACATTTGCTAAGCCACCGGCACAGTGGCAACAAGCCCAATACAAACAAAATTCACCGTTCTGCTAACAGAACAAGCAACTTGCCAATGACCTCTCACACCTCAACAGCAACCACGACAATCAACAACACCGAGACCAGTCTGTGACCCTGGAGCTCGGCAGTAGCGATCACCCGTACGACCTGTTGATAGTAGGCGGAGGCATCAATGGCGCAGGTATCGCCAGAGACGCCAGTGGCAGAGGCTTGTCAGTTGCACTATGCGAAAAGGATGATCTGGCGTCTGGAACGAGTTCGCGCTCGGGCAAGCTCGTGCATGGAGGCTTGCGCTATCTTGAGTACTATGAATTCAGACTGGTACGCGAAGCGTTGATTGAACGCGAGGTGCTAATGGCGTCTGCGCCGCATATTATCTGGCCAATGCGTTTTGTATTGCCTCACAGCGAACACGACAGACCTGCCTGGCTACTGCGACTCGGCCTGTTTCTTTATGATCACCTCGGTGGCAGAAAGCATCTTCCACCTACGCGGACTTTAGATTTACGCAAAACACCCGAAGGTGCAGCGCTGAAGGAAAGCTACCGACGCGGCTTTGAATTTTCGGATTGCTGGGTCGATGATTCAAGACTGGTGGTGCTGAATATTGTCGATGCAACCGAACGTGGCGCTACACTCTATACCCGCACTGCCTTTACAGGCGCTCAACGAACAAAGGGTCAATGGCAAATTCAACTAACCGACAAAGCCGGCAAGCAGAAAACCGTATATGCCAAAGGGCTCGTGAACGCAGCTGGCCCCTGGGTCAACAGCATCATTGACAACCTGCCCGCCGCTGATGCCAAACATTCATCCGACAAGCGCGTCAGACTGGTAAAGGGCAGCCATATAGTTACCCGAAAATTCTGGCAAGGCGATAACGCCTACCTGGTGCAAAACACCGACAAGCGCGTCATCTTTATCAACCCCTATCAGGGTGACTACGCATTAATAGGCACCACCGATATACCGCACGATGGTACAGCCGACAATGTACAGGCCGACGCCTCGGAAATTCAGTACCTGCTCGACTGTGTTAACCGTTATTTTTCTGAAGACCTGAGTACCAATGACGTTGTACACAGCTTCTCCGGCGTGCGGCCACTCTACGACGACAACGCCGCCAACCCGAGTGCAGTTACCCGCGACTATATATTTGATGTGAACGAGTCCGCCGATGGAGACGCACCGTTGCTTTCCATCTTTGGAGGTAAAATTACCACCTATCGCAAACTGGCGGAACACGCTCTGGATAAACTGGCGCCCTGGTACGCTGCCATGAAACCCGCCTGGACGCGTCAGGCCACATTGCCCGGTGGAACTATAGCCAATGTTGATTTCGATGCCTTTTTAGTGCAAATGCAGCAATCCTACAACTGGCTCGATCAACAGACGCTCTATCATTTAGCCCGCCTCTATGGTGATCGTCTTGGTTTAATCATTGGTGATTCGACATCAGTCGCTCAGCTCGGCCAGCAGTTTGGGCCTCACTTCTATGAAGCGGAAGCGCGCTATTTGCGGGAACACGAGT
Source organism: uncultured Granulosicoccaceae bacterium (assembly GCA_964393885.1). GTDB lineage: Bacteria > Pseudomonadota > Gammaproteobacteria > Granulosicoccales > Granulosicoccaceae. Next base: position 45,297 of record CAYMVV010000022.1, on the reverse strand, counting down.
GGGCAGTCGAACCGGACGACTACTTACGCAGACGCAGTAAACATGGACTGCATATGACCAGAGAGCAGCAGGAACTATTTGCCCGCTGGTGTGCTCGAGGTTAACCTCACAACAAAAGCCTGAGCCTGGCTAACTCTACTACCTTCGCGGAGCGGTGATCGCACATTGTCTACTATTTCAGAAAAGCTGTTCATTGGAATCGACCTCGGGACGTCCGGTGCACGCGCCATAGCCATTGACACCGATGGCAACACACTGGGAGACGGACGCTGTGCACTGCCGCAAGCCGACAGGCGAGCGCCGAGCGCCTGGTGGAACGCCGTTGGCAGCGCTCTGGATGGTCTGTTAAAACAAATTGATCGATCTGCCGTGCAGGCGATTGCAATCGATGCCACCTCCGGCACCGTGCTCGCTATCGATCAGCATGGCACACCCTTGACCGACGCGCTGATGTATAACGACGCCATCGATGCAACTGATATCCTGCAGGCCATTGCTGAGCATGCGCCCGCCGCAACGGCAGTACATGGAGCGTCGTCCGCACTGGCAAGAGCGATCACGCTGCAGCGCCATACTCAGCACAACAACACTGCACAACGCAGAAAAACAAACGTTTCCATTGTCCACCAGGCAGACTGGCTTGCCGGAAAGTTGAGCGGACACTACACAATCAGCGATGAGAGCAACGCGCTAAAAACCGGCTACGACCCGGTTAATCGTTGCTGGCCCGACTGGATGTCCAAAACCGGACTGGACCCCGGCTTACTTCCGACCGTTTTGCCCTGCGGCACTGTTAACCGGGTCATCAGCGCCGAGAGTGTCAAACGCTTTCAGTTACCGGACTCCACCGTGTTGGTAACCGGGGCATCTGATGGCTGCGCTTCATTTCTCGCCACCGGTGCGCAGGCAATTGGTGATTGCGTCACCGCCCTCGGTACGACCATCACGATGAAAATGCTCAGCGACAAGCCATTGTTCGAGCCAGCGTATGGCATCTACAGCCATCGCATGGGTGACAGGTGGCTTGCGGGCGGTGCTTCAAATAGTGGCGGCAATGTCCTGCTCGAGTTTTTCACCTCCGATCAAATAAAACGACACTCACAACACATTGATTTGGATAACAGCCCTGAGCTGAACTACTACCCGTTGTTAACACCCGGGGAACGGTTCCCGCACAATGATGCCAACTGGCAACCGCGTTTGAGCCCCAGGCCAGAAAGCGACAGTGAGTTTCTGCACGGGCTACTTGAGGGTATGGCAGATATAGAAGCGTTGGGATACCAGCGTTTGCAGGAACTCGGCGCCCCGGCACCCACGACGATTCGCACCGTGGGCGGTGGCGCAGACAACCCGCAGTGGTCTGCTATTCGGCTGCGCAAACTCAATGTACCCTTTGCGCCATCAATTTCAACTGAAGCCGCCGCCGGTGTTGCGCAGCTGGCAAAACAGGCGGTTCTGGATTCCGGCTCTTAACATTTATGATTGACACCACCCTTTATTGGTACTCCAATCAGGTACTGCTAAAACCAATTGAAAGCCAATAGTTTATGTCTGAACCCGTTATAACCAGCCTTGACGACCTGCTAATACGCTATCGCTACTTTTTAATCGATCAGTTTGGCGTGCTCCACAATGGCCGTTCACCCTATACGGGTGCCGCAGCCGCGCTACAGAAAATTAACGATAGCGATGCACAGGCCATCATCATTTCAAATTCCGGTAAAAGATCAGCGGTTAATGAACAACGCATGGCAACACTCGGTTTTCCCCGACACAGTTATCACGCCATGATTACCTCCGGTGAAACCGCCTGGCATCGGCTACATGAGATGATGCAAACAGGAGCAATTAAAACTGGTACACGCTGCTACCTGCTGTCTAATGACGCAGACACTTCGTCTATCGATGGCCTGGGGCTGGACCCCGCAGATCAGATCGATGACGCAGATCTTGTTATGCTCAGTGGCCTGCGCGGTACCACTGAACCGCTGGACAAGTACGTCAGTCTGCTGGAACCTGCCATCGCAAGAGGCACGCTGTGCATTTGCACAAACCCGGACAAATGGGCACTGATTGGCAACGACAGAGTCTATGGACCAGGGCGTGTCGCTGAGGAGTATGAAAAACTCGGTGGCAACGTCATGTGGATAGGAAAACCCTATGCGCAGATCTATCAATATTGCCTGTCACAGTTCGACGGATTTAGCGTTGATCAAAAAACGCAGGTCTGCTGTATAGGTGACAGTATTGAGCACGATATCTGCGGAGGCCACAGTGCTGGTCTTAATACACTGCTCGTCAGAACGGGTATCTATCAACATCTTGCAGACAACGAACTTCCCCCGCTCTATCATCAATACGGTGCCACGCCCGATCATTTAATGAGGAGTTTTTCGATAGAGCAACCAGGTACTGACTACACACCATCGTCAGCTTAACAGGCACTATTCAGCAGTTTCACACCGACTACCGGCTATAGCAGGCACCACGCTACCAACCAGTCAGGCTTATTGGTGACGGATCAGGCCAGCCCCTTCATAAAGCGCAACTCAAAATAATTAACAAAAGCCTCGCGATCCTGCTCAGTCACATTGTGGTACTCAAAGGTAATTGTGGTACACGGTATCACCACCAGCACAAGGCGTCGCTCCCGCTCTTCTCCCAACGTTATTTTCAATGTACCCGAAGGAAGCGTGCAGCTTACCTCCAGGCCATTGACTTCATAGGGGTAACTCCCCATCGCGCGAGGCAGGAGCCTGAAAAAATCCGCGTGCGTGTACCCCATTTCCTTAACAATTTTCATGAGCTGTCTGCTTTGGTAAGCGGCCTGTTTTCATCAATTGTCAGCATCGATCGGATCATTTTGAGCGTAGCCTGTGGCAATTGTGACGATGATGACCATCTAACATTATTCATGAGATCAGAATCAAGAGGACCAGGCCCCATGAGTGTCTGGCGTTCCGAACACCTGTTCTAAATTCTGTACACCGGATTCGATACCTGTGACACCTGGCTTTACGCAAGCCTCGAAGCTGGAACCCGGATAAGCACGGTACGGGCGGCAGACCAAATTCCCCAACCAGTTCATTTTGCAAAGAAAAATGTTGCCTCCCTGACAACCCTCGGTACTGCGACTGTTTAGCCTCTACCGGTAATCAGATCAGCAAATCGTTACCTGTTAGGTTAAGATAAATGACCTGGCAACTGCGAATCGCCGCAAACCAGAACGCTGTTCCCGAGCGTATTGTTTTAGGTCCGACTTGACCCGCGCTACCGCCAGCACAACAAATACCAACTGAGTTCAGCATGAAAATTCTACCAGGAATTATTTTTCTCCTGCTTGTTACTATCAGCCAGAAAGTATCCGCGCTGACAATATCCATATTAGAGGCTGCGCCCAGTAGTGTCGTGTATTCAAAAATATTGGAGGCAATCTACAACCGCGCTGATATCCCACTGGAATTCGTGGTAATGCCTACCCAGCGCTCGCTCTCTCAATCAACACGTGGAATCATTGACGGAGAGTTGGTCCGGATACATAAGGTCGGAGATCTTTATCCCACCTTAATTCGCGTGCCAACCCCTTTTACTTTCTTTGAGTCCAGAGCATTCGCCAGAACACAATCTATCCAAAGAAATATTCAACAAGATGGCTGGAACGCATTACAGGACTATCGTATCGGCATCGTGCGGGGCATGAAACACGCTGAAATTGGCCTTAAAGATCATAAAAACATAGTAGATGTAAATAGAACCGAACAACTCTTCAGAATGCTTGAACTCAATAGAATTGATATCGCTATCTCCTCAGGAGTCAATGGCCTCTCCTTTATCGACAAATTCGACTTGCAATCAGTACATCTGCTGGAACCTGCGCTACAAAGGCATGATCTCTATCACTATCTTCATGAAAAAAACAAACACTATGTCCTGATACTGGATAAAACCATTCGAGCAATGAAGGAAAACGGCGAGTTGGATGCACTTAAGGAGTTTTTCGTTAGCGAACTACTGGAAGGGAGACTGGAAGTGCCCGGCTACTCTGAGCCCAAATGATGATCTCACGCGACAGCGATTTTATCACCGCTGAAGCTATCCAGTAACAGGTTCGTGGCGAGCGGGAAGATTTAGTGTGAGGAGTTTTTAATCAATTGACACGCACTACCGCTTTTTTGCAGGGCAATCCAACGGCTTCATCAACACACTGAAATACAGCAGGTCCCTACCAGTTGAAAAAAACCGTAGCTAGTCTGATCGTTGATTCGTTAATCGCAAACGGGGCAACCACGCTTTACTGTGTGCCGGGGGTGCAAAACGATCATTTTTTTAATACGATTTATGATCGACAGGACGAATTAAAACCAGTACAGGCTCGACACGAACAGGGGGCAGTTTATATGGCTCTTGGTGCTGCCCTGGCTACCGGGCAACACCAGGCGTTCTGTCTCGTACCCGGCCCCGGGCTTCTCAATGGCTCAGCTGCGCTGTGTACAGCCTATGCGGTAAACGCACCGCTCATGGGTATTATTGGGCAGATTCCTTCGGGTGCAATAGACAAGGGCATGGGGTTATTGCACGAAATAGAAGGACAGCTTGAAATCATTTCAAAGCTGACCCGACACGCCGATCGCTTCATCAGCGGCTCTTCTGCTGACAAGCAAATGCAGACTGCCTGGTCCAAACTGCTAACCGGGCGCCCCGGACCTGTTGCGCTCGAAGTACCTGTTGATCTGTGGTTGCAGGATTGCCCCTACGACGATACTGCACTGCAGGTCAGTCAGCAGTCGTCGTTGCCAGTTGACCCGATAGTTATTGAAAAAGCCGCTCGATTGATCGAAAAGGCACATCGACCTTTGATAGTCGTTGGCAGTGGTGCACAGGACCATGCCATGCAGGTCTGCACGCTGGCACAAACCACAGGTGCGGGAACCCTTGCATTTCGCAACGGCCATGGTGTGATGCCGGGCACTGATGCTTTGCACCTCAACATGCCTGCAGGCCATGCACTGTGGCCGGAATGCGATTTGGTCATTGGCCTGGGTACCCGACTGGCGGCACAAAAATATCAATGGGGTGTTGACGATAAAATCAAGGTTATCCATATCGATATCGACGCCGATCAATTAACAAAGGCTCCTCAACCCGATGTCGCCATTCAAGCTGATCTCGCTACCGCGTTACCGGCCTTGCAGGATGCATTAGCAGAGCAACCTGACCGCACCGAGTGGCGTGAACATATGGTACGGGTCAAGCAGGAGATGATGGATAAAATCTCCGTGGAGCTTGCACCACAACTCGGCTGGCTCACAGCTATTCGCAACGCATTGCCAGCCGACGGACTGTTTGTCGATGAGCTAACACAGATCGGGTTTGTGTCGCGATTTGCCTTCCCTGTTTTTAAGCCGCGGACTTTTCTATCCACCGGCTATCAGGGCACGCTTGGCTGGGGCATAGCGACCGCAATTGGCGCTGCACATGCGCGTCGCGACGTACCTGTGGTCTCTATTGCCGGTGATGGAGGCGCCTTGTTCAGCATTACCGAGCTGGCAACCGCCGTTCTGCATAATATTCCGGTCAATATTGTGGTGATGAACGACAACGCCTATGGCAACGTCCGTGGTATTCAGCGCGATGATTTCGATGGTCGCTTCATCGCCTCAAGCCTTGCAAGCCCGGATTTTGTAGCGCTGGCAAAAAGCTTTGGCGTTACCGCTACTCGGGCACTCACTCCTGAAGAACTGGAACGCGAACTCGCAAAAGCTTTCGCCAATGATGGCCCGAACCTGATTGAAGTGCCGGTGGGTGAATTTCCGTCACCATGGAAGTATATTCAGCTTGGGAAGGTACGAGGCCTGTAACTTACTGGCTATCTTAAAACGTCTACAAGTCGCACTTTTAGAAGCAGCATCGGGGAAAACCAACTTACCAACTGACATCGATATCGCTCGTCAACACACCGAATAAGAGCAATGATACTCAAGAGCACTGATACGCAAGAGCAGGGATCACTAAATCCAAACGCGTCGTCGATCTGTTCAGCCACACTGGCGCGGGGTATTGAATTCCCCACGCCAACGACCAGATGTTTACTTGATGTGGTTCAACACTGCTTTGTAAGTCTGAATCAGATCATCATCTATCGACAGGGGTGAGTGACGTACAGAACCTCTATTTCCAAATTCCGCTTCAGCAGCGGCGTGAAAACTATCAAACTCCTCCTCTGTCACAGCAATACCGTCGACACTGCTTGAAGCCCCGGTCGATCTGGCAAATTGCTGTGACACTCCGACTGCCAGCGGGCCATCCGGCCTCGCCAGCACCTCACTTACGCAGGCATCACCTATTAACTCATCATCAATACAGAATTCGAAAACCCCCTCCCCCTCAGTGGCGCTGGTCAGATCAAAAAGAAATATATTTTGCGATGTTATCTGCCCCGAACCATCGGTTGCCCTTACCACTACACAAAGGTACTCATAAGGGACACCAGAAGGAAAAACACCACAGACGATAGTCCGATCGGCAGCAGTACTTTCAAGAACCGTTGCACCCCCACTGGTCACAGAAAACGAACTATTCGAAAATGTAGTTTGCGTTGTAAAAACCGTTGAACCTCCGGTAAAGCGATAAGCAAGCGTAACATTACCGAGCAATCTATCAAGTCCGGTCGCCGATGCTCCGGATGGAACAGGAGCAGGTATAGTGGCAACGGGTAAAGTCTGTGCTGATCCACCGCTTTCTGTGTCAACTACCGGCAATGGCGAAGCATCTCCACTGCTTCCACCACCACCGCCACACGCCGAGATTATCGCAGCCATCATAGCGACACCGGTAGAGCTAACGTATTTATTGATCATATTGATCCTCTTGACGTAAAGAATATTCCATTAAATACAACCCGTAACACCGCCATCTACCGGATATTCGATCCTAATGCACGACAGCAGCAAGTCGTAATGTTGCAGACGAAGTGTGCTATATAAATCATCAGCAGGTAATGTAGGAAATCCTACACATCTCCCGCCGCAAGCTCCCATATGAATGACTAAAAGCAACTGAACCAAATACTTGAAACACAGTGTTATCAAACCGCATCGGGGCAATTGGAACCAGCAAATTGTGATTCACTTCGAGTATGGAAATTTCTTTCTAAAACGAATCGGCGATACACACACAAAAATCCATGGCGAACACCTGAACATGCCGATTATTGATGTTATTGACGAACATTGCGCGCGGTGTTTTTCTCGCACATTGACTGTATAAATCGCGAGCTGGTACAGTCAAAGACAATGCGAGACGCCGTTGACTTTGTGAAGTGGCTGCGCTCAAGGAACCCGGTCTTCCGCCGAGGGATCAGGCAGGCGTAGTTATCTGTTTTTTATCTTAGCGCCGTAGATTCTACGTGTCGGATCAATCTGCCACTCGTGAACCCCAACACCACCGTACCAGGAAGAAATAGTGTCTACTCGACAGCTATGCACGATCATGTTTCTTTATTGTTTTATTTCACCGCAAGTGCAGGCCGCAAGCCTCAAAGGCAGCATCGGCTCTGGAATTCAATATGGTGGCATTCTCGGACTGCAGGGTTCACTAAACTTTAACGACAATAAATTGAAAGCAGCTTTAGGCTACACTGGTTTCACTCTGGGATACGATCGCTTTCTTACCTCAAACACATCACTGGGAATTCAGGCCTTTAGTAATCAATACATAACCGGATACGCACTGAGCCTGAATTATTATCTAAACCCGCATACACATTCTGGCTGGCTAGTCGGCCTGGACCTGTATCGAGCCGCCGACACCGATGAATTTGTCCTGGATTTTTACACCGACTTTTTTTTCAACCCGGATGATATCGATATTGACGCCGACGTCGGCAATGGCGTTTTTATATCCGTCGGCTACCAATTCTAGCGAGTGCTTTGCGTCAGGAAATTTCCCACTTGAGGCTTTGAGGCTTCAATTCGCGCAAACTGCGATGACACCCAACCAGTGTTTATCAACCTGGTGACCAGCAATAACGGTGCGCGCAGGTGAAAAGACAAATCACCTCCCACTCTTGCGGTACTTATTATGCCATGACATAATAGATTTGGGGCATTGCAGACGCAGCCCCTGACTTCCAGAAGTTATTCAGAGATTGCCCGCAGTGCAGAAACGCAGATCAAGTCCAGATATTGTCGCCAACTTCTTCGCCGTTTTATTGGGTACAGGCAGCTTGTGCATATCAGGACAGGCAGCAGGTCAGGTGGCGGAACAAGCCGCAATCATTGAAACCCTTGTGCCGGACCAGAGCCAGTATGTTTACAATACCCGGATTGCTGCGGACATCGACGGCGATACCGCTCTGGTTGCATCGCAATTAAACGAACGTGTGTTCGTGATGCAGCGAGAGCCGGCGGGAAGGTGGCAGGAAACAGCCCAGCTACGGCCACCTGCAGGTGCCGATACGTTTGGTCTGTTTGGGCAAAAACTTGCTGTTAGCAACAACACTGCAATAGTCGCTTTCGGCCCCAGATTGGCTGAGAACACATTACAAATCTATAGGCGCAATGGCGACTCATGGGAGCAAGGGGAAAATATTACTGTCCCCATACAGTCTACCAATGCATTCCACTTGAGTGATAGCGGCAATCGGGTATTAGTAAACTCCTCTACCGCCAATGCGATGATCCATAGAATCTATCGTATAGATACTGATGGCGCTCTGGTTGAAGAGTTCAGCCAGCAAGTCAACGAAAACGTCATTCGATACGCTTCACCAGAGATTTGCATACATCAGGATATCGCGGTCATAGACAATCAATGGTTTCGACAAACAGACGGCGAGTGGATCAACCAGGGAGGGACCGGAATAGATATAGTCGCCAATCAGATCAACGAGGTCTTTTACTCCAAAGATTGCCGTCACGCATTTTATTCGATTAAAAACAGTGACGAGCCATCAACTAACATTATTTACCAGTTTGCTGGCGACGACGGCTGGACAGAAGTTCATCGATTTTTTGGCGCCAGTGGTTTTTTCTCATCGGTTTTCAACGCAGTAATCAATGAGAACTTTGCAATTATCCAGTTTTACTATATTGGCGATGGTGAGAACGCCGAGTTCCTGTTGCTTGAAAGCGATGAAAATCAAAGCTGGATCGAGAAAGGGAATCTAATCCCTCTACAGAACACTGGTGGTTTTGGCCATTTTCTGGCCTTAGACGGTACAACAGCACTCATCAGCAGTTATACACCGGGGGAGGTTAGCGCGTATGACCTGTCTCGCTACGATGAGTTAAATACCCTTCGACCAGCACCACAGTGTTTATCGGGTTTTTCCGATCCGGATGGCGATGGCTTCGGCATAGAGAATGACGAGCAATGTGTTGTTCCACCAAACCGGATTCCTGTCGACGATAACAGGCGGGACTCAATTTTTGCCACAGATACAACTTATACCGGACCTTCACCTGACACATTTACATCAACTGACGGAACTGTTGTTGAACCCGCTACCGTGTTGTCGGGCAATCTAGCTGCCAGAGTCGTTCAGGGTGGCAACGCCGAACAGGTAATGGTAGAAATTTTAACAACCGACAATCAGCTAGAGACAACGATTGATATCTCCGGCTTATGGCAGCAATTTATCAATACCAGCTTCTATCCACCTTCAGTATCAGCTATTCGCATTGATCTCGATCAACAAATACTGGCCATTTCAATACCTGCTATCCCCGGCTCCTCTACATTTTCCGGGTTGATATTTATCTACGAACGCAATAGCAACGCAGAGTGGGTGCAAACCGCGCAGCTACCCGGTTTTAACACAGACTGGGATAGTTATGGTCAGGCAATCTCTTTGGTGGATGGTTACCTGGCAGTGCGCTCCGGCGATGTGGGAGGAGAAGGTGGCGCCGTTGGTACAATCTTCATTTATAAACAGGAAAACAGCGAGTGGGTTCTTGATAGCGAGCTGGTGGAACCGCGGCTACATAACCCAAACCCGCAAATAGGCTACGCACTTTCCATCAATTCCGATGTCCTTCTGTTGGCCAACCAGGTAAGCGGGTTTAATTTTTCCGAGATCTATGTAAGGAATGCTGATCGCGAGTGGCAGCATCAGCAAACGCTTTATACAGGGGATGGCCGAACAAGAATTGACGGTGTTGATCTGATAAATCCGAACACGGCACTGATCGAATTAAATGGCGAGATCCATGTGTTTGGCGAAGACAACAACGGAGTCTGGCGCGAAACAGCGGTCACCACCGGGGGAGACATGGTAATCAGGCATGGCAGGTTATGGGCGGGCGATGCACCTCTGTTACCTGAGAACGGCACGGCCAGTCTCCTGTTCCCTGTCGAGTTTCTAACCCAGAATAATCTGATCGAAGAGACTGGGCTAACCACCGACTCCTCCCCTGATAACAGTTCCTCGGATAGCAGCACCTCGGATAGCAGTGTGTCAACCAGCGATTTAGCACCCGACGAATTAGCAACGCCGAACTCGGGAGGCGGGTCATTTTCTTTGTTTTATTTACCCGGAATCTGGTGGCTGATAATTATTAACCGAAATCATAGAGCCAGTCATCGCAAGGTAAAGAAATCATCAGGCAGATAAGTCTCGCAGATTACAAGCCACCCTGCCCTTGGTAATTATCAGTCCGCTTTAAAATTTGCAGTCGTTCGGCTGGTTTATACGATCACTTCGTCAAAAAAAAGAGCAACTAAGCGCCTCATTCGAAATATCTGGCTCATAATCATACCCCCTCCGATGACCGTCATTCCTGGCCAGGTATTTGCTGCCTTATAACCCATTGCAATCAGTCCATCTCCTATTCTTCAACTCTCAGTATCGTTCGCTAATCTTCCTGTCCTGTTATAGTGATAGTGAGACTGGAACGCCGGTCGAGCGGAGTGGCCTTACCCAAGTACGGAACATCAGTACGGAACATCAGTACGGAACATCAGTACGGAACATCAGT
>CAYMVV010000022.1:0-34221 GCA_964393885.1 uncultured Granulosicoccaceae bacterium | reverse complement strand
AGTACGGAACATCAGTACGGAACATCAGTACGGAACATCAGTACGGAACATCAGTACGGAACATCAGTACGGAACATCAGTACGGAACATCAGTGCGGGACGTCAACACGAGACGTCAGTACGGGCCTCTACCTGGATTCTCGCTACCTTTGATTACACTGTCACTAGTGATAATCAGCTCAGCTCATCAACTACCGCCATCAACAACTACGACAAACATCACGAGGCTCCAATGAAATTAAACCGACTTTTCCTGTCCAAACTTATTGTATCTGCTTCCATTATTACACTGGCCGCCTGCAGCAGTTCGGACGATGACGATGACAACGACATCGATTCCGGTGCAGATAACACCCCGACCAATACAGTGCTGTTTGACGAAGCCGACGATAACGACATTGTTAATGACCCCAATAACCCACAACCTCTGCAACTTGTCAGCGGAGGTAATATCGTCAATGGAACAGTAGTCTCGCCTGATCTGGACTATCTGACGATTAATGTGCCAGGCGGCAGCGAACTGACTGCTATCCAGCTTGAAGAATACACCTCCGCAGATGACGTCTCTTTCATTGGTATCCAGGCGGGTTCCGTATTTACCGAATCCAATGACAACCCGGCGGTTGAAAATCTGCTGGGCTTTGTACTCTTCGGTGGCGAGTTGGAAGGTAGCGATATTCTCGTAGAGATGGGGCTCGGCGAAGGCACACAGGGATTCACACCACCGCTGGGAGAGGGTGACTACACCTTCTGGATTCAGGAAACCGGTGATGACCTGGTAACTTACAGCTTGAATTTTGTTGTTGAAGAGACAACCAACTAGCAGCTACACCTTCAAAGGCGGTAACCGCTGTGGTTACTGCCTGATCTGCTGCAAAAAGATTTATCGCACAGCCACTTTCCAGACTAACCCACTCTCCAGATCAGCCCACTCTTCCAGATCAGCCACGTACTGCAACCGTAGATACCGCGTTGTCAGAACTTCAACGCGGCTTCAGTGGAGCAATTCTTCGATCAGAAATTCCTCATGCACTACCCGCTGGTGCAGCACCATAGCCCGTTGAAGCTCTACATCCCATGCAGTAGCACCACAGGGCATATAATCCATAGGCAATTGAACACCAAGTTTTTTCGCTTTCTCTAACCCAGCTTCGTAATCAGAGGCGGTCATGCGCCAGGGCGTACATCCTTTTTCTACCATACGGCTGCATATCGCCAATCCTGCCGCATCAAAATCTCCGTGATAAAGCACCTCAATGCCCTGCTCCAGCATTGATTGCACTAACACCAATACCACAGTAGACGGATTGCCATTAGTGGCAATAACCGTCTGCTCGAAACCCCGCTCTGCCGCTGCTTCAACAAGGCGCGGGTTCTCCACAACCAACACTGGTCGATCAGGGCGGTCACACAGAATCGGGTTCGCAAGTAATGCAAACAGACTCAGATGCAGAGGTATACCTGCCTTATTAGCGGCGCTACACAGTGTTCCAAGCGCACTTCCCGCCTGCAGTTGCAACTGCCAGGTGAGTACCGGAGTTGAAACTTTATCTGTGTAAATACCGGCGGCATTCCACACTGCGCGCCCCAGATGATAATCAGGCGTTTGATTCAATACGTGCCACAATGTCCGGCGCGCACAGCGTTCAAGTATAGAACCATCGTCCAGCGCATGGGCTGAACCATACAGACTTACGGCAAGATCATTGCGCGCCATTGGCGCTTTTAATACCGAACAGTGGTCGAGCAGGCGTCGAACTTCAGATACCCGATCAGTCGCGCTTGCGGCATCCGTATGAGCCATCGCCCCTGACCGAAAAAGCCAGTCCACCCACTCGCCGCACCACGCCTCAGGCCACGTTGCGACCATTTCTATCACACGGTAACGTGCTTCTTCGCGTCGCTGCGTTGCCAGACGTGATGCAATGCGAATGCTGCTTGCGGGCACACCCAACAGCTCCAGCGCAGTATGCAGATCTGTGCCAACGCCTTGTGCAAGTAAGGCTTGTTCAAGTGCAGTCAGGTCGATTCTCGACCCGGGTGGTTTGTTTAACAATGACGACAAGGTCAGTGCCGCTTGGTCTGTTAATGACGGCAGTATCAACGTGCCGCGACGCGCTTCACCGAATTTATCCAGTTTCAGTCGAACCTTGTGCCACAGATCGACAAGACTTTCATCCTTGAGCGATTCCGGTATTGAGCCCCTGGCAACCACTATGCGCTACCAAAGCGATGATTGTGATGGACTGGCAGCTGGCGTCATATCATTTGGATCATCAAGCTCGTTGTCTGTGCTTTCTGTCATCACGGTATATCGAAAGGCCGCAGGTAACAATGTCACTGTATCACCATCGTTCGTGAGCAATCGCATATCATCCAGCAGGTCGATAACATCTCTCAACAACAACTGAGGCTGCTCAACGCGGACTTTTGACCAGTGACGTTTATGGCGTTCAATGATTGCATCAAACAGCTGCTGCAATTGCTCTTTAGAACAACGCGTTTCTTCCAGCTGAACCAGACAGTCAATAACCAGCAAGGCCGCATGACCCACGGTACCGCTGGTTGGAAAACTCCGATCGCTTAACTGCCCGTTAGGATCAATTGCCGCGACTCCTTCGGCACGCGACTCAAGCTGAAGACCAAACATTTCATCGAGAAAGGTAATCTCCTCGCCCAGACGCCGACGCAATACAGACCACTCGTGATCGGTAATATCGCTACGATACAGCACCGGATACTCGGTTAACATGGCACGCAGCCATTGTCTGGAAACGGTTCGTCGTTCACTACGATCAAACAGCTGCTCCGCACTGCCAGCACGCCCCAGTACCGATAGTGGCAATAATCCTATGCGATCAAAATCAATTTCCAGAATGGCATCCGCGCTGTCATTCTGCTCATAATTGTCGATATGCTCATGCAGTTCCACAAGCAGGCCGTTTTTAATCATCCACTTCAGCGCAACCACCAGTGCCCGTCGTTCTGATGCCTCGTTGCTTAACGCAATTTCAGCGTCACTCGCCTGGCTGCGCACGTCATCTATCAGGTCTCGCAGACTGATCACTCGCGGCCCGGCTGCAACCGCTGCAAGTATCAACACTAACAAAGTGCACTCGCGCTGCGACATCGAACGACCGGTACCCACCGGTGCCGGCAAAACCGGCCGGTGTGGCACTACCGTGTTTTTATATAGACGGGCGGTAGAACTGGTAACCTGCAGGCGATACCCCAGGCGCTGAGTAAACCACTCTCCGAGTACTTGCTCGTGACGGCGTATGATTGTAAAGATATCAGGATTGTGTTCAGCGCAGGTCAATGGTTGCTGCAACAAGTGCCTTGCCGCCTGCTGCAGGCTATCCCGATGTCGATCAGGCACGGGCTTGCCGACCGTCAGCCGGGTACAGATGTAACTGCGCATCAATCAGAGTCAGCGCGCCTTGCGGACAAGACACCCGCACAGAATCACCCACTGATCGTGTGACCACACAATTCAGATCCTTATCACTGGCAGAGCGCTGTAGCTGTCCTGGCTTGCGTCTGGCGCCAGACGCGCCCATCAACAACCGCAATCTTCGCAATGCCAGCACGGTGACCGAGATGTCCGTAACCCGGCCGCTGTCGCCCGCTGCTGCAAGCAATTCCTGCGCTGTTTGTGTTTCCGCATTACGCTCTTGCTGACGGTTGCGACGCAGCTGGTCGCGTTCCGCTGCACGGTTTTTCACCTTGCTCACCGATCCTCTTTGCGTGCGCTCACCTCGCTCTCTTAAGCTGACCGGCACCTGCGCAGACGGTGCACGCTGCCATGGTGTGCTGGTGGCTACCGGATCCTCGGCGTCGGCGGCCAGTACCCCAAAATGCCTGGAGGGAAAAAGACCGAATGCCGCTGCCATCAGCTGTTGGACGGCGGCGTTGTCATCGGCCGAGTCTACGAATCGTGCGAGTTTTATAAAATCGCCACGACGCGATGCGATGCTGGCACCAACACGCGACAATCTGGTCAGATTGCCAGTTAACGTGCGCACCGCCGCTAGTGCCTGACGGGTTAAGCCATCAAGTCGTGACTGGCCATCAACACCCGCCCCGAACCAGCGCATCAGATGATTCCAGTCCGCATGCTGGGAGCCGGCCGGTGGTCGCACCGAGATAGAGTCTGACAAACCCGCATCAGATACCCGTGCAGCAAGCCCGCTCCTGGAACGCACAACCACCTCATCAATATATGGCGACAATGAGCGCAAGCTACCGGCTATCGGTCGTGCCATACGCTCTATTTCAACCAGCTGTTCAGATACATAGCTGACCAGAATTTCAGCAAAGAAAGTTATTTCGTCGTCTTCTAAATCAAAGCGACTTTGCCACTGATTGATTGATGCAAAAAACTGCGTGACCTCTGTGCTGAACGATTCGTGTGGATCAAACACAGCACGCACGGCATCTACGGTTACCTCGGCAGTAACATTGTCCAGCCCTCTTTCACACAGGGTTATTAAATTTTCCAGTGCACGATGCACATCGCGCAAGCGGCCTGCCTGTACATCGCTAACATCATCTATACGGTGCAATATGCCTTCAACAACGTCATGGACTTCCTGACCGGCTCGTGTAATCAGGTAGCGGTGACGACGCTTGTAGTAGTCATCGAGACTCGACGGATTACCCACCGACGTAGACACTGACAGATTACCCCAACTGCGAAGACTCTCCAGCCGGTCAGCTACCACTGTATCGTTGATATCGATACCCAGTTCATGCAACGCACCGATCACATCCTGCGGTGAAAACTCGGAAAAAAACGTGTCGGCAAACACAGACATTATGGCGCGATACTCCTGCCACTCTTCGCCGCCAAGGTAACGAAATAACAAGCGCGCCTCGTCAGCACCTTGCGCAGGTGCGAGCGACCGTGTTGCCACGGTACTGGAATCATCAGTGGCTGGCAGTACAGAATGCCCTGATGACGGCGGTGACGACTCTGTGTCATTCTGCATGCGTTGATTCATCCGTCTGCCTGTTTTCGTTTGCACTGATCCAGGCGCTGCCAAATGTCTCCTCGTTAATATTAACCGGGGCCGCAAGGTGCAAGGTATTGCCGTCCCACCGACTGTGTTCCAGTAGAATAGCGCCCAGCGTGGTGTCGCGTACTACCTCTGTAATCGCAAGACCCGGCACACTTGCATGAGTACCCCACAGGCGCTCACTGGTGGCAATGAAATCCAGATCGAGGTCAACCAGCAAGCCAAACAACGCGGCATGGTTGTCTTCGGAGACTTTAGCAAACGCATCGTCAAGCAACAAAAAGCGTGGCACTGAAGCACCACCGGAATCAGATATTGCATCACAACTGGCCGCCACAGCTGCAAACAACGGAAGGTAAGAGACCAGTTTCTTTTCCCCTTCAGATAACGGTGTGCGGCGCGTTAATCGTTTTTCAGGATCATCACCACGGCGCAACAAAATAGCCATATCGTGCCAGTCACGGTAATCAAACACGTGCGCAATCAATTGCCGATAAGGCGCATCCGGCTGCAGTCGCCGCGCCTCTTCAAGTGCACTTGCCAATGCCACACGCAGCACATCCTCTTCTTCCTCGCTACGCAGATCCGGGCGCTTACCGAGTATCTTAACCGTACTAGCCCTGGTTTCATCGAGCTCCTTCGATTGGCGCCACCGCAACCTGACGCCAATGCCATGCGTTGAAGTGACGCTGCCCAGACGATCATTCATGCGATCAATCAGACGACTGGCCTGAAACATTTTTTCAGCCACTTCGCGGGCGATTAACCCCTGTAGCAAATTACGCAATGCCTGGTCCTGTTTTTCACTCAACAATGACTGCAGCCGGTCGAGTTGCGTTCGCACAGTCTGTAGTGATTCCGGTAACGGCATTTGACCAAGCGGCCCGTTGACGGTAACACTAATCGGTAAAGAGGCATCCGGTTGATAGTCTTCAGCATCCCAACCCGCACCCAGTGAACTGCGACGCTGGCGTAGTGATATTCGCACCCCGTCAGCTGTCGTGCCCGGGGTCACCGAGGCGCCCGTAGTCGAGTCCGCAGGAAGGATATCCTGCAACGCATTAACAAGTGTCTCAAGAGCGCTGGAGTCGGCTGCTCCGACGGGCAATGATACCTCGCCTGTTGTTTCTTCATTCATCACCACCGCTGTCAACAACCCCGGCACCTGAGTCGCGGCATAGAGCAGCTGGTACCGCTGTGCACAGTGCTGTTCTGCCTGGTCCAGTGCTGCCAGATTATTATCCTTGTCATTTACAGCTTTTTGCGTCAGCTTGATTGCTTCATTCGCTGCCTGTTTTGCAGCAGGCAAAGCTTGCTTTGCATTGACAGCCTGTGATTGACAGTCCGATATTTGTGCCACCACTTGCGCATAGGAAGTGCCTAATGTGGCCTGCAGTGTCGTGAGACGCGCGCGCTGGGCATCGTATTCAGCCTGGCTGGCGCTGCAACGTTCACTGGCCTGCTGTAAATCCTGCTGTGCCAATCGCCATCTGTCGGCAGCAGCTGTCCAGTCAGCGCAAGCCTGTGTAACAGAGGTCGAGGTACGCTGTGCACTATTAATACTGCTTACCAGCCGGTCGAGGCCACGATCTATAGAATCCAGCCCGGCAGAGTCCACGGGCAGTCGCAGGCTGCGACAAATACGATGACACTCTTGCTCTGCTGCACTCAATGCTTTTTCTGCACTGTTAACCTCGCGCTCTTTAAGCACCAGCCTGTCACGCGCCTGTTGTAGCTCATCTTCCAGTGCACTTGCTCTGGCCTGCGCGCCCTCCACGGCATCCAGCACAGGTAACGTACGACGAAAATCATCCAGTGTTTGTGACAATGTCTGCGCAGCTGCAGTTTTGGTTTCAACCTGTACCAGCACTTCCCCAGCCTGGTCGACGGCGATTGACGCATCGCGCCGCAGTTGTTCCAGACGCTCGCGCCGGGCACTGACGCCAATGTATTCTGCCGATGCCTTGGTGTGACGCCCGCACAACGCGCCAATGCGGAAGCGACCATCAGTGGTTACCACTGTGTGCGCATCGTCAAAGTGCTGTTGCCACTGCAATGCTGGTTGCTGTGCAGGCTGCTGTTCTGATTGTTCTGCTGGCTGCTTCCGGGGCCACTCGGTAGAGATAGAGTCCAGTATATTTTGCACCACACTACTCGCAATATTGCAGTCAGCCGGCAGTGTTATTTTTAATAGCGCACTTAACGGATGTTCAACTCGAGTAACCGCTTCCACGACCAGCTCGCCATTTGCAAGCACCAGGGCATCAAACTTAATAGACGCCGACAACAATCCACTGGCCTCCATCGCAGCTTCAAGTGCAGCGCGCTGCTGATCAGATACCTCATCACGAAAATCTATCAGATCCGCTAAACAGTTGGCGGGACGCTGCTGCCAAACCAATAACGGTATGTCAGGCTCGTTCATCGCATTGAGTCTGTCAAGCTCCCGCACTGCTTCGCGGTGCACCTGCGCCGCATCCTTCACCTGTGCTTCCAGTGCAATTGTATTTCGCCGCTGCGTATCACAGCTTTGGTTGATACCCTGATTCAACGTAGCACGAAGTTGTGTAAAATCCGCCGTTGATTCAACACTGTCCATGGCAAGGTATCGCGCTTCAACAGCTTCTATACCCACCGGTGTTGCGGCACCATCAATAGACACTTTCGCAGCCTGCATCCACTCGGACACCGATACTGTCCATGCCTCTCGCGCCTGCTGCAACAGATTGCGGCCGTTATCAAATCGTAGCGTACTGTCTTCTACCGATTCGATCGCCTGGCTACAGGCTGCACGCGTATTTTCATGTGTAACCGAAGCCTCCTTGACACACTGCATTTGCGCTCGTGCGGTATCCAAATCCAGCTTCCGGGTATTCGATGCAGCACTCAGCCCCTTAAGCCGGGTATTGAGTAACTCCGAATCGAAGGACTCTAGCGGCTCTGCAAGGCTGACCCCCTGAGGCAGTTGCTCATTCAGTGGCAAACGCGATATTGAAGCAATGCCCGGTGCCGGTTCCTGCAACGCAATGTGCTCTATATCACGCCCAATTTGCGTCAGTTCATCAGCCAGTTGTTGCCAGCGCTCATCAGTGCGTTGTTCACTGCGAACCACATCTGCGTTGACCTCTGGTTGACGCGCCTCATGCCTGGCAAGATCTCGTAGGTCCTTCTGTAAAATTGCCTGCAGACTATTTACATGGCGGCGCAGATCCTCCAGTTGCAGACCTTCAGTATAAGCAGGTGATCGCTCAAGTGCGTTGATCTGCTGCTCTACCCGTTCAATTTTTACTTCAAGCTCAACCAGTGCCTCGGCTGACTGCACCTCTTGCTGTTGCGCCTCTGCCCATGCTTCCTGAGCACGCTTCACCGATCGACGCACACGACGCAAATCAGTCAAAGACTCACGGGACTGGCTGGTCGCACGCTGAAGCTCTGCAATGGCATAGCTTCGGTACACTTCAGTAATTGTCTCAAGCGCAGATACCGTCGATGCCAGTTCGCCAACGTTACGCCGGTGCTCATCCAGATCATCCAGCGGGCGTGCCGCTTCCAGCAACGCCTGTTCTGACAAATTGGGCAAGGCTGCAACCAGATACTCCGGCAGATCAACATCGACCCGATCCCCTACCCGCGGACTACGCACCGTATTGATCAGATCAAGAAATGAATCAACAGATGCGCCACCATACAAACGTCGACCCACTTCCTGACGATAATCTGCCCGACGATCCTGCGCAAAAACCACATCAGGCTGTATAACAGACCGCAACGCATCAGCGGACAGTGGCACCTGCTGCTCCAGCAATTCGAAGTCAATCGCCGGTCGGCGACTCGTCACAAACCACCAGGTATTGACAGTATCCGATGCGCGGTTAGCCTTAATTCCACAGCCAATTGAAATGTATTCAAACTCAGCCTCTGAATCCGCCGTCTCCTGTGGCGTTTGAACCGATCGTACAAATTCCAGCCACAGGTAGCCAACAGGCTGTTTTTCATCACGACCGGACAGCATCCAGGATTTTAGCACTCCAGTTTGCTCACCAGCGGCATCAATCCCGCGCGTCTTGCCGGTGAGCAGAAACGGCAGCAACATATTCATAGCCGTCGACTTGCCCGAGCCGTTTATCCCGCGCAGCAACAATCGACCACCATGAAAGCGAAACACCTCGTTTTCATACTGATAAACGTTTGTAATACCGGCGCGACAGAACTGCCAGCGGGACTGAATTGCCATCGATCGTTTCACTGATTCTCTGCGGAATAACTCATACCATTAGCTCTGGCCCCACGGCCCAATCTTCATTGACGCCTGGTCAGTATTGTATCGTGACACTCCGGTTATCCAAGCGTAAAACGGGGCACAACACCGAGAATGCTAACCCGAATGTGTCATGAAGTGCCGAGCATATCGCGCAGAGATTTGTTTTCCCAGCGTCTTTGGCTACATTGCAGGTCATCGCGCGTCGGAAATTACTGATATTTGCGAATGAGTCGATTTGTAAACCACGCAGCTACGGAAATAACTATCCGTCTGTGACTTTAATGGACAGGCCGGGTAAAGCTCTTTTTTAGATAATGTAAGACACACCCGATCCACCACATTTCATGGTACCTTTCAACCAATCGCTATCAGGAGTCGGCGCGGCCGAACCGCTTGTGCTGCAAAACCACCCCGACGTCTCGGCCTCGTCGATCATTGTTGACGTCATCAGATAATGCTGTGCATTAAATGATCGTAGCAGTAGCCGTGCAGAACTCGCCAGAGCGGTGCCTTCGACATGGCACGATCTAGCCGCGCCCAGGCAATCATCTACAACGCAGACCCTGAACTTAAACAAGGGCTGCCAGCGAATCATCAAATCACAAAAGCGTACCGACATGACCCAGCTAACTTCAGACAAAGCCAACCAGATCATCATTGCAGCGTTAGCGCACTCAAAAACTGAAGGCTATCCACCGATGGGCGTTGCAGTAGTGGATGCAGCCGGCCAGATCAAAGCATTCGTACGTGAAGACGGAGCAACCGCACTGCGTTTTGATATTGCCATGGGCAAAGCCGTTGCCGCCGCCGGCATGAGCTGCAGCAGCCGTGAACTAACAGAACTTCAAACCAAAATTCCAGTGTTTTTCGCAACGCTCGCAAGCTCGACACCACAGCACTTCATCCCACAAACCGGCGCGGTACTCATCAAGGATTCCGACGGTACAATTCTGGGTGCCGTAGGTGCCAGTGGCGGCACCGGAGATCAGGATGAAGCCATTTGTATGGCAGGTGTCGTTGCGACAGGCTATACACACGCTTGATGCAGTAGTTTTTTAACAGCTAAGAATAAGGTTGCAATAACAGGCAGCACAATACTGTTGATCGGGCTATACCAGGCAACTGTTTTGCCGACCAGCCATACATTCAATGGTAGGTGCGCCCTAGGGCTTATGGCCTCTACGGCTATACCGACCAACCGTATAAGACATTGGCCGCCCACGATACAATAACCAACAAACGCAATGCACGACATCGCGAGCCCGCTCTTGCTCTTGCTCTTGCTCTACCCGCGTCTAATCAGTTTTGAGATTTATCGTGGAGGTGGGTCAATGTGCCAGGGATAGCGGTACAGAGTACAGAAGGCTGAAAACAGAGGACAGAACAAAAGGACAGCAGGTGCCTGCCAGATCTGTCTTCTGATCTCTGATTCACTGTCGCCTGATCACAAGAGATGACTCAAAATCTCACATCCTCGCTACGACCCTCATTCTCGGACAGACTCCAGGCTGATTATCCGCAAAAATACTTTTGGTTACTTTTCGTCCGTGGTTAGCAAAGAGTTAAAAGTGACTCCCGCTGAAGGCGACGAACCCTATAGCGCCGCAGGCAAAAAACCCCACCCCCTCTTTATCCAATCAACCCCGGCAAAGTCAACGATATAGCCGGTACAAAGGTAATCAGCATCAGCGCGACAAAGATAGCAATATAGAATGGCCAAATCGTTCGTACCGCTGTCTCCATCGGCAACTTGCCAACAGCACATCCAACGAACAGACAAGACCCGACCGGCGGAGTACACAGGCCAAGGCCAAGGTTAACCAACAGGATCATTCCAAACTGCAGCGGATCAATACCGAGAGTATTCATGATGGGCAGGAATATTGGTGTGCAAATCAGGATCAGCGCTGCCATGTCCATGATCATACCGAGTAACAGCAACACGCCATTTATCATCAGCAAAATCAGGATCGGGTTATCGGTTACGCCAGTGAGAAAGTCGATGGTCAGGCTGGGCACACGAAAGAACGTCAGCATGTAGGCAAAAGCACCGGCACAGGCGATCAGGATCATCACCATCGAGGTGGTGCGCACCGCTTGTACTACAGCCAGCTTAAAATTCTCCCAGGTGATCGTGCGGTACACCACGATCGTCACAACGAAGGCGTACAACGCTCCGAAGGCACCGGATTCAGTCGCAGTAAAAACACCGGAGAGCACGCCACCGACGATGATTACCGCGGTCAGCAGACCGGGAATGGCACCGAAAAAACTCAGTATCAGCACAGTCCAGCCAGGAAATTTCTCGGCGCCATAGCCACGTCTGACTGCAATGATATAAGCTGCAACAGCAAGGCATATACACATCAGAATACCGGGTACCACACCGGCCAGAAAGAGCTTGGATATCGACACAGCACCACCGGTGGCAAGTGCGTAGATGATCATGTTGTGGCTGGGCGGAATAATGATACCGGCAATAGACGAGGTTACGGTGACGTTCACTGCGTAGTCGGCATCGTATCCCTTGTCTTTCATGACCGGGATAAGTATCGATCCAAGTGCAGAGATGTCAGCGATTGCCGATCCGGATATACCACCGAACAGCATTGATGAAAAGACATTAACGATACCCAGTCCGCCACGTACAGCACCCACTGCGTTTTGCGCAAAGCGCACCAGCCGCATGGCTATACCGCCATGGAACATCAGCTCGCCTGCGAAAATAAAAAACGGGATCGCCATTAACGAATAGACATTGATACCCGCCACTATGCGCTGAAAGACTATGAGCAGTGGCAGCCCCTCATGAAAGAAGGCGGCGAGTGCTGCAATACCTAACGCAAATGCAACAGGCAGTCCGATGATGACACAAAGGGCAAATACCCCGAGTAGAAGCAGAAGTCCCATGTTCGTCTCTTATTCTATGCTGTCTTTACGCTCGTCCTGCCCGAGCAACAGGCGGATGAGGTGACCGATGGAAAACAAAAAGACCAGCGCGCCACAGATAGTCAGCGGCAGCGAGCGCAGACCTTCCGGCCATTGAATCAAAGGGATCAGCGTCTTCCATTTGAACTGCGTTAATTGCAAACCATACCAAAACATGAAGCCACCGAAGCCTGCCATGAGCACGTCGGTGATAAAAACAAATACAGTGCGCACTCGCGAAGGTACCGCGCTGCGAAACAAAACAACCGACAGATGGGTGTCCTGACGCACACCAACCGCCGCACCGAGAAACGCGATGACCATCAACAGCAGATGGGAAACCTGCTCTACCCAGGTTGGCGTATCATTCAACACGTATCGACCGTAAACCAGCCATGCAAACATCAGCGTCATCGTAATAAGGGCTAAACCAGCCACAATCAGACAGATTCGCGATAACAGATTGAATACCCCGTCCATACTGCGCAGCAATGCGGATGGTTCAGACGTTTGACTCATTGTGTCCTCTCGGTGAAAAAAAGCCCGACACTCTTCGAAGAATATCGGGCGTTCTAAAGTAATCAGGTATTCTTGTAGCTATATATAGCACTGGTTCAGAAGTTTGAGTGGCGCAAGTCAGCAGTGTGATCACGTGCCATGACAAGGCTTTACAGTGGTAGAGATTCTGCCACGACTCCGCCTTATAGAAGAGCACATACGATTATCGGCGGGGCACTCGGTGGCTGAGGACTGCTTCACTGACTTATTATTACCATCAGTTTCAGTGCTATCAGTGACATACAACCGGATGCCCCGGAAAAACCGGGGCATCCCATGGCGCATTTTACAGCGGGTCTTACTCTGTAGACTGAGCCATTTCGACCAACGCGGCCATATCAGGGTTGGCAGCGAGGTAGTCGTCGTAGACCTTAACCATTGCTTCCTGGAATGGACCTTTGTCGGCGATCTCATTCACTTTGATACCGGCAGCTTCGACATCTTTGCGAGCCTGGCTGGACTGAACCGCCCACAGCTCACGCTGGAACAATGCCGCTTCCTGTGCAGCACCACGCACAGCTTCCTGCAGTTCCGGAGACAGAGCAGCGAACTTCTCTGTATTAACACAGATGCACTCAGGAATGATCAAGTGCTCGCTGAGCGAGTAGTGGGAAGTTACTTCGTAGTGGCCCACGTTCTTGAACGACGGAAAGTTGTTCTCGGCACCGTCAACAACGCCTGTTTTCAGCGCCTGCTGAACTTCAGCAAATGCCATCGGTGAAGGATTGCCACCCATTGCTGAAATCATGGAAGTGTACAGGTCATTATTCATCACCCGAATCTTCAGTCCTTCGACATCAGCTGGCGTGTTGATAGGCTTTTGACTGTAGAAAGAGCGTGCACCGGCATCAACCCAGGCCAGTGGCTGAAGGCCAGCATCAGCCATTGCTGCGGCTATTGTTTCGCCGGCTTCGCCTTCAAGTACACGAAACATGTGCGGTACGCTTTTGAAGATGAAGGGCAATGACACGAGGTTGGCTTCCTTGACCATTGGACCGATGGGTCCAAGGTTGAAATTACCGACCTCAATGGCGCCTAATCGAACCTGCTCCAGTGCGTCTGGCTGGTTGCCTAGTACACCACCATGGAACACTTCTACTTTTACTTCGCCTTCAGTGGCTGCGTCGACGAGCTCAGAGAACTTGTCCATTGCAGCGGTATTCGGGTGACCATCGTTGTGGATATTCCAAGCCCTCCAGTTTTCGGCTGCACTGGCGTTGAACGACAAGCACACTAACGCACTGGTTAGAACGTAAGAAAGTTTTTTAAACATAAAGCCTCCGGATCATTTGTGGATGTAGCGGGTAAAAATGTCACGCGTTGCATGCTCAATCAGTGGCGCTTACTCAAAATGCCCCTGCATTGAGCCCTCTATAAAGTGCCCGTTAACAAAGAAATTATTAACGAGCGCAGTAAATAGTTAAAAAAGTAACGGAAAATTCATTGTTCAAAGCTGTTGTATAAAGCACCGCTATGTATTGCTACGAAAACAGCATACCTCCATTGATATCAATGTTGGTTCCAGTCATAAATGCGGCTTCATCCGAGGCCAGATAGGCAACCAGATTAGCAACATCCTCCGATGAGCCTTCGCGCTTCAACGGAGTAATGTTGGCCACATGTGTTCGTACCTCCGGCTTGGTGAAGGTATTGTGAAAATCAGTATCGATCATGCCGGGACAAACGGAGTTAACGCGAATCAATGGGCCAAGTTCCTTGGCCATCCCTCGCGTCATGGTCATAACCGCGCCCTTCGATGCAGCGTAAGCCACAGCACCCGGCCCGCCGCCATCGCGACCAGCCTGGCTGGCAAGCCCGACAATCGAACCACCGGCAGACATGTGCGGCAACGCCGATTTTACAACGCGCAAAAACGAGGTGGCGTTGAGGTCCATGACATGGTTCCAGTGATCCATATCCATTTCAGCAATGGTTTTTCGTGCGACAAGCCCACCGGTCACATGCACCACGATATCGATGCGATCTCCGAACGCTTTAACAGTGGCCTCTGTCAATCGGGCAACATCTGCATCAGATGTCATGTCTCCCTGAGTGACCAGTGCAGCACCACCAGACTCGACGATTTCGCCTTTGGCGGAATCTGCCCCGTCTGACGAATTGAGATAATTAAGCGAAACAGAAGCGCCAGCCGCCGCCAGTCGTATGGCACAGGCTCGGCCAATGTCGCGACCCGCCCCGGTAACAATGGCTACTTTGCCAGCCAACGCATCTGTTGCAATTTGAGGTGTTTCAGTTGTCACGGTTTAATACCTGAGGGCTCGAAATTTCCATTTCCAACGTAGATCGTAACACGCATTAGTCCGCACATGAGTGTGCTGGCCAACAACGGGTCTCATTTGGCAAAAAAACAATTACACGCCTTCGGGACAGCGAACGCCGCTCGTTCGCGTAACTGGTATGGTAGAATACCATTCAATCTGACACTGTTGTCAAGCGCAATTTCGATAACTTGCAACAATACTCGACTGTGGCCAAAGGTGGGTTAGGAATGGATGAGATTACGAGTAGTTTCGAACGTCGCACCACCGCGGATGTGGTGTTTACACAGTTGCATCGGGAAATCGCATCGCTCACGCTACTGCCCGGCACGAAGCTGTCAGAGGCCGAGGTTGCGCGTCGCTTTGGCGTCTCGCGGCAGCCGGTGCGTGAAGCATTTAGCAGGCTGGGCAATCTTGAACTCTTGCTGGTCCGTCCGCAAAAGGCAACCGTTGTGCGCGGGTTTTCGCTGGAACGAGTGGAACACGCCCGGTTTATAAGACTGGCGGTTGAACTGGAAGTGGTCACACAGGCATGCGCCGTTTGGGATGCGGCAAACGCTGACATACTACAACAAAATATTGAGCTACAACGACAGGCGCTGGTTACCGAGCCCAAACAGTTCCACTCTCTGGACTTTCAGTTTCACAAGGAAATTTGTGAACTGGGCGGCTGCCCGAGGGCCATCGACGCCATTGCCGAGTGCCGACAGAAGATAGACAGGCTTTGCACACTCAGCCTTGCCAGAGAGAGCGAGGCCACAACGCTACTTGAAGACCACATCGCACTGGCCGACGCACTGCGAACAAAATCGGTAGAGCGCGCGCTGGCCATCACGCGGCAACACCTCGGCCGACTCGACAGCACTATCGAGGAAATACACCTGACACACGCTGACTACTTCGAGTCATGAAACAGGAACGCTGCCGAGCAGGCTGAATCTTAACCGACACAGTTTATGCGGCTTTTTCTGTGGTGTCGTCAGCTATGTACTCTGCGTACTCATCAGCCGGGTAACTGTTATTTGATTGAGCACGCACACTTGCTTTAGCCGAATTGGCAACCCGTGCCGAGGAGTCCGGATTGCTGGTACGCTCCGAGGCAGCAACAACTGCGTGGTCATCTGCCGCATCGATGTGCCATGGCCATTGCTTCACTCCTGCGCGCACCAGATCACCAGAGATACCCGCTTGTGCAAGCGTAAGATCATCAAGTGTCAACAATAGCTGACGCGTTTTAACCATGGAGTAGTGATTCAGGAAGTTGCTGAATTTCATTTTAAATGAGGTAATCATGATTGATCCTTGCAATAGTTATTTTAAACCCATCCCCTGATCGGGTGACTGGTATCTTGTGTTTGCAGATGGCCAGCTTTTGTACAGCTGAAACCAGGCGGCTAAATCTATGCAGCTGAAACGGCACGATCACTGTCGAAGCCCGGGCGACCATGCTGCACTACATAGCCAATTTCGCCACGGCCAATGCCCAGATCTCTGAGATCCTTATCCGAAAATCCGCGCAGGGTAGATGCGGCGGCCTTTAGCTCTGACGTTGAATGCAGCACTGGCGTACCATTGTTGCTGTAGTATTCTTCAGTTCTCCACGGCCAGGCCTTTATCCCCTGCTCGAGTAAATACCGGGAAAAACCTGCATCTTCAAGCAGTCGGTCATCCATCGCCAGCAGTTGAACGCGAGTCTCTTTCATTGCTGCGATTTCTTTTCTTCGTTGCGCATTAACAAACAGCGTTGCGATTGAAAACATTTTGTGAACTCCTGTAAGAGGAATAGATATTTTTATTCACTAATACTGGCACTCACCAGTATCACCGATAAGCCCCGGGCAACTGACATAACGTTCTGAAGTGAATCTTTACGCCAATTAGCTCAAAGCTGTTTCGGTACTTACAATAGGACCGGGTTCAGGACAAAACAAACGACATTATCTAACACCATGAGATAGGTTTGCTTAACGCAGGTGGAGCCAGGTGCCAGCAACACAAAAAGGTGCATTTAACGATTGCAAAGTACCGTGAACCCGGCAGGCGCTTCCTGTCAGAGGATTAACAACAAGCACCCGGGCTGAGTAAAAATATCACCGCAGTGATGCAAAAACGGCACTATGCGAAGGCACAACGGAAAGATACATTTATAGCCGCTGTACGAAGTCCTTCCTCCAGGGCGATGTAGCGTGAATGTCGATGCCACCACGACATAAAACCAGGTGGCACCAAATTCTTTCGCGGCTGTAGCAGCTTGTTATAAATACCCCGGTGTTGCATGTTGAGGTATTTTTTATCGCAGCAAATATGAGGCTTTAGCCGATCATACAACATTATAGTTAACGGGCCGGGCCCGCCTGCGGCGACGTTTTTTAAAGGTTAGGGCTCACACACTTGAGTGAGCCTTGCGACACCCAGGTTTTTGAATCAGGTTTCTGAAGCAGGTTTCTGAAGCAGGTTTCCGCTGAAGGTTTCCAAACGGGCTAATTCAACATTCCGTCTTCGCGAATAAAAGAGGCTATATCCTCTACTCCCACTCCCTCTCGCAAATTACTGAAGATAAACGGTCGCTCGCCTCTCATGCGCAATGTGTCCTCTCTCATTACATCAAGTGAGGCACCAACATACGGCGCGAGGTCAATTTTATTGATAATGAGTAAGTCAGAACGGGTGATTCCCGGACCACCCTTACGCGGTATCTTCTCACCCTCGGCAACATCGATAACATAGATTGCCAGATCGGCGAGCTCGGGACTAAACGTTGCCGATAAATTGTCGCCACCACTTTCAATAAATACCACATCCAGATCGGGGAACTTCTCCTGCAGATCTGCGATAGCAGCCAGATTCATCGAAGCGTCTTCTCTGATCGCAGTGTGTGGACAGCCGCCGGTCTCTACGCCCACAATTCGATCCGACGTTAACGCCTGGCTTCGCACCAAAAAGTCTGCGTCTTCACGGGTGTAGATATCGTTGGTCACGACCGCTATCTCATGCTGATCTCTCATGCGTTTGCACAAGCTGTCGAGCAAGGCAGTTTTTCCGGAGCCGACCGGCCCACCGATCCCCACACGTAATGGCGTTGCCTGATTGTTCATTGCTGGTGTCCTGTATAGGTCAGTTGTTTAGAAATAAGGTTCGTCTGTAGAAATTTTTCAACAATGATTTCACGAACGAAAAAGACGGCTATATTGTGTTTCGTGCTGACTACTGGCCATTGCCAGTGCAGGACTGGAATATCCGATATCATCATCCGAAACGCTCTGTGCATTGACCACACATTGATCGATCTTTTCAGCCAGCCTGTACAGCACTTGCTGCCCGCTTGTCTGGCCCAGCGGTACCAGTTTTATACCCGCCATTACCTGATTTTCGAGCCAGGCAAACGCATAGCCATGCATAGCCTGCAGCACATCGATGCCTTCAACAACACAATACTCGGTAAAAACACTTAGCTGACAGTCGCAGCTGTCACCCCTTCCACCGCCGGCAAATTTTATTTTGCTGTTTAACTGCGTCACCAGACGCGCCATGGCCTGACCACGTTTGCGCTCTTCGTCTCGTAGCTCTGATGTTTCGCGAAACGACAAAACAGTCGCTTCCAGTTGCGCAACTCGCTTGCTGCCTTCGGTTTCAGAGGCGTATGTCTGCGCAGATCGCCTTTGCAGCGCACCGAGTTCAACCGCACTGGTTTGGACGGCGTTAGTTTCAACAGCAGCTGGTGCAAGCGCGTCTGGTTCAGGAGAGCTCTTTTCAAAAGAGCTTTGTTCAGGAGAGCTCAGTTCAAGAGCCCTTTGGTCGAGGGCGATTGGGTCAAGCGCACGCGCTTCAGAGACGCAGGCTTCAAACGCACGGTAGAAACGCAGCATCAACGGCAGCTCCTGCTGCGCCAACATGCCTTGTAGCTGCTCCCTAACCCATGACTCAAAGGTGTGTATATCATAAATCCAACCGGTCTCTACAGCCCACTCTAGCCCTTGTGAATAGCTAAAAGCGCCGGTAGGCGACCCCTGACTCACTATCTGCATTAGACGCAACTGAGCCAGTTGCGAGGTCTGCGCCTTGCCCGTAATGCATCCGTCGTTATTGCTACTGCCATTACTACTGCTATTGCCATTGCTACTGCCGGATGCATTGGTCGGCAACCCGCTGTTCGGGCTCATAGACAACACCGCGCAGATTCCGTTATGCGATGGACAGCGTCCATCAAACACCCGCTGTCAGCATCACGACTG
Organism: uncultured Granulosicoccaceae bacterium; assembly: GCA_964393885.1. Classification (GTDB taxonomy): domain Bacteria; phylum Pseudomonadota; class Gammaproteobacteria; order Granulosicoccales; family Granulosicoccaceae. Next base: position 14,945 of record CAYMVV010000022.1, on the reverse strand, counting down.
CGCTGCGTTGCCCTAGTGGACCGTTTGGAAAGTTCGGTAACACGGCTCGAAGCCACAGTCGCCATAGCTGCGTTAACCTGTTGTCCAAAGCACGGGTTCGACGTAGGCCCTGCTATGCCTGCATTTTTTCGCCTTGCTCTGACAACTATGGCTGTGAAAAGTCTGTTACCGAACTTTCCGCACAACCCACTAGACACTAATTGAGGGCTAGTGATGATGGTGACCGCCATGAGCACCGCCACTATAGGCCCCGCCTCCATAGGCGCCTGGCTCCGGGTTAAATGGTGCAGATATTTGCGTAACGGTTACCCCCAAACCAACCAGCATGTCATCCAGTACATGATCATGAAGATAACAAACGACACCACTGCCACTGGCGTCAAGCTCTATCTGTACCGGCACATGTCGATTACCAAGATGATAAACCGCTCGGGAAAAAACCAGCATATCGCCGGACTGTGCCATGGATAAAGATTCTTCAGCAGCCTGCACCAATACCACCACACCATCTGGCGAGATCAGTTTATCCCCTTGTTGCAGACTTTCACCATGTGGCAGAAAAATTCCGGCCGACCGACCATCGTCAAGTGTCACTCGCAGCCGCGACTTAACACGCTTGTCTATCGGTAAGGTGACCGTTGTGGAAATTTCTGTATCGCTATCTGCCCTGTTGTTTAGTTCGATCATAGTTCCGGTTTTCAAGACATGAACATTGGTTAGCCCAGATTATATGAGCTGGCCCGTCCGCGAACAAAGCCGTCAAAAAAGTTAGTAAAAGCGGACACTCAACCCGCTAAAAAAGATGATATAACTGCGCCAGCGGCAGTTCTGTGGCAGGCTCACAGGTGAGCACTTCACCATCCGCCACTACCACATAGGTCTGCGAGTCTACAGTTATATCCGGTTGATAATCGTTGTGCACCATATCTTCCTTGCGCACGGTACGACAGTTTTTGGCTGTGCCAATCATATTGTTAAGTTGTAGCTGCTGAGCAATTCCGTCCGCCTGTGCCGCTGCCGACAGGAATGTCATCGATGTTGCGTTCCGCGCACCGCCCAATGCACCAAACATGGGCCGGTAGTGAACCGGCTGTGGCGTTGGTATCGACGCGTTTGGATCACCCATTGGCGCGTAAGCTATCATCCCGCCTTTTATTATCAGTGATGGCTTGGCGCCAAAAAACGCCGGCTTCCACAACACCAGGTCTGCCATTTTTCCTACCTCGACAGAACCTACTTCGTGTGCAATGCCATGCGTCAATGCCGGATTAATGGTGTACTTGGCGATATAGCGCTTCGCACGCAGGTTATCGTGGCTGGCTGGATCACCAGGCAGTGAACCACGCTGTACACGCATCTTGTGTGCAGTTTGCCAGGTTCGCGTTATTACCTCGCCCACACGCCCCATTGCCTGCGAGTCCGATGCAATCATTGAAAAAGCCCCCAGATCCTGCAGGATATCCTCGGCGGCAATAGTTTCGCGTCGAATTCTGGACTCTGCAAACGCTACATCTTCAGCAATGGCCGGATCAAGATGGTGACACACCATCAGCATATCGAGGTGTTCGTCTATCGTGTTAACCGTGTAGGGTCGAGTCGGGTTAGTAGATGAAGGTAACACGTTGCTTTGCCCGCAGGCTTTGATTATATCCGGCGCATGTCCACCACCCGCCCCCTCTGTGTGGTAGGTGTGTATGGTGCGGTCTTTCATGGCTGCCAATGAGTGCTCGACAAAGCCCGACTCATTGAGCGTGTCTGTATGGATAGCCACTTGTATATCCATTTCCTCGGCGACACTGAGGCAACAGTCAATTGCCGCGGGCGTTGTGCCCCAGTCCTCGTGAAGCTTAAGCCCGATCACGCCGGCACGCACCTGCTCCTCAAGCGCAATCGGTAAACTGGCATTGCCCTTACCGAGCATGCCAAGATTGACCGGCAAGGCATCAGCCGCCTGCAACATGCGGTGTATATTCCATGGTCCGGGCGTACAGGTAGTGGCATTGGTACCGGTGGCAGGTCCGGTACCACCACCAAGCATCGTGGTAACGCCGGAGCAGATCGCCTCTTCCACCTGCTGCGGACAAATCATATGAATGTGTGCATCGATGCCACCAGCCGTCAGTATCGAACCTTCACCGGCAATTGCCTCGGTACCCGGTCCAACTGCAATCGTTACTCCCGGCTGAATATCGGGATTACCCGCTTTACCAATCGCTGCAATGCGGCCATCTTTTATTCCGACATCTGCCTTGACGACACCCCAGTGGTCGATAATAAGTGCGTTGGTAATGACGACATCAACCACATCGGCTGACGCAAGCTGGCTTTGCCCCATGCCATCTCGGATTACCTTGCCGCCGCCAAACTTTACCTCTTCACCGTAGATGGTGTAGTCCTGCTCTACCTCAACCCATAGCGCGGTATCACCCAACCGGACTCGATCTCCGGTTGTCGGGCCGTACATCTCTGCATAGGCACTTCGACTTATCGTGGTCATAGCGATCCCATCACCTGTTGATTAAAACCATAAACAGTACGGCTGCCACTGAGTGCGACCAGTTCCACGGTGCGCGATTGCCCGGGCTCAAATCGAACCGCTGTGCCCGCTGCAATGTTTAAACGAAATCCGCGCGCGGCTGCACGATCAAACTGCAACGCCGGATTCACTTCAAAGAAATGATAGTGCGAGCCAATCTGCACGGGCCTGTCTCCAGTGTTGGAAACCTCGACCGTCACTGTCTCGCGATCAGTATTTAACTCTATTTCGCCGTCGGCACACTCAATTTGACCGGGCACCATAATGTCATCCGCAATCTGTGATGATGACTGATCTGACTGCGGTGATTGTAACGGTGGCAAAATGGGTTCGTGTACGGTAACCAGCTTGGTGCCATCCGGAAAGGTCGCCTCAACCTGTACATCGTGAATCAGTGCGGGTACCTCATCCATGACCTGATCGGTTGTCAGCAGTGTTTGCCCATAGCTCATCAACTCTGCAACACTGCGTCCGTCGCGGGCTCCTTCAATAATTTCCATGCTGATGTAGGCCACGGCCTCGGGATAATTCAACTTCAAACCGCGCTGCAGTCTCCTTTCGGCCAACAGGGCAGCGGTAAACAACAACAGCTTGTCCTTCTCTCTGGGTGTTAGTTCCACTGTACTGCCTCCGGGGTGGTTCAGGTTATTCGATTAATTCAGGTGGCCCATATGCGTGGCATGACCGCGGGCTTTTGCATGATTAGAGGGCGCAGCGCCATCCATGCTTTGATAAATCCGCCACGGGCTTTTTCGACACTCGAACCAAGATAGCGTACAGCCAGCACACTATCAATTTGCGTGGCTGCGAAGTCAGCAGATGGCAATACCGGACGCACCAGCGAGAGCCAGTGTGATGAATCAAGTGATGGTGCCACGGCGAGCATTGTCGCACTGACGGTGGCGCCCCTCAAGCCGGACAATCGATCGATGTCACTGCCGCCGTTAACCACCAGCCGCTCCTGCAATAACGGCAAGTCATTATTGAGTACGCGCATGGATACGGTCGCCACACCGGTAGTAAAAGGGTGGTTTCCCGCCTGCCGGCCAAAGCAGTTTATGTCCCACCCGATAAAGCGGCTTGCGTGACTGATGTTTACTGTTAACTGCTGGCGGGCAACGCATCGGTCAAAATAGATTGTCTCCTGTGGTAACCACTCCATACTGCCACCAGTCAAATCAATGCGCTGGCATTGATGCCCCTCGCGTCCGTCGGAGCCATAGAAACGGGTGGCGCCAGGTGTTGTTATCAGTGTGCCGGCCTGCGCTGAACAATTTACCTGTATATTTAAACTGTCGCCGCCAACAATACCGGCGGGTGGGTGCAGGATCACCGCATGACAGGTTTCACCATCAGGATAAAATGGCCTTTGCACAAGCAACGGACCTTCGTGACGACTGCGCATCACGGTGCGCGCACCGGCACGGTCAAAACCGAGTGTCAGTGAAGCGGGCCAGACACCGACCTTATTTTTTACACCTGTCGCCACTATTAGTTACCGATCGTTCTTAAACCGGCTGTCCACAACTGTCAGCCACAACTGCTGTCACCAACTGCTTGCAACACAAGCTACCGCCACCAGTTATCGTCGACACCAGCTTGAATCCAGTTAACGATACCAGCTATCGGGTGAGGTCAGTAATCGACTGACAAAATAAATGGCTGGTACTACTACGCACAGCGCTAACAACAGACCCTGCTCAAACCCGTGTGTGTGGACCGCCTGCGCTGCCGGGTGCGCTATCGCGTTACTGCCTGCTGTCAATAATGCCAACGCGCCTGATATGCGATACATTGTTTTTGCCCTCGTTGAGTTATTAAACCCTGGTGTTGCATAAACTCGAAATTTTACGCAACACCAGGGTAAAGAAATCGTCAATTCGATCAGTTTACATTGTCAAACAACCAGATGCTTTTGCACCATGTCTTTACTGAGTTCGTCTATCTTGCCGCCAGCTACCACGCTACCACGATCCATAATGTAAAAGCGATCAGCTACTTTTCTGATAAAGGGCAGTTTCTGTTCAATTAACAGGATACCAATGCCCATCTCCCGACACAGCATACGCACTACATCCGAGATTTCCTTGACAATGCTTGGCTGAATACCTTCACCGGGCTCATCGAGTATCAGTAATTCGGGGTTCGATATTAACGCTCTGGCGATAGCGAGTTGCTGTTGCTGACCGCCGGACAAGTCCCCTCCCCGACGGTTTTTCATCTCCTTCAACACCGGAAACAGCTCATAGATACTATGCGGAATATCGCGTGCGGAATGCCTGACGCCAAAAAAGCCGGTGCGAATATTTTCCTCAACAGTCAGCAATGGAAATATCTGTCTGCCCTGCGGCACATAGCCAACACCCGCCGGCGCACGGTTAACAGCAGGCAGTTTTTCAAATGCCACTCCATTTATAATAATTTGTCCACTGGCAGTTGACTCCAGCCCCATAACACATCTGGCCAGTGTGGTTTTCCCAACACCATTACGCCCCATCAGGCAGGTACAGCTGGCAGGCGGGACCTCGAGCGTCACATCCTTCAGCGTGTGGCTCTGACCATAGTAGTGATTGAGCTGATCAACGGTTAACAGGTAATCACTCACCGAGATATACCCTTACCACTTCCGGGTTATTCTGCACGTCTGACATGGAACCTTCGGCCAGAACATGCCCCTGATGCAAGACCGTAACACGACTATTGAGTGATCTTACAAAGTCCATATCGTGCTCAACAACAACCACCGTGTGCTTTCCCGCAAGGTCAGTCAGCAACTCGCCTGTTTTCTCCATCTCCTGATGTGTCATGCCAGCCACAGGTTCATCCACCAGCAGCAGTCGCGGGTTTTGCATCAGCAACATACCGATTTCAAGCCACTGCTTCTGTCCGTGAGATAACTGGCTCGCATCCGCTGACAGATGATCCTGAAGTGCGATGACACAGGCTATCGCCTCGACTCTTTCTCGTTGTTCCGCACTGATCGGATCGCACAACATACGCCAGGGGCTGCGATCGCCCTGCGCTGAAATCTCCAGATTCTCGCGCACACTCAATACTTCAAACACGGTGGGCTTTTGAAACTTTCGTCCGATACCTGCCAAAGCGACTTGCGGTTCCGACATTTTTATCAGATTAATTGTTTGACCAAACCAGACACTGCCGCTGTCTGGCCTGGTTTTACCAGTGATGATGTCCATCATTGTGGTCTTGCCAGCGCCATTGGGGCCGATCACACAACGCAACTCACCATCATTTACATAGAAGTTGAGATCATTGATTGCCTTAAAACCATCAAAGCTTACGTTGACGCCCTCCATATACAACAAGGTGCCATCATCAGCATCGCCATTCGACCGGGCAGGTTCGCTTATAGCACTTACAGTCTTCACAGCGTCCATTGATCGATCCTGATTCATACGCCGGCACCCCGAACCTGCTTACGTCGAACCCGGCTCTCCCATACTGCGGTTATCCCCATCACACCGCGTGGCAACCACAGTGTCGACAAGACAAACAAGCCACCGAGTGCAAACAGCCAGAACTCGGGAAATACTGCGGTAAACCAGGACTTTGCATAGTTTACAAGCAGCGCTCCGATCACAGCACCATATAGAGTTGACCGCCCGCCAATGGCTACCCAAATAACAATTTCAATTGAATTTAAGGGGGAGAATTCACCGGGGTTAATAATGCCGGCTTGTGGCACATAGAGCGCACCGGCCAGGCCCGCGAGCATGGCTGATATCACCAGCAGAACCAGTTGGTAGTTCTCTACGCTGTAGCCAAGGAACCTTACTCTGTTTTCAGCGTCTCTGATTGCGATCACCACACGGCCGGCTCGCGATGAAATAATCCAGCGGCAAACGATATATCCAGCCACCGTTGCAATGGCCGAGGCAACAAACAAACCGATACGAGTACTGTCCTGACTAATGGAAAAACCCAGAATTTCCTTAAAATCTGTCAAGCCGTTGTTGCCACCAAAACCGAACTCGTTGCGAAAGAACGCCAACATCAATGCATAGGTCATCGCCTGGGAGATTATCGACAGGTAAACACCGTTGACACGGCTTCTAAATGCGAACCAGCCAAATATAAAAGCCAGCAGACCCGGCACAAACAATATGGCGATCAGTGCTACCGGAAACCAGTTGAAACCCATCCAGTACCAGGGCAGCTCCTGCCAGTTGAGAAACACCATAAAGTCAGGCAGCTCCGGGTTACCGTAGACACCACGATCGCCAATCTGGCGCATCAGGTACATGCCCATGGCATAGCCGCCCAATGCGAAAAAGGCACCATGACCCAGGGTTAAAAAACCCATGTAACCCCACACCAGATCAACCGACAGAGCAAGCAGTGCAAAACAAAGATACTTACCCAGCAGATTCATTTGGTAGGTGGTGATATGCCATGGACTGGACTCGGGCAAGTATAGATGCAGACAGGGCAACACCACAGCTGCTAATAGAATTGCAGCCAGCAACACCTGGCCGCAGCGATCACCACGCAGTACGCTAATCACCGGCCGCACGCCCGCGTTGAGGAAATAACCCGCGAGGGTATTTTTGTATAAACAAAATAATAAATACCAGTACGAAGATTTTCGCCAGTACCGCACCGGCCCAGGGCTCAAGAAATTTGTTTAACACACCGAGCGACAGACCAGCGAGCAATGTGCCCCACAGGTTGCCGACACCGCCAAATACCACCACCATAAACGAGTCAACAATATAGGCTTGCCCCATGTTTGGCCCGACGTTACTCAACTGGGTTAACGCCACACCGGCAACACCGGCAATACCTGCCCCCAGACCAAAAGTAATGGCATCGATCGATCCGGAATGAGCGCCCAGCGCTCTGGCCATTTCGCGGTTTTGCGAGACTGCTCTGAGCTTCAGACCAAAAAACGTATATTTAAGCACCCACATCAGCACCAGAAATATCAACAGACAGAAGATAAAAATAACCACACGGTTGATTGCCAGTGATAACGCAGGGTCAAACTGCCACAAGCCTGTCAACCAGGAGGGGTTACTGACGGGTACATTTTGTGGCGAAATAAAAGTGCGCACCGTCTGCTGCAGAATAAGACTGATGCCAAAGGTCGCCAGTAGTGTTTCAAGCGGACGACCATATAGATGTCGTATGACAAGAAATTCGATCAATACACCCGCGCAAAAAGCCACAGCAAATGCGGCAGGCAGTGCCAACAACAACGAATATTCAGAGAAGCCTGGCAGCAGGACTTGTATTGCCCAGGTGGTATAGGCGCCGAGCATTATCATTTCACCGTGCGCCATATTGATCACACCCATCACACCAAAAGTGATGGCCAGACCAATCGCTGCCATGGCGAGCACCGAGCCCAGACTCAAACCAAAAAAGACCGTCTCTATCTTCGCGAACAGCGCCTTGCGTTTATCGATCGCAGTCAGCTGACCTTGCGCAGCTGCAGCGACCTGCGGAAAAGCATCAGCGCTTGCCAGCTTTTTTAAGCGTTGAGTCACCTGATCTCTGGTATTGACACCAATTGCGTTAATCGCATCTATTCGGACCTGTTCATCTGTGCTATCCAGATCTGATAACTGTACCGCCAGCAGCATCAGCTCTTTCACATCAGCGTCAGGCTCGCCGGGTAATTGCTGTTTAATCGCCTCGACCTCTGAGGGATTAAGTGATTGCAGCATCCGCTCTACCGCACCACGCCTTACCTGCGGGTCTGCATCACGCAGAGCCAGCGCCGCAATAGCTGAGCGCAGTTGCCCACGTATGGCATTGTTGATTTTGATTTTCTTTATTGCAGATTTACTTACTGTGCCCACTTCACTACCGGTTGCAGCATCTGTCAGCAGGTACTCTTTCCCTGACCGGATGGCAACTACGGGTAATGAATCAGATTTACGTATGTATAGCTCGCCTTCGAGCAGGGCATCCAGCCACACGCGGGCTCGGGGTGCTGCCGAGGCCGTCAATCTGTCCAAGGCTTCATTGCGTGATTTCTTGTCTGCAAGCAGTGGAGCCAGCTCAATAATTACATTGTTTTCATCGAGCTTATCCGCGCTGGTGTTATCCGCATCATTTGCATGAGCCACTTGTGTCGATAGCAGTACAAATACCGCAAACACTGACACAAACCAGGCACACATCGACCGGCAAGCGCGATGCGAAAACACAACCGCCATACGCAAGGCGCCGTGTAAATCTGGTTTATCTGACAAATACTGGGGATACACGAAGATGGGTAACAACCATTTGGACAAGCCAGGAATTGACGTGAAAAAAGCGCCGGTTGGCTAACCAACCGGCACTCTCAACTAAACGAACTGAATAACTCAGGCTATAGATTTTGCCCGGAACATTTAGCAGTTTTCACGTTATAGTTGCCACAGGAAAGCGGCTTGCGCCAGTCGGCAATAATATCTTTGGAGTCTGGCAAAAAGTCAGACCACGCATCACCTGCAACCAGTCCACTGGTCTCGGACACCACATCAAATTGCCCGTCATCCTGAATTTCACCAATCAGTACCGGCTTGGTGATGTGATGATTGGGAAGCATTGAGGAAATTCCACCTGTCAGGTTCGGAACCGAAACACCAATGATCGCTTCCTGTACAGCTTCAGGGTCAGTAGTACCCGCCTTCTCTACCGCCTTTACCCACATGTTAAAACCGATGTAGTGAGCCTCCATTGGATCATTGGTGACGCGATCTTCATCACCCAGGAACTTGTGCCAGTTGCCTATAAACTCTTCGTTTTCTGCAGACTCGACACTCATGAAGTAGTTCCAGGCGGCCATGTGTCCAACCAGCGGCGCGGTATCGATACCGGAAAGTTCTTCCTCACCGACTGAAAACGCGACTACTGGGATGTCCTCAGCCGAGACACCCTGGTTTCCCAGCTCTTTGTAGAACGGTACGTTGGCATCACCATTGATTGTGGATACCACAGCGGTTTTCTTGCCTTCGCTGCCAAACTTCTTGATGTCAGAGACGATAGACTGCCAATCAGCATGACCGAATGGTGTGTAGTTGATCATGATATCCTCTGCGGCAACACCATTGTCCTGCAGATAGGCTTCAAGAATTTTGTTGGTGGTTCGAGGGTAGACGTAATCTGTACCTGCCAGTACCCAACGCTCTACGCCGATCTCGTCTTTGAGGTAATCCACAGCCGGAATCGCCTGCTGATTGGGCGCTGCACCTGTGTAGAACACGTTTTTGGAAGACTCTTCACCTTCATACTGCACGGGATAGAACAACAGACTGTTTAATTCTTCAAACACTGGCAGCACAGACTTTCTGGATACAGAAGTCCACGCACCAAATACGGCATCGACTTCATTAACTTCAATTAGCTCACGCGCCTTTTCGGCAAACAGCGGCCAGTCAGATGCCGGGTCTACCACCACCGCTTCCAGCTGCTTACCCAGCAATCCGCCCTTTGCATTTTGTTGCTCGACCAACATCAACATCGTATCTTTTAATGTTGTTTCACTAATGGCCATCGTGCCGGAGAGCGAATGCAACACACCCACTTTAATGGGATCATCCGCGAGGCTAATATTAGCCGCGAGGCTCAATCCAACAACAGTACCGATAACAGAAAATCTTTTATTCACCCAAAATTTATTATTCACCGCGGTCCCAACCCTGTCTGAAAGTTGGCTTACCTTATCGTTGTGCAATAAAACTGTATGCTGCTAGATCGCTCTCACCCCGCTGCATTTTTTGCATCACCATGCGCAACATACTGTATTTTATTCAATAATGTCTGAATCAGTAGGACTGCGGGGCGTGCCAAAAAAATAGCTAAGCTACTCTGCATCTTTTGCGTAGCGTGTATGAAGGTCACCGGCCATTTGCTCCAGAAACCGAGCTGACGCCACCGGTAAATTGCGACCCTTCAGATGCCCGACCATCAATCGGCCTTCGGGCACATCACGGGTATCCAGCGGACAGTGACCAATAACGCCATTGGTATTGAGCGGCTCCAGACCAATTGGCAATTGAAAGGTGATGGTGTTGTGTTCATGCAAACTCCTAAGCAGCAGGGTTTGACTGTCAGATTCAATATTCATAGGCAAGTCAACTGAATGTCTGACCGATGCCCGCTCCAGCAGGTGTCGTATCCCGTTGGCTCTGGTTGGTAACGCCATCGGGTAATGGGAGCAATCACTGAGACGCGCAAGCGACTTGCCCCCCAACGGATGTCCGGACCCGAACAGTACTTGTATAATTTGCGGCACCTCGATAACGCAGTAGAAATCGCCAACGATTTGCGGCTCGAAAATAATGGCTATGTCGGCGGCATAGTTGATCAGTTCAGTCTCCACCTCATGACGGTTGCAGACCCTGACTTCAAAGGTGACTGCCGGGTGCTCGGCGCGATACTTCGAAATCATTTCGGGTACAAAAGTAGTCATCATCGACTGCCCGCATACGATAGACACATGGCCTCGACGCTCGCCGGTAAGATCGGCAATCTGAGAGCGAACGCGTTGCAGATCAGATAATTGATTACGAACGTGATGTATAAAAATTTCGCCAGCAGCACTTAGCCGAACGCCACTGGGTGTTCGGTCAAAAATGGGCACACCCAGTTCATCTTCAATACCGAGTACCCGACGATTAAGAGCAGTCGACGTAATGGCCAACTCATCTGCAGCTTTTCTTATGGAACCAACACGCGCAATGACATCAATATAGCGCAGGGGTATTTCGTGGCGAATGATGCATCTCCTGTTGGATTAGGTGGTACTTGTTTACCTTACCACAGGTTTGCTACGTGACTAACAGGTTGAGTAGTGTGAAGTAAACACCAGCAACGGATACACCGCAGCTGACAATGCTGCATCAAACACCTGTGCATTATACAATACCCGCACGGGGCGCTAGCCTGGATTATTCATAAGGCGACAAGTAAATATTAGCGGAATGCTATGCATACAGTTCTAAATCAATTTTTTGGCACCTTTTTGCAAAATAGCAGTGTGTCTATTCGACGCCAGAAGAAATCTGGCGTCACATCTCGGCCCATCCTCCTCGGCACGTGGCAAGCCACGTTTCTCAGACGATTGGCCGACCTGTTTAGCCAGATTTCCTCTGGACACCGAATCCTCATAAATAATCCAGGCTAGTCCGGAGGAATCTCTTGCCACTGTTTGAGCCAGCAGCACCAGACAAATTTCCAGAGTATACGGTAGTCGAGTGGGTTAGGCGCGCTGCCCGCGACCACCCAGATCGTGAAGCCCTGGTTTGTAATGACCAGAGGGTATCGTGGGCAGATTTTGATCGCCGCATCAATCAGGTAGCCAATACATTAATTAGCCTTGGCGTCAAACGAGGCGACCGGGTGGCCATACTCGCGTCCACGTCTATTGAATACGTCGAGGTCTTTATGGGCTGTCTCAGATCCGGTGCCTGTCTGGTACCGCTGTCTACCATGGCATCGTCGCAGGCGCTGCAGAAGATGCTAACGGATTGCTCTGCGAAAGTGTTTTTTCTATCCAGCTCCATGAGGGAACTCGTATCACCGTTTGTACACGATTTGCCCGATCTGATCACTGCAAATCGACTTGCCATAGATTTCGTCGATGATCGATGGAGCGACTATCACTCGACGATCAAAGCCGCCTCCACCACAGATCCGATGATAGATATCCGCTTTGACGATCTGTTTAATATTATTTATTCATCCGGAACAACCGGTGTGCCTAAAGGTATAACCCATAGCCACTTGATGCGAGCGGTACAGATGGAGCGAGTCGAGCAAAACGGTTATGCCGACAAATCGCGCACATTGTTGTCCACCCCGCTCTACTCGAACACAACCATTGTGGCATTGCTGCCAACACTGGTTGGCGCCGGCACTGTAGTACTGATGCCAAAATTCGATGCCCGACAGTTCCTTAACATCGCACAGGATCAACAATGTACCCACTGTATGCTGGTGCCCGTACAATATAAAAGAATAATGCAGGTTGAAGACTTTGATTCGTTTGACCTGACCCGCATGCGGATGAAGTTTTCAACCAGCGCGCCACTCAGAGCAGACCTGAAGCAGGATGTTTTAAACCGTTTTCCCGGTGGACTGGTGGAATATTACGGGCTGACTGAAGGTGGCGGCACCACCGTGCTAGCCGCCCACGAGTATCCGCACAAACTGCACACAGTTGGTCAGCCGGCACCGGGTGTTAAGCTCAGATTTATAGATGACAGTGGTAATGAAGTGCCAGCGGCTGATGGAGGGGAGATTTGCGGTCGCTCACCTGCAATGATGAACGGTTACTTTGGTCGCGATGACTTAACGCAGGAAACGCTGTGGAAGGATAGCAACGGCGATACGTACTTTCGATCAGGAGACATGGGCCACATGGATGAAGATGGCTTCGTGCATCTGGCTGATCGCAAAAAAGACATGATCATCTCTGGTGGTCTCAATATCTACGCCAATGATCTTGAGCTCGCGCTGCTTGAGGATGAAGACATAGAAGACGTTGCAGTGATTGGCGTGCCATCAGATCAATGGGGAGAGACTCCACTGGGACTGGTGGTGCTCAGTGACAACTGCAACCGATCACTGGAGGCGATACTGATCAGTGCCAACGACAAACTGGGTAAAAGTCAGCGCTTAAGTGCACTGGAGAGCAGAACGGAACTGCCACGCAGTTCTATTGGTAAAGTTTTGAAGCGCGAATTGCGCAAACCCTACTGGGAACCTGCAGAATGACGATCGCAGCGGACTAGCGTCGAATAGCACAACAGGAATCCTCTGCCGACCTTCATTTAAACGAGCTGGTGTACACGCTCGTGCACTTCGCGCTACTTAGAGCACCCTATCTGCTGTTTACCGTCTGCGTTGTTAACGGAATCCGCTACCTTGATTTCGCTACTGCCTCGGCGGCCAATTCTACGGCTTGCAGTGTTTTTTCTATATCTTCTTTGGACAGTGCGAGGCTCGGATACATTTTACCGGGTGCCTTGAATACTCCGTTTTGACGAAGCACATCGTTGTAGAGGGTATTGGCCTCTACGTCTGCCGCCAGTACATCCCGGTAGTTGCTGACTGGGCTATCGCTGAAGATAACGTCAAACAACATGGGCTCTCCTACGATCTGATGCTGCAAACCACAGGACTGCAAGCGTTCGGAAATTCCCTGGATCAATGTATCGCCTATATTTTTCAAGTTTTCATAGGTACCGGGTTGACGCAAAAGCTCCAGTGATTTTAATCCGGCAGCGGCCGCCAGCGGGTTACCACTCAAGGTGCCTATCTGATAGGCAAAGCCCTTGTCACCTACTTTAGCCTTGTCAAAGTGCGCCAGTATTTCCGTTTTACCGGCAATGGCAGCCATTGGCAATCCACCACCAATAATTTTACCCAGCGTGCACAGGTCAGGGGTAACGCCATAGTACTCCTGTGCACCACCGTAGGCAAAGCGAAAACCGGTCACCACCTCATCGAAGATCAATACAATATCGCGCTTCGTCGTCTCTGCACGCAACATCTCAAGAAAACCGGGTGCAGGCGGTATCAGTCGTTGCAATGGCTCAACAATGACTGCCGCAATGTCATTACCATGCTCGTCAAGTAAACTGCTTAAGGCTTCTGCATCGTTAAACGGTGCAATGACCATTTGCTCTTTGACTGATGCCGGTATACCTGCAGAATCAGGCACTGCAATCGGAAAATTGGCCAGTTGTGTTGGCGCCAGGCTCATCAGTGCCTCGGCACTCATACCGTGATAGCCACCTTCAAATTTGAGGATTTTCTCGCGGCCGGTAAACGCGCGGGCAAGCCGCATGGCATACATATCTGCTTCGCCACCGGTACTGACATAGCGCAGCTGTTCAGCACAGGGCACAGCGTCTACGATAACTTCAGCCAGCTCAATGCCAAGCGCATTGTTGGCAAAGAATGTCATGCCCTGACCCAGCTGCTTCTGCACTACTTCGTTCACTGCCGGGTGGCAATGGCCAAGTAACATTGGACCTGAACCAATCAAATAGTCAATGTACTCCTTACCGTCTTCGTCCCACACATGTGAACCAAGACCACGCTTAATAACCACGCTGGCATCAAAGTTACCAAATCCACCTGCCGGCAACACCTGCTGAGCCCGCTCGATCCATTGCGCCTGCGTTTGTTCATTGCTAATCATTCGTGCTGCCTCCACCCAGTTGTCCGCAAGCAGAACCTGCACTACTGCGAATACGCCATGACGGTGCGTTTTTATTGTTACTCATAAAAAACCGCCCAGAAAGTAAGTTAAAAAAACGAAAATTGCTCTTGATCTTGCTCTTGCTCTTGATCTACCCGCGTTTAATCAGTTTTGAGAGTGATCGTGCAAGTGGGTCGGCGCGCCATGGATGGCGTAAAGAGCGCTGCCAGCCAGGGATGGCTGTTT
>CAYMVV010000021.1:0-67264 GCA_964393885.1 uncultured Granulosicoccaceae bacterium | reverse complement strand
TTATGACCCTGCAGTTTATGACCCTGCAGTTTATGACCCTGCAGTTTATGACCCTGTAGTTTATGACCCTGTAGTTTATGACCCTGACGGCGGACTTTGTTCCGCCGTTTTTTTATGCTGCCGGCCCGTACATAGAAGCGGGTTTCAAAAACGGGCTTAAAGCGCTTGTTTGAATGCTGATGCGAATAGATCGAACTCCTCAGCGGAGCCCAGTCCGACTCGTACGCAGCGGTTTAAAGGTGCGACTCCGGGCATTCGCATAAATACATCAAGATCGGCAAGTTTGGCTATTATAGCTTTTGCACGTTCAGTACTCTCTAAATCTACGGCGACAAAGTTGGTCGATGAGGGCACTGCGTGCAATCCCAGATCGTCTGCAAAATTCATTATCTGTTGCCTGCCGGATTCAGCAGCCTTTTTTACCGTATCAAGAAATCCTGTGTCTTCGACCGAGGCAAGTGCGCCGATTTGTGCAATCCGGTTGATGCCAAAGTGGTTGCGAATTTTGTTGAAACTCTGAATGATCTCGCGGTGAGCTATGGCATAGGCGATACGTTGTCCTGCCATGCCATACGCTTTGGAAAAAGTGCGAAAGCGAATGACGTTAGGGTTGCTGGTATTGATGACCGGTGCAATATCATCGAGAGCGAATTCGATATAGGCCTCGTCGAGTGCCAGAATAGAGTTTTCAGGCACGGCATCGATCATTGACTGAATGACTTTTGCGCTGTGCCAGGTGCCCATTGGATTGTCGGGGTTGGACAGATACAGCAGCGGTGCGTTGACTCTTTTTGTAGTCTCAATCAAGGCGTCCGGGTCTTCGTGAAAACCCTGGTACGGTACGGTGACCAGTTCTGCTCCGAAGCCGGCTACATGATAGTTAAATGTCGGGTAGGCACCGTGCGATGTCACGGCTTTGCCGCTATGCTCCAGCAACATACGCACGGTCAGGCCAAGTAATGTGTCAATGCCGGCGTCAACACAGATCTCATCGATATCTACCTTATGTTTTTTGGCAAGTGCTTTGCGCAGATTGTAGTTTTCCGGGTCTGCGTACCAGTTGCTGCCGGCAACCGCCTGCTGCATTGCCTCCAGAGCTGCCGGTGATATACCGAAAGCGCTCTCGTTGGCACCAATTCTCGCGCGAAACGGTTTACCGCGCTGGCGCTCCAGTGTTTCCGGCCCTACAAAAGGGGTTGTGGCTGGCAGGTTCTTTACCAGTTGAGTGAATGGTATTGGCATGAGCTCTCAAATGTTTTAACCCGGTGATTCATCGCCCGGGCTATTCAGGGCCTGATGATTTATGGCGAGCATATCGCGTAGCGTTTTGATTTCACAGTGCCTCGGGCTAGCCCGGACTATTCACGAAATCGACGACATCTCACTTGATCTTTGATTCCACAGCACATTTTTTCTTTTGCAAATATCAAACAAAGTATTCGACGCAAGAAGGCCTGTTATTTAACCACAGGCACTGTGAAAACAAATCTCTACGCGACATGCTCGCCATTTCATAAATAATCCGGGCTAAAACACCTGACTCGATAAAAGCGGTCAAATCCTGTATATCCTTTCACGGCAAACTCTGCTTACCTGTCGAGTGCCTGCGCGACACGTTCCGCTATAGCGAGAGACGAAGTCAGCCCGGGAGATTCTATCCCATAGAGGTTAACCAGGCCGGCGACTCCATGATCTGCAGGTGTGGAGATTTGAAAATCGACTTCTCCACCGTTGCCTGTCTGGTTGTAAAGGGCTTTTGGTCTGACACCGGAATAGTCTGGCAGCAAAGAACTATCGGGTAATTCCGGCCAGTAACGACGGATAGCGCTATAGAAGCTGTTTGCTCTGTCGGGGTCGACTGCATAGTTAAAGCCGTGGTCAACTGCTGATTGTGGATCGATATCGTCCAGCCACTCGACGTCAGGCCCGAAGCGCGCCTGCAAGCCATGGTCAAGCGTTAAGTGCACACCCAGTCCCCCTTCGACAGGAGCGGGATAGATCAGCATCGTGAATGGCGCCCTGCCATTTAGTCGAAAATAATTGCCCTTTGCAAAGCGAGCGCGAGGAATTGACCTGGCGTCCAGCCCGCTGGATGCACTTGCCAGAGCAACAGCATTCAGCCCGCTGCTGTTAATGAGCTCATCGCAGTTGAGCACCATTGGATCATCGCCACCAACAGAGACACTAAGCTTTCCACTGGCGGAAATATTGAGTTGATCTACCGGTGCGCGACAAACCACTGCACCACCATGTTGCTCGATGTCAGCTACCAGACTGATCATCAAGGCGTGGCTGTCGATGATGCCTGTAGAGGGTGAGTGCAACGCAGACTTACACTGGAGTCCCGGTTGCATGGCGATGGCGGCGGGTCCATCTATTTCTTGCAGATCATCGACGCCGTTCTGCCTGGCACGTGCGGCAAGCCTGTTCAGTGTGGGTACTTCGCTGTCAGTAGTGGCGACGATGAGTTTGCCAATACGACTGGCGTTGATTGCCCTGTGTTGCGCGTAGTCATAGAGTAACTCGCGACCGCGCACGCAAAGCTGTGCCTTCAATGAACCGGGCGTGTAGTAAATACCGGCGTGAATCACTTCAGAATTGCGCGAGCTTACCCCCTGACCAATGGCGTTCTCCCGCTCGAGCACAAACACTTCGCGCCCACAGCGAGCCAGTGCTGCCGCGCAGGCGAGGCCCACCACACCTGCACCGACAACAACCGTTTGTACGTTTGACTCGCTCATTTCAATTAAACGTCACCATACAGTTGCTGTCTGGCAGAGTCTGGCAATCTATTATCGAGCAGATTTCCTGTTGGCTGCGCTTCAGTGCACCACTCGACGAGGTGTAGCCTCCTGGCTAGAACGCTGCCCGCATAAAGTTATTATATAGAACCCTGGAGTTCTGCATAAAGTCAGGCAATTGGCTGTTGGCTTCGTCGAGCATGGCTGGTAGTGCCGCTTCGCCCAGGGAGTTGATCAGCGCCTGCCGATAGGCGGGTACCTGCGACCAGGTGCTGACTGTGTCGGGCTCGACTTCTACGTGGAATTGCATCGACCACGCATTGTCGCCCACTCGCATCGCCTGGTTTGCACAGGTGCTGGATTTTGCGAGTACTGTGGTGTTGGTGGGGCACCGGGTTACCTGCACGGAGTGCCACTGCAGCGCGCGTTGTGTTGATGGCATGTCGGCGAAGATGGGGTCCCCAACGCCGGCTTCTGTCAATTGCACATCCATCACGCCGATCTCCGGGGGATCCAGCCGGCCACATTCGCCGCCCAACGCGTCAGCCAACAGTTGATGCCCGAGGCAAAGACCGAGGTAGGGTCGCTTCAAGACGGTGACCCATTCGCGAATTGCCTCTTTCTCCTCGATCAGCCAGGGATGTTCTTCTGTGTCCCAGACATCCATAGGGCCACCCATCACCCAAAGCGCATCAAAGGGATCAAGAGGCGGAATTTTTTCGCCTTCATCGAGTTCAACGGACTGCCAGTCGACGCCGTCACTCGCCAGATATTCTCGTAGCTGCCCCGGGTGCTCGCAGGCGATATGTTGTAAAACAAGAAGTTTCATCGTAGAAGCCTGTAGGTTGATCGAATTCAGTAGATCCGGTAATGCGTCAGGGCCCGGTTGTGGCATGTCGTGTGTTACGATTCCCCGGTTTCCAGCGCGCGAAGCAAATCTGACTCTCCACATTGCAACTGAGCCGGTATCATCACTACTCCGTATCCAGCCACAGACCATGAGAATTTACCAGTTGTTTTTCACACGTGTTTTGCAGGCAGGTCTCCATGCCGCTGGCAGTACCGGATTCAGGTTCGGATTGCCCGGCTCGAATACCTTGAGCTGAACGGCTCGGGTTCGATGCGTTCAAACAACTGATGCACTCTGTGCCATAAACCGGATAACCTGCAAGACAAAGCATGCTGCAACCATACGAATTATTTGTCGGGCTTCGGTATACCAGGGCGAAGCGTCGCAACCATTTTATCTCTTTCATCTCGCTGATATCGATATTGGGCATCGCGCTGGGCGTAACTGCCCTGATCACGGTGATGGCGGTCATGAATGGCTTCGAAAAAGAATTGCGTGAGCGAATCCTCGGTGCTGCCTCGCATGCCACAATCACTCTCTATGAAGAGCCTATGCTGGAATGGCAGCAACTGGCGACCGCGGCTACCGAGCATCCACAGGTGGAGGGTGCAGCGCCCTATGTGGAGGGGCAGGTAATGGTTGTCAAGAGCAAGCAGGTAACCGGCATTGTGGTGCGGGGAATTCTACCGGACAAGGAACCACTGGTTTCAGACATTGGTGAAAAAATGGTGGTGGGTGAACTGTCGGATCTTCAGCCGGATTCTTTCGACATTATTTTGGGCAGTTCACTGGCGCAGTATCTGGGGGCGGTTGTTGGCGACAAGATAACCGTCATTACACCTGAGGCGAGTGTCACGCCAGTCGGGGTGCTGCCGCGAATGAAGCGTTTTAACGTGAAAGGCATTTTCGAGATTGGTATGTTCGAATACGATCGGAACTTTGCCCTGATGCATGCTGACGATGCGTCGGTTCTGTTGCGACTCAACAAAGGCTACACCGGTGTGCGCCTGCAGCTGGACGATATGTTTGCGGCACGTCAGGTAGCTTTTGATCTTGCTGAAACTGTGGGTGAAGATTACTGGGTCAGCGACTGGACTCAACGCCACGCCAATTTTTTTCGTGCTGTAAAAACTGAAAAAACAGTGATGTTTGTGATTCTGGCGCTGATTGTCGCGGTTGCTGCATTTAACATTGTCAGTACACTGGTGATGGTGGTAACTGATAAACAATCCGCCATTGCCATCATGCGAACCATGGGGGCATCACCCGGTTCAATCATGCTGGTGTTCCTGATACAGGGAGCGTTAATCGGCATTGTTGGTACGGTGCTGGGGGTTATTGGCGGGGTGCTTTTGGCACTGAATGTCGAGACACTGGTGCCAGCTATTGAACGACTGTTCCAGACGCAATTCATTGACCCCAGTGTCTACTATATTAGCGTTTTACCCTCGGAACTTGATTTCAACGATGTGTGGCGTGTCGCCACTTTGTCACTGGTTTTGACGCTATTGGCCACGTTGTATCCGGCATGGCGTGCAGCGCGTACAGAACCCGCAGAGGCACTTGCGTATGAGTAACTCTGACCAGCCTGCACTGCAGGCCATCGGCGTTGAGAAGGTGTATCGACAGGGGCATCAACGGGTCGAGGTCTTGCACAATCTTGATCTCAGTGTGGCACCGGGCGAGCAGCTGGCTATCATTGGTTCGTCTGGTTGTGGCAAGAGTACGTTGCTGCATTTGCTGGCTGGCCTCGATACGCCGGACAGCGGTCATATCGAACTTGGCGGGCAGAATATTTTTGCTCTGGGCGCTGCGGCCAGAGGTAAGTTGCGCAATGCCAAACTGGGTTTCGTCTATCAGTTTCATCATTTGCTGCCCGAATTTTCGGCGGTCGAAAATGTGGCGATGCCGCTGTTGATTGGCAGGCAGGATACAAAAAAGGCAAAACAGTCTGCGGAGCAACTGCTCACGCGGGTGGGCCTCGGTGATCGACTGACGCATAAGCCGGCCGAGCTCTCCGGTGGTGAGCGGCAACGTGCGGCAATCGCTCGTGCGCTGATCAATAATCCAACGCTGGTGCTGGCAGATGAACCCACCGGTAATCTCGATGAAGCAACCGCAGAGACAGTCTATGAATTGATGCTTGATCTGAATCGAGAGTCAGGCACCGCCTTTTTGATTGTCACCCACGACACGCGATTAGCGGCTCGTATGCAGTCTGTGTATCGTCTCAGTGGTGGACAGTTGCACAGGGAACAGTAACAAAGATACAACAGCACCTCTGCCAAAGAGACTCCGAATCCACAGAAATTGCGGTAGCCGAGGTCTTGCAGCAGTCATCGAGCTATCTGTCTATTGAGACATTGGGTTGCAACAAACCGGATGGTTTGAGCAGTTCAGGGATGCTATGGTGCAGGTAGTGGTAGAGCGGTAAACAGGTAGTAGTGCTGTGGTAGTTAATTCCCTTGCCCTGGTCTCAGGCATATCCTTATTTTTTCAGTTTCCGGTGCTTCCGACAGCGGGTCAGGTATTGTTGCTGGTCTGTGGTTCGCTGCTGACGCTGGCCGTAATCTATTTTCTGATACAAAGGCCCGTCAGGCACGGGTGGTACATGGTCGTGTCTCAACCACGGCCAATACCCTCAGTGTTTATACCAATTGTCTTTGTACTGGTTGGATTCGTCTACGCGTGGTTTTACGCGCAGGCGCTTGTGCAGCAGCGACTGCCGGACAATCTGTTCAATCGTGATGTCACTATACACGGGCAAGTGGTTGGCACGTCCGAGCGCGATGGCAGACGCCTGAGGTTTCTGTTCCGCGCAACGCAAGTCGCTGCTGTGACGAGCGAAACAAACTCCGCTGACGACACTTTATCCGGATTGCGATCGTTGCTTCGCCTCAACTGGTATGGCGGCGATAGTCCGATGCTGCGAGATGGTGACCAGCTGCAACTGGTGGTCAAGCTCAGGCAGCCATCGGGCTTTCTCAATCCGGGTGGATTCGATTATGAAAAGTGGCTGTTCCAGAACCACATCGTAGCGACGGGATATGTAAGAGAGACAGACAAGGCAATAGCATCGTGGCGACGTCATCGTTCTTTGCAACAGAATGTCTATCACCCGTCCCTTGCTTCCATTCGGGCCTGGCTGACCGAGCGTATTCGACTGGCGGCAAGTGGTTACCAGCAACACGGTGTTATTCTGGCGCTGGCAGTGGGTGATCGAACCGACATAGAGCCGGATCACTGGCAGCGGTTTATAGCGACAGGTACCAATCATCTGTTGGCAATTTCCGGGCTGCACATAACACTCGTGGCAACTGCTGCAGGATTGTTGTTCAGGTTGTTGTGGTTGCATTCGAAGCTATTGCGCCAGTTTCGACGGCAATCAGTGGTGATTACTGCGGCGCTGGTCGGCGCATTTGTCTACGCTGCCATGGCCGGCTTTTCTATACCTACCCAGCGTGCGCTGATCATGTTTGTCGTGCTGGCGGTTTTTATTCTTGCGCAAAGGCATCACCGACGATTAGCCGCCTTGTCTATCGCGTTGATTGCCGTCACCTTGTGGAATCCTCTATCCGTACTGTCGGCGGGTTTCTGGATGTCGTTTTGTGCGGTCGCGATTCTGTATCTGGTTTATTCGTCAGCACCGCAGCAGGGCTTTTGGCAAAAATTGTCGGGCGTTCTGCGCGGTCATCTTCTGATTACACTCGGGTTGTATCCAGCGACGGTGTTGCTGTTTCAACAGGCGTCACTGGTTGCACCTGTTGCCAACTTTGTTAGCGTGCCTCTCGTTGGTCTTGTTGTAACACCCGCTGTCTTTCTTAGCGCCTTGATATCAACTGTCAGTGTTGAGTTGTCGGCATTGCTGTTGTATCCGGTAGACTGGATACTCGGTGTATTGGCCGCCTTTCTCGGGTTTCTATCTGAGCTGCCACTCGCAATCGTCAGTACGGGTCAAGTTTCAACGCCGATTTTACTTTTGGTTGTGGTCGCCGTGTTGCTGGCAATCATGCCTTACCGGCCAACAGTGCGCTGGTTGCTGGTGCCGCTGATACTGCCACTTGTTTTCTCCAGATCGGGCAGCCCGGAAACAGGCAGCTATCGAGTGACCTTTCTCGATGTCGGGCAGGGCAGTGCGGTGATTGTGCGTACTGCAAGCCGGGTGCTTGCCTATGATACCGGGGCACAGTTCTCGGCTTCTTTTAGTGCCGCTGATGCGGTCATCATTCCGTATCTGCGCTGGCATCGTATTGAAACACTGGATGCACTGGTCGTGTCTCACAGCGACAATGATCACAGTGGCGGTGTAGATGAATTACTGGCGCATCTGCGCGTAGGCAAACTGTGGCACTCTCAACCGCTTGCATCTTTTATAGATCCGGTACCGGAAGTTGACAGTGCAGGCTGCGAATCAGGAATAGCCTGGCATTGGGATGACGTGCGTTTTGAATTCCTGCATCCCCCGCCGAATTTCAATGGCAGCGACAACAATCTGTCGTGTGTATTGCGGATTACATCCGCGACTGGCGAGCGAACCCTGCTTACCGGAGACATCGAGCGCGAGGCAGAAGTCTTGCTGCTGCCAACTGTGGGGACGGCCGATATCCTGATGGTGCCTCACCACGGCAGTCTTACGTCATCCAGTATAGATTTTGTGCTCGCAACCCGGCCGATGTATGCCGTTTATACAGTGGGGCACAACAATCGATTCGGCTTTCCGAAGCCTGAAGTGATTCAGCGATATCACTCTGTCGATACGCTTCAAATCAGCACCTCGGCCAGCGGGGCATTAACCTTTCTGGTTGGCAATGAGTCGATCAAAGTCGGGCGTTATCGTGCTGACAGACAGAAAATCTGGAACCGCGAAGCGGATGATGTTTCTACGATGCCTGCTACACTCAAATGACAGACGTGAATCGATAGTCAGGGTGGTGAAAACACCCGGCTGTGACCTGTCGGCCCGTTGCGGCGGGCAAAAAACATCAAGTGTAGGGTGATTGACAAGTGTTCGAAATTGTAACTGCTGGTGGCTGGCTAATGTTGCCGATTCTGACCTGCTCGGTCGTGACCATGGCAATCGTCGCGGAGCGGTTCTGGAGCCTGAGAGAGAATAAAGTAGTACCGATCACGCTGGTCAATCAAGCCAGGCGATTGCTGGCTCACGATAGAATTTCCGATGACGAACTGGAGGAACTGGAGAGGCATTCACCGCTGGGGCGCATTCTCGCCACTGGCATTACCCATCGAAGCCAGTCCCGGGAGTCGATAAAAAACGCTGTTGAGGAGGTGGGTTCTCACGTTGCCCATGAGCTACAGCGGTTTTTGAATGCGCTTGGCACAATCGCCACTGTCACACCTCTGCTGGGACTGCTCGGCACGGTACTCGGCATGATTCAGGTGTTCACGCGCATAACCAGTGCCGGGGTGGGCAATCCAACCGAGCTTGCCGGTGGCATTTCGCAGGCACTAATCACTACTGCCGCGGGCTTGGGTGTCGGCATATGTGCTTTGCTGATGTACCGCTATTTCAAAGGTCGAGTGGAAGGCTTAATCGTTGGCATGGAGCGCGAATCATTGAAACTGATTGATTCGATCAAGCCCGTGGCTGGCACCCGGGCGGCTTAAGCGATGTTCCCGAAATTCCGCGCAGCTTTGGCACTTGTGCTGTCTGCCAGCCTGTCGGTAGCGCTGCAAACCCATTGTCGAAAAATCACAGGTTGAGTCATGAGATTTAATGCACCAGTGATCGATGAACTCGATCTCAACATGACACCGCTTATCGATGTTGTTTTCTTGTTGTTGATATTTTTTATGGTGTCGACGACCTTTCAAAAGGAGACGGAACTTAAAGTTCAGTTGCCACAGGCATCTGAGCAGGCACCGACCGAAGAGAGTCACTCCATTGAACTGGTCATAAACGCGCGCGGGGGCTACTTTGTCAACGGTCGGGAATTAAACGACAGCAGCATGGTTACTGTGCGCAATGCGATCAACAAACTCGCTCGTGGAAAAAAGGATACACCGCTCGTCATCAGGGCTGATGCGATGGCTCCACACCAGTCTGTCATTACGGCAATGGACGCCGCAGGGCAATTGGGTATGGTAAAATTCTCGCTCGCCGCGGCTCGTGGTCAGTAGCCCTCGTGGTCAGTAACCCCGTGGTAAGTAAACATGTACTTGCTGAGTTAACCGAGCGGCGTCGTACTGCATAACAGAACGAACCAGACTACACGCTGTAAGTCAGGCTCTGTATTTTTGAATTTGTTCGGTGGGGCAGCTGGTTAAAGCGAGGAACGAGCACTCGCTGTATGTACATTCCCGGATCTGTGGTTGAACAGAACAGGAATCCTGGCTCACTATTAACAACCCCTGCCGGTTAGCTGGAATAACCTTGAGCAAGTCTGCTACGGCACGCGCCGACTCCTTTGCGGTTTACCGCCGTCTACTTACCTACGTCAAACCGCACACGCGGTTGTTGGTGCTGGCGATTATCGCAATGATAGTGTACGCCGCGTCAAGTACCGGGTTTGCAGCATTGATGCAGCCGATGCTTGATGGCAGCTTTGTGGAACGGGATTCAGGCTCCATCTTGTTTGTACCCGTCATGATTGTCTTTGTTTTTTTATGTCGTGGTGTAGCAGGCTTTGTGTCCACATACCTTATGGCATCCATAGGCTGGTCCGTGGTCACGCGTATTAGACGGCAGTTGTTCGACAAGTATCTTGAGATGCCGACGGCAAGTTTTGATACCACCTCGACCGGAGATCTGATTTCCAGAGTCACCTTCAATGTGCGTAACATCGCTACGGTGGCGACCGATTGCCTGACCATACTGATTCGGGATACATTAACCATTGTTGGTTTGTTATGCCTGATGGTGTACCACAGCTGGAAATTGTCACTCGGTTTTTTAATCCTTATGCCGCTGGTGGCGGCAATTATCTATCTTGTCAGTGGTCGTTTCCGACGCATCAGCCGTGGCATACAGGAATCCATGGGAGATGTCGCCAGTGTTATCGAAGAAGCGGTCGAAGGTCAGAGGCTGGTAAAAGTTTTTGGCGGACAGGACTATGAACAGGACCAGTTCGAACGGGTGAATCAGCGCAACAGAACCCAAAACCTCAAGCATACAGTCACCAGGGCGGCCAGCTCGCCGACCATTCAGTTTTTAGTCGCCATAGCACTTGCGGTAATAGTGTATCTGTCTTCTTCCGGTGTGCTGGTGGGATATATTTCCGTGGGTGTGTTTATGTCGTTTATCACAGCGATGATGATGCTGTTTGCACCACTGAAGCAACTGACAATGGTAAACGCAAAGATACAGGCTGGTATCGCCGCTGGTGAAAGTGTTTTTGAAATTCTGGACGCTGAGTCTGAAAAGGACAAAGGCACTGAAACGCTGAAGAGTGATTCTATTGGCTTTCACTTCCAGCGAGTAAATTTTTCCTATCGCGCTGACAAACCCGTTTTACGTGATGTCACCATCAGTGCGGATGTTGGCGAAACAGTAGCACTGGTTGGAGGGTCTGGTAGTGGTAAATCAACCATCGCTAATCTGTTGCCTCGACTGTATGACATTAACGATGGAAGCATACTGATTAATGGCCACGATATTCGCGACTATTCACTGCAAAGTCTGCGTGAACATATCTCCTATGTAGGTCAGGAAGTGGTGTTGTTTAACGATTCGGTACTCGCGAACATTGCCTATGGACAAATGCATGGCATGTCTCGCGAGCGAGTCGTGGAAGCCTGCCGCAAGGCACATGCTCACGATTTTATCGAGTCTCTGGTCGAAGGCTATGACACGGTGGTCGGCGAGAACGGCGTTATGCTGTCTGGTGGGCAGCGGCAGCGTCTGGCGATAGCGCGTGCGATATTAAAAGATGCACCTCTACTGATACTCGATGAGGCAACCTCTGCACTGGACACTGAATCGGAACGTGCAGTACAAAGCGGTTTATCGGTTCTTATGAAAGATCGTACAACGCTTGTGATAGCACACCGGCTGAGTACGATCGAAAATGCCGATAGAATCTATGTCATGGATGAAGGCAGACTGGTCGAAACCGGTACACATGCTCAGCTAATAGATAACGACAGCTACTATGCATTTCTACACAGTGGCCGTAATATTCCAGTCAGCGTGGCTGACGGCAGTGTCATTGAAGATGGCAGTGATGCAAGTATAGATGACGGCGAGGCAAGTATAGATGACAACGATGCCAGTACAGGCGACAGCCACAAACCGCAGGTGATGTAGTGGTGTTGCGTGCACCGGGTTACTGGCAAAGTCGCCGAGGGGTCGCGCTATTGCTGTATCCGTTTTCATTGTTGTTCAGATGGCTTGTGTGGTTGCGGCGTCTTGGCTTTCGCTATGGAATACTATATTCAACCAACGCCTCTGTGCCGGTAGTTGTTGTCGGCAATCTTAGTGTTGGCGGTGCAGGCAAAACGCCGCTGGTCATCAGCCTGGTTGAACAACTTCAGCAAAGAGGCTGGCACCCCGGTGTGGTTAGCAGAGGATATGGCGGCAGTGAAGTAGCTCCGACACTGGTTACCGCAGCGTCAGATTATACCGACGTTGGAGATGAAGCTTTAATGCTGAGTCGTCGAACCGGTGTGCCAGTGGCCGTTAGTGCTAAACGTGTGGCGGCAGTTGAGTTGTTGACCACTGGCCAGAGCTGCAATGTCATTGTGAGTGACGACGGACTGCAGCACTATGCACTGGGCCGGCAACTGGAAATTTGCGTCATAGATATCGATGCCGGATTGGGTAACGGTTGGTGTCTTCCGGCAGGACCACTGCGTGAGCCACCATCGCGGCTACGTGAGGTTGATCTGATTGTGTACAGTGGCACTGCACACAAGGTAAACGTGAACCAGGGTGTCCGCAAAACGATTGCCAATCTGCTTGGACAGTCTACTGATGCGTACTGTGGAGCCGTTTCTGATTCAACGCTTGGTTCAACATCTGGTTCAAGTGTCGACAGTCAGTCAGATCGCTCGCACACTGCACCGATTCAGGCGGCGTACACGCTGCGAGTGGAATGTGTCGTGAATCTGCAAACGCCATCGTTACGCAAAAGCCTGGCTGATTTTTCTGATGCTCAGGTGCATGCAGTTGCAGCCATTGGTCGGCCTGACAAGTTTTTCCGGCAACTGCGAGCGGCGGGTCTGGACATCGTTGAACATGCGTTTGCGGATCACCACGCCTTTCAGGAATCTGATCTGGTATTCAACGACGGACTGGATGTACTGATGACCGAAAAGGACAGCGTCAAATGTGAGGCCTGGGCGCAGCGCAATTTCTGGACTGTCAATGTTGCAGCTGAACTGGACAGTGGCATTGTAGATGCCGTAATAGACCGGTTGACCGGTTCAGTACAGCAACCGCCAGCAAAGCACTCACCGGAAAAGCAATCCCCGGAAAAGCAATCAAAAGCGGAGCAAGCTGGTTTGTGACTACCGATACAGATACGCAGTTCACATTTAATATCGTGATACCTGCCAGATATGCGTCAAGCCGATTCCCGGGTAAGCCCGTGGCATTGATAGATGGTGTACCGATGGTTGTGCGAGTCCTGCAGCGGTGCCTGGGCTGTGGTGCACAAAGCGTTATAGTTGCGACCGATGATGAGCGCATCAGAGATGTCTGTCTGCAACATGGAGCGACAGTAGCGATGACTCGTACTGACCATATCAATGGTACGGATCGCCTGTCAGAAGTTGCCGAGCAAATGAATTGGGCGGATAGCGAAATTGTGGTCAATGTTCAAGGTGACGAGCCATTGATTCCGGTTGCGATAGTCAGGCAGGTCGGTGAAAACCTTGCAGCGAATCCCGAGGCATCGATCGCTACGCTGGCGACAGCAATTGACAGTGCTGAGGAATTTGCAGACCCGAGCGCGGTGAAAGTGGTTTTTGATCATCGTGGCTTCGCGCTCTATTTTAGTCGCTCTGCAATCCCGTTTGATCGGGATGGCAGTGCTGCAACTACGCTCGGTTATCGGCATATCGGTATGTATGCCTATCGCGCCGGGTTTCTGCGACGTTACTCGGACATGCAGCCGGTAGCGATTGAACATCTTGAGATGCTGGAGCAGTTACGCGCTCTGTACTACGGCGAGCGCATTCATGTGGCAGTTGCGAAAGAGACACCAGGCATGGGTGTTGATACACCGGAGCAACTGGCGGCTGTTGAACAGATCATACAAGCGAGTAAAACGTTTTGACTCTGAAGTGGAAAGTGGTTGAGGAAAAGACAGGCTTTGGTGGCTTCTTTCGCCTCGTGGTGTACCGCATAAAGCACGAGCTGTTTGCAGGTGGATGGAGCGAGTCCATCCAAAGGGAAGTGCTGCAACGCGGACATGCCGCAGCGGTTATCCCCTATGATGCCAATACTGACTCAACGCTTCTTATCGAGCAATTCAGGGCAGGGGCGATGCAAAATGAACGCGGGCCCTGGCTGCATGAATGTATTGCAGGCATAGTTGAGGAGGGTGAGGCAGAGCAGGATGTCGTACGTCGTGAGGCGATGGAAGAAGCCGGCCTCGACCTTGACGAAGTTCACTATCTGACCACCTACTACCCGAGCCCTGGTGGCAGCGCTGAAACAATAGCACTGTATTGGGCGCCCTGTGATTTAAGCAATGCAGGTGGACATTTTGGACTGGCCGAAGAGGGTGAGGATATACGGGCCAGCGTTGTACCAATGGACACAGCGATGACCATGCTCGACGCAGGGGAAATCAATAATTCTGTGACGATGATACTGTTATTGTGGTTTTATCGACACCAAAGCTCCATAAAAAAACACACCTAAACTGCCGACTTACCGGCATTTCTTTGGCGTTAGGTGGCGCTTTTCACTCCCTGATCATTTAATTTGCACGGCGACACGCCGCTAGCTTGTTGACAACAATAAGCAGATGCCAGTCAAAGTCATTCGATTGGCAAATCGTGGTGAGTGGAGCAAAGGTCAAATGTCAGGCACTACCGTAGATCTGATGGTCGTTGGTATGGCAGCGGAACTGTCAGCCGAAGAACTATCAGAGCGACTGATAAAAGAATTCAAGCAACCCGCTGACGCATTCGATGCGTTGATTACGGCTGCAACAGGCGCTGGTCCCGCCTACGCGGCGCAATCGGGAGTCAGTCTTGATGATGCGATCGAGGGCAAAGACAAGCTCGAATCGCTGGGCTTACATTGCAGCATTCCCGGAGTATATGAGCATCCGGGTGCGAGCCAGGCCGCTGATATCGAGGAATCAACTGAAAAATCAGATGCCGAAGTTGTAGCCAGTGATGTTATAGATGCGACTGACAACGATGACGATGTGCTTGAGTCACTTGATATCGCGGTAGAGGAAGATGGTCATCCAGCTGCTGAAGCGGCTGCGGTCGAGCCCACAGAGGACGATGAAGAGGCCGGCTTTGATTTTGCCGACGAGCTGGAGGCGTTGGGTGCGCAAAAAGATTCGTCAGAGGCGCAAGAGTCAACCACTGACGAGTTGGCATTTGAGGACGCGCTTGATGACCTCGCTGCAGATAGCAAGTCTGTCAGTGAGACTCCCGAGGCAGAAGCGCAGCTTGATGCAGAAGAGACTTCAGAAAGTCAGACTGTTGAAACAGACCTGTCCGACATTGCCATCAGCGATGACAACGACAAACCGCTAACCAAACCACGTAAAAGCGGCAATATTGAGCTCGACGATGGCGGATTGTCACTGGCATCTGACGATACTATCGTACCCATTAAGGCAAGCGCGACCGATGTGCCCGAAGCGCTCGCCAACAGGTCACCAGCTGATGCTGGCGATGAACTGAGTTTGTCGCTTGCCGATGACTCGGACAATTCTGCAAGTGTGGTGGGCAAAACTGCTGAAATAACACCACACTCGATTTCTTCAGATGAATTGGTTGAGACAGAAGCTGAAACACAGGCTGAAGAACTGACCGGGCAACCGAACGAATCAGTTGAACCAGCCAGCCCGGCTGGATTGCAGGAACCGTCTTCGATCGAACAGGGTGTCGGTGCTGAATCCGAAAAAGACAATTTGTCTGTTGCAGATGCAGCAGAGATTGTGTCCTCAGAACCTTCGGATTCCAACGTTGAAGACAACTCGTCGGTGGTTGCAGATAATTCTGCCGCTGATGCATCGGCATCGCCAGACGCCATGCCCAAAAGTATTGCCGAACAGCTTATAGAATCGCTGCAAGGCGAAGGGTCGGACTCGGAAGGTCCATCCTCGGGCGAAACCGTATCGGCAACTGCCAGTGAGGAAGCTACGGCGAAAGATGAACAGGAGCAGCTGACTGATAGTTCCGAGCCACTGGCAGATCTGCAGGGTAAAGAAAGCGAGCAGAAGCAGCAGGAAGCTGAGCAGACGCAGCAGGAAGCTGAGCAGAATAAGTTCGCACCACAAGATTCGAACGCAGGTCCGGCCGATGACCCTGCAGACACTGCCGATACACCAGTAGCGCAAAGCGCCGCGCCGAGGAGTATTGCCGAAGAGCTAATTGAATCGCTGCAGTCAGGGGAGTCAGAGTCGCAGGAGTCTTCTGATAAAGAATCGTCAGTTGCCGATAGCGAGGCCTCCGGCGCTGTTGACAGCGTAAACTCGACGGTTGTTGACAGCCTGGTACTGCCGGGGAATACCGAAGAGGAGCAGTTACGTGAGAGTCGTGAACAAGTCGCGGTCATACAGGAAAAGTTAGAAGAAGACCAGGAAGAAGAGGAGCAGGTATACAAGGAGTTCGTGCAGATCGGTAAAAAGCGTTCGCTGCGCCGGGTAACGGCGGGAGCTGGAGCGCTCGCTGTAGTTGCGGTAATTGGCAGCGGAGTTCATTTTTCCGGTGTATTGAAACCCGTTCCCGAACCAGCACCGGTGGTGGTAGCTCAGGTGGAACCGCAACGTGATATCGAGCAGGAGTCCTTAAATGCGGCAATAGAGCGCTCAGCGACGTTGATTAACCCTGAAACGCTTTCCACAGAAGAGTTGTTGACGACCTTGGCTGAAGGCAGCGGACAAGACACCCTGGGAGATCTGCGGCGTTATATTCTGGGAGGATCCTCCCGTGCGGCATCCTCCACCAATGAGTCTAATGTACCCAGAGCGGGAGCGGCGATACCGGCAGATGTTGATTCTATGAAGTTGCTGAAGAATCGCGTAGGGCATAGTGGTGACAAGTACTTTGACAAGTGGTCCAGACGGGAAATTGATTTGCGCCTGTACATAGAGTTGGTGGACAGGCTCGTCGATGCAGGCGACATCGTTGCGGCGATGGAACTGTGCAATCGCACTAAAGATAACCTTTTTGCAGTGATGGGTAAGCAAAGTATTGCCAGAGCATACGAAAGAATGGGCGATAGCACCGAAGCTGCAAAGTTGCTGGAAACTGCGTCGCGCAACACCTACTCTATTGCCTCTCCGGCAGAGAGGGTGGTTGCAATGGCCGACTATGCCTACTCAGAGCATGTGATCGGGCGACATGATGATGCGCTTGATTCATATCTAAGTGTGTCTATTCTTGCTGCCAGTTTGAATAGACCGGAACATAAAACGGTCGGCCTTACTGCGGTGTCTGACTACCTGATGCGCGCTGGCAAGGACAGCGAGGCTCGCAAGCAACTGGGTCGAGCGAACGAAGCTGCACTCGAGTTACCTGCCAACAGCGCGGCCAGAGATCTGGCCTTCAGGCATATCGCACTGACGGAAGCCAGCATGGGGCTCTTTGATGAGGCGATCAGTCATGCTGATCAGATCATAGATCCGTTTGCCTCGGTTTCTGCCTATCACGGTATAGCATTGGAGTATGAGTCGAGAGAGAATTATACAATGGCAACCGAGGTGATTCAGAAAGCATTTGATGCAAGTTCTGTAATAGCTGACAAGGAGAAACGCAGGCAGCTGCTTTCAAAAATTCGACTCGCTAACTCAGATTAGCTACATTGCATCACGGGATTGCCCGGCTATTAGTTTCCTGGCTCTGAATTAGTGTTTCCAGGAGGGCAATGAGCCCACTGCGGTGCGTATGGATATACCAGCGGGATCAAGCGCTAACCGATTTGCATGATTTACAACAACAATAATAATACTAAAAAGGTGGGGAGCAAATGATGAAGGATCATGTAGCTAAAAATTCAATAGTGCCGTTTTTTTTCGGAATCTCGGTATTTTTGACTGCATGTTCAGGTACCACCGACGTGCCCGCACCAGCGACAGGCGCCGCACAACCCGCTACGCCTGCGAGTGCTGATCAGAGATCGGCTGGAGCTGGTGAAGGTGAAGGTACCAGCACCGATGGTGAAGCTCAGGTTCCTGCTGATGGTGTTAACGCACTTCTGGCTGCAGAGCAGCAATTGGTTGCTGCCGCGTCCACTCTATCCTGCACCACCAGCAACAGTGAAGCATTTCGCGCGACGATGCTTGCGGTTATCAAGGCAGCCCGCTCTGCCAGCAGAATGTGTGGTAACAGCTCGCATGAGGCGACAGGTGAAGTGACCTGGAATCCACTGCTTGAGCAGGCGGCTCTGTCGCATGTGCAGGATATGGCACGCTTTAACTTTTTTAGCCACGAGGGATCTGACGGTCTCAGTGTGTCTGACCGAGCTGACAGTGTTGCTTATAACTGGCGTGCTATAGGTGAAAACATAGCGGCTGGTCAGTTGGAGATCGAAGAGGTGCATCAGGGGTGGCTCGATAGCCCCGGACACTGTCGCAACATAATGAATCCGCTGTTTACCGAAGTCGGTGCCGCCTGTGTGACAGGGGTTGATACGGACTATGGAACATACTGGGCAGTAGTATTCGGCGACGAATTGTAAGTTCGAATAATTCGCCCAGGTGGCGATGCGCTATCACGCAGTTAACCGGACATCCTCTGCCGGTAACAGAAGACAGAACAATCAAACTCCGACAGCTTTTACGTCATCGCCCGTCCTCTGTAATCTGTCCTCTGTACCCTGTACCGTCAATTAGCTCAGGTGAATGGTCTTGCCGGTTTCAGCTGACTCGGCAATTGCTTCAAGTACAATAATATTGTCGATCATCTCCCGGTGAGTGTATGGATAGGTCGATCTGCCTGCTACTGCATCTGCGAAGGCTTCAAGGTTGTGAACGACGGTATCTGTCCAGTCGAAATTTTCGATAACCGGTTTTTGATCGGTTCTTGAAGTCACCATTTGTGCGATACCTCCGGGGGTGTCGGGATGGGTGTCATTGCGTACCTCTACAGCTGCATCTGAACCGAATACATGCAGCCTGATAAAGTGTGGTGTGTAGAGTATTGCACTGAGTGTTGCCGTCATACCTGCTTCAAACTTCAGCTGCACCGTCACGACATCACCGGTTTCCCAGTCCAGCATTCTTTTGGCGGTAAGCGCCTGTACTGTTTTTACCGGACCGAAATAGGAGATATAAAGATCGGTCAGGTGTATACCCATTCCGGTCATGCCTGCTGCGGGGGCGGTTTCCTTTAAGGTTCTCCAGTCACCAGAGGGTACATTGATGAGTTTGTCGTGACTGAATGCCGACTCTGCATGCATGATCGTGCCCAGTGTGCCGCTGTCGATCATTTGTTTGACTTTTTGCAGTGCAGGCTCAAACCGTCTTTCATGCCCTATGCCCAGTACCACGCCTGCATCTTCGCAGGCTTTTACGGAGCGCTTTGCACTGTCACCGGTGAGACCAAGCGGCTTCTCGCAAAAAACGTGACGGCCTGAGCCTGCGATTTGAGCCACTTGCGCTTCATGCATTACATTCGGTGTGGTCAGTATAATGGCTTCTATCGATTTATCTTCCAGAGCCTGGTCGATGGATTCAAAGCGGTGAAAACCGGCATCGGTTATCTCTTTGGCTCGTGCGTTGTCCGGTTCTATAACTCCTGCCAGTTCAAAATGATTGTTGCCTTTTAGTCTTGGAGCCATGTGTTGGCCCCACCAGCCAAAGCCTGCGACTGCAACCTTGAGTGAATTGTATTTACTCACAAGTATTCTCCCCGATTTTACCTGTGCGGATAAATTGGTGGGTGCGCCTGTTTATCCTCTCTATCCGCTTTGAAGCTTGTTGCAGTTGCTGTTTGAATCTTCTATTGGAGACGCCGTAAGCGAATTTTGTTCGGATAATTCGCCATGTCAACGGGGTAACCACTGAGCACTTTAATCAATTGATTAGCCGCGTTGTGTTAACACGCCAATGGCCAGTCCGGTTTGAACAGCATTGGCACATTGCTCTTTGGTGAGTGTGGTGTTGTCCGGATGGGTTCTGGTTTGCATCAGATTACCCGCTAAAGTTGAGTGCTCGCCACTGTTGCTGGCGATGTGAAACAACTCGTGCGCGAGTGCTATTTCAGTATCTATAATGCCGTGAGTAAGCCACAGGCTGTTCGTCATCCATGGTCGATTTCGTGTATTGCCCTGGCCGTAGGCGTTGGCATCGTATTGTTCCAGCATTGCGGTGTCTCTGGCCAAAAATACCTGGGTCACAGTATTGGGCGGTTGTGTTATCGCACCGCTCTGATCAATTGCTCTGGACAAGGTTAAAGCATGGCCTGAAGACAGATCCATCAGATAGTCGGGGCCGTTAACCTCAACAACACTATCGACTTCCAATTTAATATTGCACTGGCTATACAATTCATTTGCCGCTTCGATTGCCTTGTTTAACGCGGTGTAGTTCCAGCGTTGATCCAGCCTGACAAGCTGCAATGGCATGGCGAAGTAAGTAGCTGCTGTGTTTGCGGGGCTCCGGGTGAGGGCAGGCGCAGCACCTGACACAGACTTGAACAGATCTTGATCTCCAGCGGAGATGTCGAGCCGCGATAAACCAGCAGATGCGAGTGGATCACCCAGATAGCCAATAGATACAAATCGTGATGTTTCAGCGCGGACTGACAGCTCGCGTATTGATGACATCAGATCAGTCACTGTCTGTTCAGGGGCCTGTTGTAATAGCCGTGCTGCCAGTGCTAGTACACGAGCAACCGCATAGCTGGAGCCCGACACCTTGATCGTGTCGCCGCTGAAGTCAATGGCGTCAATCTGCTCGGCCGGCACCAGATAGTCTACAGAGATGCGGCCGAAATTGGTTCGCTCGGCAGGGTGTACAAAGTCATCTGCGGACGTGACTACCAGCATATTTTTCAAATCCATCGCCGCTGGATAAACCGCTCTCTGGTCGATGTCTCTGCCGTTGTTACCCGCAGATACAATAAATAGTATGTGCGGGTGTTGTCTGGCGGTGGATTCGAAGTTGACCCAGTCCGCATAGGTGTTGCTGCCAAGTGGCATACCAATCACTTTTATATCGCGTGCACTGGCGTGTTCTATCAGGTCTGACATCCGCGTCATAGCATTACGAGGATACCGGTAGGGTACCAGTTTGACGCCGGGTGCTTCTCGTAAAACAATTGATGCGGTGCGCGTGCCGTGTCGTTGCACAAAAAACGGCGATCTCGCAGGATTAGCGTCGAATGGCTTGCTGTCCATGTCCCAAAAATCGTAACCAATAAGGTCGCCTTGTGTATCTGTCGCCAAACCGCTAGCGATTTCCGGCAGCAGGTAATTTACGCCGGAGTCAACAAGTCCCACCCTGACGGCATCTGCTGATGTTGATGAAAGTTCAGGTAACTTCGGGTTGAGCCACTGCCTTTCCTCTGCAGGGTTCAGGCTCGCATCCAGTGCTGTTACGTACAATGGTGTCTGCGAGTGATCATATACCAGTGTGTGGGCGGTTCTGATTTCGCAGGTTTCTGTCAGTGACAGTCTGGTATCCGGTAGTAGGTCGGCTTCTTTGTTTGATCGTGTATTTGGGAGATAACTGGTTACGTTAGTTTGCGCTGGCCGACCGGGTGGCTGAAGAAACTGTACTTCGAGTAAACGTTGATCGGTATTTGTTGTTGTAACCGTAACAGTCTTGCCAATGTCAGCTTGCCGAAAGCGGATCGGCTCGGTACCTACAGTCACATTTCCCATGTCGGGCTCGCGGACCGATTCCAGAAACTCGGTGGTTAGCTCCCCTGCATGGCAAATGGAGATGGAAAGTTCCGCCAGCTTGCTGGTTGATAGCAGTGGCTCTGCTGTCACTGTAGCCTTGTCTGAATCTGCAGCCAGGTTTGAACCGACCCCTAATGCGATGAGTGTTGCAATGCCGGTGTCCCTGATTAAAGCGAGATTATATCTATGCAACCTTGCCATGCCTTACTCCTGACGCTTACAAGGATTCAGTTTCTGGTAAGTGTCAAATTGATCGAAAACGAGACTTTGTTACGCGCTAAATTGTAGCCCTGTAAAACCGACGCTCCGGTTTGGAGGATGGTCACTACGCATGCTAGACCTGAATAATTCGGATTAGTGATCGTTATAGTCTTCTATGCACAGGTATTGTTTGTTAAACAGTTCAACTATCATCGCTTTGTCTTGTCCGGTTTGAATATCTGACTCTCGGCATTGTCGATTGTTACTCAGGCATGCGCCAAGATGTTCGGAGCAATCGTGTGCCTCACCATTTACCAGTAGTTTTACTGTCGTTTGTTTTACCGTCGATGTTGTTGGTTGTTTCAAGTCGATGGCATCGTCGGTCTGTTCATCTGCAATGGTGGCAAATTTAATGTGGGAGTTACAAACAAGTATGCCCCCGCTATTGAGTTGTGCGCTTACCTCATTCCACTCTGCCGGCGCTGGCCGTGCTTCGAGCTCTTCGTCTATAGATTCTGTCAGGAAGCGACCAATGCACAGATCGAGTTGAGTGTCATCCACCGTCAGGGCTTCTCGTACCATGTCGCGTAATTCGCGGATGTCCTGTGTGTCGATATGTCCTGGCTGCTCGGTGGCAGTTCTTCCGACATCTGCAAAGCGGGCAGTCATAGAATCATCGGCGCTGTTGCAAAGGTATCGTAATATAGATGGAAGCATCTCCTCAGCAGATGGCGCTCTGAACCCTATTGACCAGGTCATGCAGGATTCCTCAACTGCTATACCGTGGTGCGCATAGCCCGGCGGCAAATACAACATGTCTCCTGCAGTCAGACGCATAGTGTCGTCTGCTTCGAAGTCGGCTAACAGCGATATACTTGAACTGACCGAAGGCTGGTGTCCCACTCTTGGGGTGTTCTCGATTTGCCATTCACGAATACCGTCTGCCTGTAGAAGAAATACATCATATTGATCTACGTGCGCGCCAACAGAACCGCCCACGGGTGCGTAGCTAATCATTAAATCGTCGATACGCCAGTCCGGCAGGAAACGAAAGGGTTGCAGGTAGGCTCGAAAATCAGGTAGCAGTTTCTCGACGTCAGAGACCAGCAGCGACCATTCGTGGCCAGTGACGTCGTCGAAAAAATCATCGCTTAACGGTCCACCGCACATACGCCATTCATCGCCCTGAACACGCTGCATAAATCTTGAGTTGGCATCCGGGTCGCAAGCCAGCCCTGCGAGCTCGTTTGCATCGAGCGGGTTGTCAAACAGAGGGAATGCCTGCGGAATAAGTAATGGTTTTTGTTGCCAGTACTGTTGCAGAAAGGTGTGCTCATCGATCGAGTCTGGCCAGTTTATTGTCAATGTGCTCACTTGCTATGAACCGTGTCAGCGGGCAGTTTGGTGGCCAGCTCGGCAGCGACGCCGGTATAGGTTTCGGGCGTTAATTTGCGCAGTTCGGCAACGGCGTCATCGGGCAGGTCGAGTGTGTTGATAAAGTCTTGCAGGTTGTCCGCGGTTATGGCGCTGCCACGTGTCAGTGTTTTGAGCTTCTCATAGGGATTGTCAATGCCGTAGCGGCGCATCACTGTCTGTACAGGTTCCGCCAGTACCTCCCACGACTGATTGAGATCTGCGGCCAGCTGCAATTCGTCGAGTTGTAGCTTGCCAATGCCCTTCAACAGTGACTCATAGCCAATAACTGAATGTGCAAAGGCGACACCGGTGTTACGCAAAACCGTGGAGTCTGTCAGGTCTCGTTGCCAGCGGGAAATTGGCAGTTTGGCACTGAAGTGACCGAACAGTGCGTTGGCAATACCGAAGTTGCCTTCTGCATTTTCGAAATCAATTGGATTGACTTTGTGTGGCATGGTCGATGAGCCCACTTCGCCGGCGACGACTTTTTGTTTGAAGTAACCAATGGAGATATAGCTCCAGATATCGCGAGCAAAATCGGTACAGATAGTATTGATACGTGCGAACGAATCAAACAACTCGGCCATATAGTCATGCGGCTCGATTTGTGTTGTGTACTCGTTGTAACCCAGACCCAGAGACTCGACAAACGCTTTGCCGAGCGCTTGCCAGTCGACTTCCGGGTACGCGACATAGTGTGCGTTAAAGTTGCCAACCGCGCCATTGAGCTTGCCGAGTAATGGTATGCCTCGCACGATCACCAGTTGTCGGTGCAGGCGTGCGGCGACATTGGCGATCTCCTTACCCATGGTAGTCGGTGATGCGGTTTGTCCATGAGTACGACTGAGCATGGGCTTGTCTGCGTACTCCATAGCAAGTGCATGGAGTGTTTGCTGAATGCTTTCCACCAGGGGTAACACCAGCTGTCCTGCACCATCTCGCAGAGCGAGTGCATGGCACAGATTGTTGATATCTTCGGAGGTACAGGCGAAATGCAAGAAACCACTGGCGTTGTTTAGCTCGGCATGGTCGGCAAACTTTTCCTGCAAAAAGTACTCAACCGCTTTGACATCATGATTGGTTGCTCTTTCGATCTCCTTTACCCGTTGTGCGTCCGCCAGAGAGAAGCCGGAAATCAGGTTGTCGATTACACTGTGGGCATCGCTGGACAATGCCACTTCCGCGATTTGCGGGTGCCGGGCCAACGCCTGCAGCCAGCGCAGTTCGACGATGGTGCGGTAGCGAATGAGGCCATATTCGCTAAACGGTTCGCGCAGGGATTCTGTTTTACTGGCATAGCGTCCGTCTATCGGAGAAACCGCCATTAAGGGATCGACATTCATATTGTACGTGGTGTGTAAAACGTCTATTACATCATAAAGCGATCAGCTAAAAAGAGAGCAATGCTGTCGCGGCCATATTTAATTGCGATAGCGACAGCCATCGCTTACACTAGGGGTTCGGCAGGCGCGTAGCTCAGTTGGTTAGAGCACCACCTTGACATGGTGGGGGTCGTTGGTTCGAATCCAATCGCGCCTACCAATTCCTCTTGCTCACGTTAATCTCACGTCTTCTCTCTGTTTTTTTTTGGCTCGATTTTTCGGCTCGACATGTCGACTGATTTGACGGGTGCAGGGTGCGTCATGGGTGTCTGCCAATGGCCACGTTGTGTTGCTGGCTCACCAGCGAGTGGCGCTGAGTTGAATTGCAAAAGCGACGTAAAAAAGTGAAGTGCGAGAGCGAAGGATTGTATGGTGAGATTGACATGGTGAAACTCACTCGTTGAGCAGGAATACCTGCAGCTTTCAGGCAGTTGCGCTATACACTAACTCTATAGACTGTTAAACACACACGTGGCCTCTCGTATGGGTCACCACTGACGGATAGATTATGCCCTCCATTACACTGCCCGACGGCAGCCAACGACACTTTGATCACCCCGTTTCCGTCATGGATGTCGCCAGCGACATTGGTGCAGGTCTGGCGAAGGCCACACTTGCCGGACGGGTCAATGGCGAGTTGGTTGATGCAGACACCGTGCTGTCCGATGACGCTGAGTTATCGATCGTCACCTCGCGCGATGATGAAGGCTTGCATCTGTTAAGGCATTCAACTGCGCATTTGATGGCACAGGCGGTCAAGCAGTTGTTCCCGGATGCACAGGTCACCATTGGGCCAGTTATTGAAGATGGCTTCTATTACGACTTTTCCTATCAGCGTCCCTTCACACCTGAAGACCTCGAGAAAATCGAGAAACGCATGTCCGAGCTGGCAAAGCAGAAGATTCCGATTCAGCGAAGCGAAATTGGTCGTGACAAGGCAGTAGAGTTTTTTAATGGATTGTCCGAGTCTTACAAGGCCGAGATTATCCAGGATATCCCTGCGGACGAAGTGCTGTCGCTCTACGAGCAGGGGGATTTTACCGACCTTTGTCGCGGGCCACATGTGCCGGATACCGGTCATCTCGGTCACTTCAAATTGATGAAGGTGGCCGGTGCCTACTGGCGTGGTGATTCCAGCAATGCCATGTTACAGCGGATTTACGGCACTGCCTGGGCTAACAAAAAGGATCTCAAGGGTTATCTGCATCGACTTGAGGAAGCGGAAAAGCGCGATCATCGCAAAATCGGTAAACAGCTTGACCTGTTTCATCTGCAGGAAGAAGCACCCGGCATGGTGTTTTGGCATCCCGCCGGCTGGACTATCTACCAGGTAATCGAGCAGTACATGCGTGATCGACAGCGCGAGCAGGGCTATAGTGAAATTCGTACCCCGCAGGTCGTGGATATGTCTTTGTGGGAGCGATCCGGCCACGCTGACAAGTTCGGTGACGACATGTTTTCCGTGGAAACGGATGATCGCAAGTTTGCCTTGAAGCCGATGAACTGTCCGTGCCATGTGCAAGTGTTTAATCAGGGCTTGCGCAGCTATCGTGAGTTACCGCTGCGACTGGCAGAGTTTGGTTCCTGTCATCGCAACGAGCTATCCGGTGCGCTACATGGCATCATGCGCGTGCGCGGATTTGTGCAGGATGACGGCCATATCTTTTGTACTGAAGATCAAATCCAGCAAGAATGCGCGACTTTTATCGATTTTCTGCACTCGGTGTACGAGGATTTCGGCTTTACGGAAATTATCTATCGATTGTCTACCCGTCCTGCACAGCGCGTTGGCAGCGACGCAGACTGGGATCGATCGGAAAAGGCGCTCGCCGATGCGCTGGATGCGAAAAATCTCGATTGGAAGGAGTTGCCGGGCGAGGGCGCGTTTTATGGGCCGAAGGTAGAGTTTTCGCTGAAAGACTGCATTGGCCGGGTGTGGCAGTGTGGCACCGTACAGGTTGATTTTTCGATGCCGGGGCGGCTCGATGCCGAGTACGTCGATGCCGGCGGAGAGCGCAAGGTACCGGTCATGCTACACCGGGCAATTCTCGGCTCGTTTGAACGATTTATTGGTATTTTGGTAGAAAACCACGAGGGAAAAATGCCATTGTGGTTATCGCCAATTCAGGTAAAAATCCTGAATATTACCGATAGACAGCGTGAATTTAGCGAAAAACTGAGAAAAACCCTGTCAGATCAAGGGTTCAGAGTCGAAACCGACTTGAGAAATGAGAAGATTGGACTTAAAATCCGTGAGGCAACTCTGTTGCGGGTCCCATATATGCTTGTCGTTGGCGACAAGGAAATCGAATCCGGAAAAATACCAGTGCGCACACGCGATGCCACCGAACTGGGACCCATGGACCTCGAATCACTGATTTCGGGGCTTAAACTTGAACTCGCGAGTCGCGGTCGCGAAACCCTGGAGGGTTAATCCATAGCTGCACCCAAAGCAAATAGGCGGAATCACGAAATTGAGGTTCCGCAAGTCAGGCTGATAAGGCAGGACGGAGAACAGGTTGGCGTTGTCGACATCGCTGATGCTATCAAGACGGCGGAGGAGGCCGGGCTTGACCTGGTTGAAATTTCTCCCAATGTCGCGCCCCCCGTTTGTAAAATTATGGACTACGGGCGATTCAAATTCGAGCTGAACAAGAAGCAACACAGCGCGAAAAAGAAACAAAAGCAAGTCCAGTTAAAAGAAATAAAGTTTAGACCGGGTACCGAAGATGCGGACTATCAGGTTAAACTACGCAATCTGGTCAAGTTCCTGGAAAACGGGGACAAGACAAAGATCACGCTGCGCTTCAGGGGCAGAGAGATGGCACATCGCGATCTCGGTCTGAAACTGCTGCAACGTGTGGAAAAAGACCTTAGTGAGTTGGCAATTGTCGAACAATTTCCAAAACTCGAAGGCAGACAAATGGTGATGGTTCTCGCGCCCAAAAAGACCTGAAAATCAAAGGTCTGAAAAAGCAAAGACTCGATTGTCGGGTGCTTCTCGAAGCTCTCGAACAGTCGCTGTCGGGCATCCATTACGGGCCCGAGCTGTAGTACATACTCCGACTCGGCCGGGCATCAATTAATTATAAATGAACGGGAGTTCAACGTGCCAAAGATGAAAAGTAACAGCGGCGCAGCCAAGCGTTTTAAGCGCACGGGCGGCGGCGGCTTTAAGAGAAAGCAGAGCCATCTGCGTCACATCCTGACGAAGAAAAACTCCAAGCGTAAGCGTCAATTGCGCAACAAGTCCATGGTACATGAGGCGGATAAACCGCTTATTGTGCAGATGTTGCCTTACAGCTAGGGGAAAGGGATGCCAAGAGTAAAACGTGGTGTGCAGGCGCATGCCAGACACAAGAAAGTCCTCAAAAAAGCCAAAGGCTATCGCGGTGCGCGGAGCAAGGTCTATCGCGTGGCGGTGCAGGCCGTTACCAAGGCCGGTCAATATGCCTATCGCGATCGTCGTCAGCGAAAACGTCAATTCCGGTCACTCTGGATCGCGCGTATAAACGCTGCCGCACGTCAGTGCGACATGTCGTACAGTCGATTTATGGACGGTCTAAACAAGGCTGGTATAGAAATCGATCGCAAAGTTCTCGCAGATATTGCTGTGCATGACTCGGCTGCATTCAGCCAGTTGGCCGAAAAGGCCAAAGCGGGACTGCAACAGCAGGTTGCCGCTTAGGCATCAATTGCTGATGATCAGCATCGGTTGCTGATCGGATTAAGCTCAGCCGACGGGGAAAGACACAATGTGTCTTTTCCCGTTTTCGTTTTTGCAGGGTTGAAACGAAGAGCCAAATCCTCTCACCTCCTGAAATCGACATCGAAAGGCCTCTGAAGGACAGCGGCCTGCGAATCAAGCAGGGTAAAAAGGGACAGCTAAAGCAGCGACAAATGATATGCAAAACGAGATGCAACTAGATAAATTAATTGTTCGAGCGACAGAGTCAATCCAGACTTCACCGGATCTTAAAGCGCTTGATGCGGTCCGTGTGGAATTTCTGGGTAAGAAAGGCGAGCTGACTCAACAGTTGAAAAGTCTCGGCAAATTGCCGGTCGAGGAAAAAAAGGCTGCCGGGCAAAAAATTAACGAAGGCAAGCGGCAGTTGCAGCAGCAGATCGAACAACGTCGTCAGAGTCTGGAAGCGCAGGCACTCGATCAGAGGCTGCAAAGCGAGGCAATTGATGTCACTTTACCGGGGCGTGGCAAACATACCGGTGGACTGCACCCGGTAACGCGCACCATCGTGCGCATCAATTCGCTGCTTAGCGATCTGGGGTTCACCGTGACCGAAGGCCCGGAGGTAGAAAACGACTACTACAACTTTGAGGCTCTGAATATTCCGGCACACCATCCGGCCAGAGCAATGCACGATACGTTTTACTTTGATGCCGGCAAGCTGCTAAGAACACATACCTCGTCAGTTCAGGTGCGTTATATGGAGCACAATGCGCCGCCAGTGCGAATAATAGCGCCGGGCAGGGTGTATCGCTGTGACTCCGATATGACCCATACACCGATGTTTCATCAGGTGGAGGGGTTGCTGGTAGATCGTGATATTGCGTTTTCAGACCTGATGGGGCACCTGGAAATGTTCCTGCAGCGCTTCTTTGACCAGGATGACGTAGAAATACGCTTTCGCCCTTCGTACTTCCCGTTCACAGAGCCTTCCACAGAAGTCGACATTCGCATAGGTGGTGGCAAATGGCTGGAAGTTCTGGGGGCCGGTATGGTCCATCCGGAGGTGTTCAGAAGTGTTGGAATTGATCATCAGGAGTTCAGCGGGTATGCGTTTGGAATGGGCGTGGAAAGACTCGCCATGCTGCGCTATGGCGTTGAAGATCTGCGTATGTTTTTCGAGAACGATCTGCGCTTTTTGAGTCAATTTAACTAGCGATTTGGCAATTGCTGCTGTTATGACCTGTTGATCGGCCAGATGTGATGCCGACGGGCCAATTAAGACATTAATCGAAGAACACAGAAATGAAATTCAGTGAGTCGTGGGTGCGGGAATGGGTCGACCCGGAAATCAGTTCCGCGGAACTGGCCGAACAACTGACCATGCTGGGTCTTGAAGTCGATGACTATGCGCCAGCCGGCGGTGATTTCAGCGACGTGGTGGTAGGGAAAATCGAGTCAGTCGAGCAGCATCCGGATGCAGACCGTCTGCGTGTATGTCAGGTCAATGACGGTAACGACACTGTCCATAATGTGGTGTGTGGAGCGCCTAACGCGCGTGCTGGTATCTGCATACCGTTTGCCCGCGTCGGTGCCGTGTTGCCAGGTGGATTCAAGATAAAAAG
The DNA here is from genome assembly GCA_964393885.1 of uncultured Granulosicoccaceae bacterium. GTDB lineage: Bacteria > Pseudomonadota > Gammaproteobacteria > Granulosicoccales > Granulosicoccaceae. The sequence continues at coordinate 37,366 of CAYMVV010000021.1, read as the reverse complement.
CAGCAAGCTGCGCGGGGTAAAGTCTGACGGCATGCTGTGTTCTGCTGCCGAGCTGAAACTGTCTGAAGAGGCGGACGGCTTGCACGAGTTGCCCGCAGATGCACCATTGGGTATGGCGCTGGTGGACTACCTTGCGCTGGATGATCATGTGATCGATATTGATCTGACGCCAAATAGAGGTGATTGCCTGAGTATTCGCGGGGTAGCGCGAGAAGTCAGCGCTCGCAACAACGTGCCGATGCGAGAGCCGGAATTCGATGCTGTGCCTCAGCAACTGGATGATACGTTCAATGTGGCGATAGATCAGAATTCCTGCTGCGCCAGCTATGCAGGCAAAATTATTCGCGGCATAGATGCAAGCGCGAAATCTCCGTTGTGGATGGTAGAAAAACTCCGGCGCTGTGGTTTGCGCTCAATTTCACCATCAGTCGATGTGACCAACTTTGTGATGATGGAACTCGGCCAGCCCATGCATGCCTTTGATATGGACAAGCTGGAACAGGGCATACACGTGCGACTGGCCCGCTCGGGCGAGAAGCTCACGTTGCTGGATGATCGGGAAGTCACACTGGAAGAAGACACCACGGTTATCGCTGATCAAAACAAGGCGGTAGCTATCGCCGGCATCATGGGAGGTAACGAGACCGGAGTAACGGAGCACACTACCAATGTACTGCTCGAAGCAGCGCTGTTCACTCCGTTGGGTATCGCCGGTAAGCCACGTCGCTATAATGCCTTCACAGACTCGGCTCAACGATTTGAGCGTGGGGTTGACAGTGACCTGCAACACCGTGCTTTGGAGCGTGCGGCTTTCCTGCTCACCAGTATCGTGGGCGGTCAGGCAGGGCCAGCGTTTGAAGTGCGCAATGATTCCCTTGACCGATCCTTCCCCGAGGTACTGTTGCGTCGCAAGCGTTTGTCCGATTTTCTGGGCACCACTGTCGATGATCAGCGCGTTGTCGCTATCCTCGAGTGTCTGGGCATCGAAACGCGTGCGGTTGATGACGGGTGGATAGCTTCCAGTCCAACCTGGCGTTATGACATCTCGATCGAGGAGGATTTGATCGAGGAGATAGCGCGGGTGCACGGTTACGATCAAATGCCTCGCACCAACCCGTTTTTTACTCCGTCAATTGATTCCACTTCTGAATCCGATATGCCACGTTACCGAATACAGCAGCTGCTGGTTGATCGTGGCTATCAGGAGGCCGTGTGCTACAGCTTTGTTGATGGTGACAAACAAATTCACTTTGATCCACAGAGTGATGCACTGGCATTGGCGAATCCCATTGCCAGCGACATGGGCGTTATGCGTAATACGCTGTGGGTCGGCTTGTGCGAGACCATGCAAAGTAATCTGAATCGACGACAGAGTGACATTCGTCTGTTTGAGTGTGGCCTGAAGTTTGTAATGCAAGGTGATGATTTAATTCAAAAACCGGTATTGGCAGGGTTGGTTGCAGGCCTGCGCAATCCAGAACATTGGAGCGCGTCTGCTGATTCGGCAGATTTCTACGATGCAAAAGCAGACGTAGAAGCGGTATTGAATTTGGCAAATGGCAGTGAGTTTCGCTTTGAGTCTGGTAATCATCCAGCGCTGCATCCGGGCATGTGTGCGAGGATAATGGCAGACGACGTAGCGGTAGGGTGGCTGGGTACGATGCACCCGAAGCTACAGAAAACGCTGGATTTGTCGCAACTTCCAATAATGTTCGAGATTGATATGGAACAGCTGGAGCAAAGAAAAATTCCCGCGTTTACCGATATTTCGAAATTTCCATCTGTAAGGCGGGACTTGTCAGTCATACTGGATCAGACAGTTAGCTACGCGATGATCCGAGCGTGTGTTGAAAAGCATGCACCAGAGTCATTGCAAACTGTACGTATTGTGTCCGTTTATACAGGTTCAGGCATTACCGATGGTTCAAAAAGCGTTGCTTTAGGGTTGATTCTACAAGACTTTTCACGCACCCTTGACGACATTGAAATTGATTCCGCGGTGTCACAAATCCTTAACGGATTAACCAGTGATCTGCGCGCGACACTCAGGACCTGATAAATGGCACTAACCAAGGCATCGATGGCAGAGATGCTGTTTGATGAACTCGGGCTAAACAAGCGGGAAGCCAAGGAATTCGTCGAACAGTTCTTCGAAGAGGTACGCGTTGCGCTTGAAAATGGCGAAGACGTCAAACTTTCCGGCTTCGGTAATTTTATTCTTCGCAGCAAAAATGAGCGTCCCGGACGCAATCCAAAAACTGGCGAGGAAATTCCTATTTCCGCTCGTCGGGTGGTGACATTTCGCCCGGGACAAAAACTAAAAGCTCGAGTTGAGGCCTATGCTGGAAACCAGCAATAATAGCGAGTTGCCGTCGATACCCAACAAGCGCTACTTCACCATTGGTGAAGTCAGCGACTTGTGCGACGTCAAGCCCCATGTCCTGCGCTACTGGGAGCAGGAATTTCCTGATCTTAAGCCGGTCAAGCGGCGCGGTAATCGTCGCTACTACCAACGGCATGATGTGATGCTTATTCGCACCATTCGAGACCTTCTGTATCAGCAGGGCTACACGATAGGTGGTGCTCGGCAGCAACTATCGGGAGAGTCAGGCAAGGAAGACAGCGGCCAGGCGCAGCAAGTTGTTCGGCAATTGCGCCAGGAACTCGAAGATGTGCTAAAAATCCTCAAAGCATGATATGCTTCTCCGCTTGTCGTTGACCTCAGAGCGGCACTAGCAAGTAACTGAGTTGTCGGGGCGTGGCGCAGCCTGGTAGCGCACCACAATGGGGTTGTGGGGGTCGGAGGTTCGAATCCTCTCGCCCCGACCAATTCAGTTTTCTCTCCTTATTCCCATGCGATTCCCACCTACGTGACTCCGTCCGGCTTTGGTGTTTTCGAGCCAGTGCATCCGCTTGCCAGTCACGCAGCGAAAAGAAGCTTCCCGCTCAAGCGGCGACAGTCTTGAAAGACAAGCCCTTCGTTGCCAGCATTAGATCAGGCTGATTAGAAGTTGTGTCTGGCCTAAAAGCTTGCAAATTCGATTTCTCGGATTGCGCGTGGCACGAAAGTGTCATGTATGCTGTTGCGAGATGACCAGAAGGCATGGTGACCGCAGTTCGTGGTGGTCATTAGTAATGCTCGCCGTGCTCGCGATAACGACATTGGCTTCAGGAAGGCATACATGTCGTCACCTGTTCTTGATCTCTGCCGGATAACGGGCCAATTGAGTGCTCGTAAATCAATCAACCGATAATAGTTATCTTAGCTTGGATATTTACCAGTTCTATAACTCAGCACAACGGCTTGCACTGGCGATAGATACCAGTGGTTTGATGGCGGCCGTCAAGAATTGTCGTGTGCAGCTTACATCGGCAGATAGCTCGGCAGATGACACAAAGCGAACGTTGGCCGAGGCAATGCTGCTGCGAGCGGGTAATGACTATCGAGAGCACGCAGAGCGTTTCACCGCAGACGATTGCCATGTGGCTGAGCATTTTCACTTGCTTGAACTCGGCACGGCGGATTACTGGGACGATCTGACGACGACAACTGCGCCTGTTACCAGCAGGCTTGGCGAGCTGGTGTCTTTGTACAGTCGGCTGATGTTCGCCAACAGCCACCTGCCTCGATTACTATCATTGATTAGTGGATCGGGCGCCCATGTAACAGATGATCTGTCCGCTCATTCAGATGCAGCGTGTCGTTTTGTGCTCGAACTTGCTGATTTGACTGACGTTGAGGGTAGCGGGAAATTTGAATCTGCAGGAGATCCTGATCGAATTGCGAAGGTGATCGATGGGGCAAACAGGGTTTACAGAGGAGCGGCATTACTGGCAGGAAGCGGAATTGAGTCGTTCCGGCTGTCATCTGTCATTGGTGCGAACAATCGCAAGCTGGTGACGTTTGAAGGGCATCAGGAAGCGGCGACTGCCGTGCGACGAATCATCAGATATCTGAGTGAAATTTCTTCAGCGCATGGCGTTGAGTCGGTGGCAGCTGATGAGACCGATGCTGATTCTGCCAGCGCGTATGTTGAAGCGCTGGTAGCGGAGATGCCGTTTCTGGCATCTTTGGACACGCTTGAGCAAATTGGGGCTCTGTCACCCGTGCTGATCGGTGAAATCCGCGCAGACGTGGCCGCCGGAGCGATCATGCTGGTGGATGCAGGTGTCAGCCTTGTTGAGCAACAGAGTCTCACCGAAGAGCTGCCGTTTCAGCCAGGTGAAACCGGTGTGGTTGAGTCCGAGGTTGAGGCACATTACCTCGATCGATTTCAGGCGGCTCGGGAGCGAATGCTGGGCGATACCGTCACCGTTGACACTGATCAACCGGACGAAGCTGCCGCAGCTAAACGCTTTTCGCAACAACCGATACGTCCGGAATTCAGCGATGACCAGTCTGATGAACTGGATGATTTGATAGTCGATTTGAATCGACTGTACAAGCGTTAGGAGGTTACGCTCGTTGGGCGATGCGCTGTCGCGCAGCTTCGCGGACGCAATCAACGCTAGGTGGTCCACATAACCGAATTAACTCCCTGTAAAATCGGCTTTGCGCTTGTCAACAAATGCCCTGACACCTTCGATTCCATCAGCTGTAGTGCTGAGGTCAACAATGCTGCGAGTCTCGCGCTCCATTTGCGATTCGAGTGTGTCGTTTAGGGACATCTGCACCAGCTTTTTGATTCCACCATGCGCCAGTGTGGGGCCTTTGGCCAGTTTCTCGGCCAGCGAGTTGACGGTGTCATCCAGCATGTCATCTACAACCACTTGATTGACTAATCCCCATTCCAGGGCCTCAGCGGCATTGAGTGTCCTGTTTGTTAAGAACATTTCCATTGCACGACGATTGCCGATGAGTCGGGTTAAAAACCAGGTGGAGCTGCCATCCGGCGATAATCCAATGGCGGTATAGGCGCTTGTGAATTTGGCGCTTTCGGCTGATATCGCCAGGTCGCAACAGGCCGACATGCTGAGACCGGCACCGGCAGCCACACCATTCACCCTGGCAATCAGCGGCGCGTTCATTCTGGAAAATCGAGAGACTGCCATGTGCAGGTAGGCCGTCATTTCTTTCAGCAGTACCTGCACCTGGTCTGGGTCGTCGGCGAAAGCGGCCACATCACCGCCCGCACAAAATGCTTTCGTACCACTTCCGGTGAGAATGGCAGCTCGTATGCCTTTGTCACTGCCGCAGCGGTTGGCAATGTGAAAAAGCTCCTGCATCGCCTGTAGATTCAGTGCATTAAATGATTTTTCTCGATTGATGGTAATGTGCGCGACGTGATTGCGTACGTCAAAATCAATAAGTTGGTAATCCAAGGTAATTCCTCGCTGAATCAGTTGGTCGGGAGCGGAGCATGTCGGTCAGGCTGCCCACACGTCAGGTTTTAAATTCGTCTGGCATGCATGTCGACACGTGGTCGACGGCAGGCGAAATTGACATGTGGCATTTGATTACGGGTATTTGAACATTGATTGCCGCTCGAGAACAATCTGTTCGCAGTTTCTGCTCGTAAGTGATTGCGTAGCAGCGTTCCCGACAGGCCAAAGATCATTATCGATATTACACACCACCGGCGAACCCGGTGCACCGGACATGTTTGAGTGAGCCTCGAATCCCTTGTAGAGCAATTTTCAACCAGAGCGTTGCCGCCTGTCGAGAAGTGGCAGCCGACCTGCGAGCGCCCCATCGATATGCGCATCGATCGCTCGGGTGCGTGGCATTACAATGGATCTGTGGTGGATCGACCGCGCATGGTAGCGCTGTTTTCATCAGTGCTGCGGCGAGAGGGTGATCAGTATTTTCTGGTTACACCGGCAGAAAAACTACACATTACGGTGGAGCTTGCTCCCTTTGTTGCGCTGCTTTTGGATGTGGCGGACGAGGGTGGCTCGCAGGTACTGCGCTTTACCGACAATTGCGGTAACCAAACAGTAGCTGATCAGCATCATCCAATTTGGCTCGACGATGACAGCGAGCAACTGCCGCACATAATCGTGCGTGACAATTTACCGGCGTTGATTTCTCGTACCGTTTACTACCAACTGGCAGATCTGCTGGTCGAGCACCGTGGCAGCTACGGAGTCTGGAGCGCCGGGCAGTTTTTTGTGTTCGCCGATCGACTGTAACGTCCGCAGCATCTGCTCTGACAACGGTCCGCTGTCGTGCTATTCACCTGCGCACGTTAGCGCATTTATCCACGGACAGGTTCGCAGGAGAGTAATCGTTGCAACTGCGTCTCAATGCATATTTGCGGTTTGAACCTTCCAGTACAACTGTGATCGAAGTGGCAAAGGGTTGACCGACTCAATCAAGCTCTGGTGACAAATGCCGTCATAGCTGAATGAGCGTATGTGATGTGCATGCTCCTTGCTGACACAGCAAGCACCATGGCGGCGGATGAGAGAACAGACCTTTGATTGACAACGAAATCAGTCGGGATTGCGAGGAAATAAATTTACTGGCCAGTCGTTACAACACCACTGAGTATGAACTTTTCTCATTGGCATTCTACGATGGACATGGATATCCGGCTGAAGAGGAAGTACTGCAGGCATTGTTTATGGACTTCCTTCACAACGGTCTTGCACCACAGTGGTTACGTTCTTACGTAAAGCGCCGAATTGTCAGTAACTCGCTGCCGCCGGAGAACATTCGAAAGTCAGCATTGATTACGACCGGTGTGCGTTCCGCAATCGTAAAATGGCGCCCGACAGTGGATATTTTTTCGTTCACGCTGGTGGGCCACATCACGAGTTCCGATTACCACTCAATCAGCGATTCGCAGGATTGCCAGTAACGCCGATCGCAGGTCGCCTGCGCTGTTGTTAACTCCTTCTATTGATATCTGGTGCCGATAAACATTCGGCTAAGGTAACAGTCAAAGTGCATTTTCGGGTGCCGACTTTGCTGTAAATTCTCAGCTTTTACCTTTCTGTGTGTAGCTCGCGGGCCACTGCTGTGGTTTGCAGCTCCGCTAAGATGTGCTGCATAGAGTAGCCGCATGAATTATTATGCCGGGCTCATCTTCTCAGCATTAACAAAAAAGAAAAGTCATGCCAAAAGCCAGCGAATTAAAAAAAGGGCAGGTGGTCGAGATCGACGGAGAGCCATGGTCGGTCAAACAGGTGGAATCAAAAAGTCCCTCGTCTCGTGGTGCAGCTACGCTATATAAGGTCCGCTTTACTCACGCTCGAACCAAACAAAAGCGAGACGATTCCTTTAAGGGGGAAGACTTCCTCAAGGATGCGGACTGCCACCGCGTGGCGGTGCAATACTCCTATCGAGATGGCGATACCTTTAACTTTATGAATCTTGATGACTTTACTCAGTACAGTCTCAATGAAGGTGAACTCGAAGGGCAACTGGAGTATCTGGTCGACGGGCTTGAAGGTATCTACGCCTTACTGCTGGATGGCGAAATTGCCGCCATTGAATTACCTCAAACAGTAGACATCGCAGTTGTCGAAACCGACCCGGCAATCAAAGGCGCAAGTGCCACTGGCCGAACCAAGCCGGCAACACTCAGCACGGGCTTGATTATTCAGGTGCCTGAATACCTGGATGCCAACGAGATTGCCCGGGTATCCACTAAGGATGGCAAGTTTGTGTCTCGTGCCTGACAGCAGTGTTTTCAAAATTCAGGGGTTTGAGCTGCCAGGGATTGTAAGGCAGGACGAATGTGTCACTGCAGAGTTTCATCGCTGGCAGGTTTTAGGTTAACCCGACCTGTTACGAATCCGGTTTCTCCTCGATCAGAAAGGCCAGCCCCTCAACGACCTCTGCATTGGGCACAGACAACAAGCCTTCAGGTGGCATCAGCAATTTTGATGAACGATTGCCACCGCCAAGAATGATGTTGTCACATTGCATGACTCTGGAATCAATCCATAGCGGGAGTGTATCGGGTAGCGCGAATGGTGTGACGCCGCCAAGCTCCATGCCGGTCAGCTGTTTGGTGATTTCCGGGTTGGCAAACGATAGACGTCTCACGCCCAGTTTTTTCCTGACAGTCTTGTTCACATCGAGTCGGCAATTTGCCAGTAAGACGCAACAGGCGAACACCGGATCTCCTTTTGTCGAACCAACCAGTAGAGTATTTGCAGATTGATCAGCGGTGTACCCGTAGTGCGCGCAAAATTCCGCCGTATCAGCAAGGGCCGGATCGCAACTGATTGCTTCGTGTGAAATATCCAGCTGGCTCAGGGCATCGGCAACGTGACTGTGCAGTATTGATGAGGTCATTTGATCACTCCAGAAAGTGTGCGTAAAATGGCCGGAAAGCATTGGTTGAAGCGCATCCGGTTGTCTGCATTACCGGGTCTAAGGATTGGAATGTGACTGCCGATGCGCCTGTATTATAAATGTTCGGAAATCACAATGACTCGATTTGTTGTCCGTATGCGTAACCGCACTTGCATCGCATTGTTGCTTGCAGGTTTGGCAGGCACTGTATTAAGCGGGTGCACTGCTATTGCCATTGTCGATGCTACCGCAAGTACGGCGGTCGGGGTCACCAAAGCGGCCGTCGGTGTAACGAAGACTGCGGTAAAAGGCACAGCTGCTGTGGCAGGTGCTGTTATCCCGGACAAAAAAGATGAGAAAAAAGCCGCAAAGTGACCCGCAGAAAGTGACCCGCAAGTGAAAGGACAGGCGGTGACACCAGTCCCTTATCCACACTAGAAATCAAATTCGCTCCACACTGGTGCGTGGTCAGACGGTTTTTCCATACCGCGGATGTCGTAGTCCATGCCGCTGTCGATCAGCGTGCTGGTGAGCGCGGATGTGGTCAGGATGTGATCTATTCTCAATCCGCTTTTCGGGTCGCGATCAAATCCTCTGGTGCGGTAGTCGAACCAACTCAGGAATTCTTTCGAGTCCGGGTATTTAACGCGATAGGTATCATCGAGTCCGAAGTCTGAAAGTTTCCTGAACCATTCGCGTTCTTCCGGCAGGAAGCTCACGTGTCCTTTGCGCAGCCAGGCTTTGACGCTGTCTGCACTGATGCCGATGTCCTCATCGACCGGCGCGATATTAAAATCGCCGATAACAGCCAGCGCATCGTCGCCACTGAAGTCATTGTTCAGATGCTCGGTCAGTCCGGAGTAGAATTGAGATTTGTCCGCGAATTTAGTCGGATGATCGCGCTTCTCTCCATTCGGAAAATAGCCGTTAAAAACGGTTAGTTCGTTCCCTTTCTTTGTCGTGAATGTTCCTGATATCAGCCGTTTTTGTGAGTCCTCTGTATCTCCGGGGAGTCCTTTGGTGACTGACTGAAATGGCAGCAGCGACATAATGGCCACACCGTAGTGAGTTTTCTGGCCATGGAACTCGACGTGGTAACCAAAGTTGCAGATTTCTTCTATCGGAAAGTCCAGGTCGGGTACCTTGGTTTCCTGCAGGCCGATGATGTCCGGCGAATGCTTGTCGATCAGCGCTTCCAGCTGGTGGAATCTCAAGCGCAGGCTGTTGACATTGAAAGAGACAATTTTCACAGGTTTTTCCGGTGTTTTAAGGTAGCGTATTACCGTTCACGCGATGCCGAATACCCTGACGGCGTCCAGCACGCATCTCAATTGTGTCAGCGCTCTCAGTGTCTCGTCCAGTCTGTTGCGCATGCCTTCGATCTCGTCCTGACGAACCGAGCTGTTGCGAGCGGCCAGTGCGTCGAGTCGTTGAATTTCGCTACCCAGTATGGCGTTTGCGTTGCTGGTCGCCTGCGATTTTAAACCCTCCAGTGACGAGTTGGCGATCCTCTCAGCCTCGTTTAACTGGGCCTGCAGTTGCGCCCGCTTTACAGATATCAACTGTTTGGCCAGCGGTTTTTTTATTGAATGAAAAGCGTCATTGAGCGTGTCGTGCGAGAACTGTTCTGTCAGATCCTGCAGAGACTCACTGAGTACCACTCTGAGTAACTCACCATTCAGGTATTGCTCTACACCCAGAGACTTTGGCGCCGGACAGTCAAATACATAGTGTGCCTCGATCACCACACTGCCACGGGTGAGAGACTCGTGTTGCATGGCGCCAGCGAGCACCTGTCCGAAGCCACCGGATATGATTTGCTCTATTGCTGTTTGCACCAGTGGATGCTCCCAGGTCAGGAGCTGTACTTCCTCACGTGCCAGTGCGACATGTCGGCGATAGGTGATGGTCGTGCCGTCCTCGGGTAAACCCGGGTACTCGCTAACGGCCAGGTGTTCACCGGGTGAAATAATAAAAGTATGCGCCGACTGGTCTTCGATTTCGACGCCCAGGTTGTCGAGGGCCTGATCCATATATCGCTGCAGGCCCTGATCGGTATCGTACCGGTCTATCTCTTCGATAATGGCCGACGATCTCTCCGGGCGATGCGAGCTCATTTCCAGCAGTCTATCGCGGCCCTGCTGAATTTGCTCACGCTTGGCGGTGGCTAGCACAGTGGCTTTATCGATCAGGCTGTTGGTGTCATGCAGCTCGCCGTCAATGGCCTGCTTGAAGGAATCGGCGAGTTCGCGTCGGACTGCTTCACCAATCTGGCAAGTGTGCTCGAACGCATCGAGTCCCTGGTGGTACCAGTTCTGCAGAAAGTCGGCTTTCGATCCGGTTTCATACGGTATAAGAATCTTGATGGTTTGTGTTTGACCAATACGGTCAACACGGCCGATTCTCTGTTCCAGCAGATCGGCATTTTCAGGTAAATCGAATAAAATCAGGTGATGCAGGAACTGAAAGTTTCTGCCTTCGCTGCCAATTTCGGAACACAGAAGAATCTGACTGCCCGAATCTTCATCAGCAAAAAACTCAGCGGCGCGGTCGCGTTCGACTATTGACATATCCTCGTGGAATATTGCCGCGTGAATGCCGTGTTTGTCGCGCAGGTTGCTGGCAATCGTTTCAACTTTTTGTATCGTCTCGCATATCAGAAGTAACTTTTCAGGCGCAAGTTCCTTGATAATGTCTGCAAGCCAGTCGTTAATACCGCCTTTCTGCAATGCGTAAAAGTGCGCCTCACGTGCAGGAAACCCGCTGACAGCACTTCGGGTATTGCGGAACATCACGCGCCCGGTGCCGTGTAGATCGATCATTTCATCGACACAGGCTTGAGGGTCGTCGGCGTTGAGATCCAGTGTGGCAAGCTGGTCGAGTTGTGCCGCTGTCGGGGTCTCTTCAGATAGAAGACAGGTGGCGAGGCTTGCGAGGTCTCGATAGCTCTGCTCTTCAGCGGCAAACTGCTCAAGGGTTGGGAAACGATTTTTGTCGAGCAATTGCAGTCTTGCAAAATGCCCGCTATGACCTAGCTGTTCCGGTGTAGCGGTCAGTAACAACACAGAGGGTATGGTGTCAGCCAGTGCTGAAACACAGTGATAGGCTTTAGCTGGTTCAGTGGGTTCGCCGCTCTCGCTTGCGTCGGCAGGCAATTCGATGTGGTGTGCTTCATCGACAATCAGAGTGTCCCAGCCAGCGTCCAGTGCGTGCTGATGCGCTTCATCGTTGCTGGTCAGAAACTGCAGTGACGTGAGTATTAACTGTCGATTGAGAAAAGGGTTGCCTTCAGTCGCTGACTCAAGCGACTCCTCGTACTGGACATCATCCATGATGCCGAAGTTAAGGTTAAAGCGCCGACGCATTTCAACCAGCCATTGGTGCAGCAACGGCTCCGGAACGATAACCAGTACTCGGCTAATCAGACCTGTCGTCAACTGCTTATGAATGATCAGGCCCGCTTCTATGGTCTTGCCAAGGCCCACTTCGTCTGCCAGCAAGACACGTGGCTGATGGCGATTGGCTACTTCGTTGGCGATGTACAACTGGTGTGGAATTAAGTCGACGCGAGCACCGCACAGCCCGAATACAGGCGAGCGCAACAGTTCCTGCTGCATCTCGCGTGAGCGCAGGCGAATATGGTAGCGTCGTTCACGATCAAACTGACCATTTAACAATTTGTCTGACGGGCGATTGAACTGGGTGAAGTTATCGAGTTGTGTTTCACTCAAGATGACTTCATCGCCATTTTCGGCGATGCCGTGATACACAACCAGGCCGTCGACAGTCTCTGTGTCGGAAACGATGATCTCCTGGTTGTCAGCGTTGCGGATACGGTCGCCAGTAGCAAATATCACACGGGTAAGCGGTGCGGTCTCTGCTGAGTAGGTACGCGTTTCTCCACTGGCCATGTAAACGATGGTAATAAGTCGACTTTCGACTTTTAAAATAGTGCCGAGGCCAAGATCAGTTTCGGCGTCACTGATCCATCGTTGTCCGGGTGCAAATGTAGGCATGTGGCTGGTAACAATTGAATTGCAGGGAAATTTAGAGATAAATGGCGACTGTGCAAATCGAGTAAATCGCTATGCCATGGCTCCGCTATACATGCACTCTCGCCGAGGGTGATTGATAGTCACTGACTCCTGCGGTCGCATGATTGCGAGCAGTATACATTGACACCGGGTTTGTGCGTGAGTGAATCAACGAGTTGTTGGTGCCAGGTATTTATTGCCAGGTAGTTGTAGGTAAGTAACAGCTGTTCGTACCATGTGTTTTATACGATCACCAGCAATCTGCCGGGCAGACGCCAGGCTGCCGCACTAACGATGCTTGCACGGGTATCATTCTGAAAAAATTGCTGCGTAACTGTCGCGCATGACGTTTTTCTGCACCTTGCCCATAGGGTTTCTTGGTAGTTCCGATACAACGATGTATCGCTTCGGTTGTTTAAATTTTGCGATGGTCGCAGACAGCGCCTTGGCGATACCCTCGCTATCAATTTTCTCGTTACTTTTTTCGACCAATACAGCCACCACACCTTCGCCAAAATCGGCGTGTGGCACGCCTATCACGGCAGACTCGAGTACCCCGGGTTGTTCATCAAGCAATAGTTCCAGTTCCTTGGGGTAAATGTTGAAGCCACCGGAGATGATGAGGTCTTTGTCGCGCCCGACGATGTGGACATAACCGTGGCTGTCAATTTTTGCCAGATCACCGGTGATAAAAAAACCGCTATCGAGCAACTCTTCCGCGGTTTTTTCGGGCATGCGCCAGTAACCACAGAACACATTCGGTCCTCTGACCTGCAGCATGCCTATGGTGTTGGCTGGTAAGTCCTCGCCGGTATCCGGATTACAGATTTTTACCTCGACGCCGGGTAACGGAAATCCGACTGTACCGGCGCGACGATCACCATCGTACGGATTCGAGGTGTTCATGTTGGTCTCGGTCATGCCATATCTTTCCAGAATTTTATGGCCGGTACGTGCGGCAAACGCCTCGTGAGTTTCCGCCAATAGCGGAGCGCTGCCAGAGATGAATAGCCTTATGTGACTGGTCAGTTCAGAATCGAATCGGTCGTCACTCAGTAGCCGCGTATAAAAAGTGGGTACGCCCATCATGGTCGTGGCGTGAGGTAATTGATCAACGACGCAGTCGAGCTTGAAGGCTGGTTGAAAAATCATTGAAGCGCCAGCCAATGCAATGGTGTTGCAGGCAACGAATAATCCGTGTGTATGGTAGACAGGCAGTGCGTGCAGCAATACATCGGACTGAGTAAAGCGCCAGTAGTCCACCAGTGTCTGCGCGTTGGACAACAGATTGGCATGCGTTAGCATCGCACCCTTTGACCGGCCGGTAGTACCGGAGGTGTACAGGATAGCTGCAAGGTCACTGGCAGTGCGGTCGACGGGTTGAAAATGCTCCGGCTGTTCCATTGCCGAATCCATCAGGTTGCCGCTGCCGTCGGCGTTCAGTGTCATGATCCTGCAGGCGGGTGTGCCAGCGTTTAATGTGTCACTGAGTGACGATTCAACCGCGCTGTCGCACACCAACAAACCGGGCTCCGCATCACCAACAAAGTAGCTAACCTCCGTTGGCGTATAGGCTGTGTTTAATGGCAGAAAAACGCATCCACACTGTATACAGGCCGTGTATAGAGCCAAAGATTCTATCGACTTGTTTACCTGCGAGGCCACTCGGTCGCCTGGCGTGAGCCCGGCACTAAGCAGTGCGCCGGCTATCTTGCTCGACAGTTGTAAAAACTGTTCATAGCTGTAGCCGTCATCAGCGGTTGCACCGATGTAGCGAGCCTTGTTGAGCCGGTGTGGAGTGAACAGCGCATCGTATAGGACGTTGGGCATGCCGCCTCCTGTCATTAGTGGTGTTTGCGATTGTACAGAATAAATGGTGGTCGTTACGGTACTGGCGAAACCATCATCACTGCTAAAAAAATGACTCGGGCCGGCGGCATGGCGAAAACAGGTCACACCATCGGCCTGTTGTCAGGACGAAAATCTGACAATGGCGCGACCAAGTACACAAAATGGCTGCAAATAAGCCTTTGAAAAACAATATTATACAGTTGGAAGAGTATTTCGGTCTCAACAGTGCATAGGTGTTAGTCGTTACATTAACCAGACTATACAGCGCACCGCCCAAGGTAATTGATCCCACCGATGGCGAGGTGCAAGGCCGTTGGTTATGTACAGAATTCTGACCGTAACCGAGTGACTGGACACACGGTACTTAAATTAATATTGACCAGAGAAGACCAATCAATGCATGCAATACTAACCGTTAGTGAACGACAAAAAATCGAGAAAGATATTTCCGGTTTGGTGTCAAATCTTAGTGAGGCAGTTGCCTGTGGCGACTCGCGCATTCGCGAACTCGAGAAACTGCTTGAGCAACAGTCCAAGAAAGCTGCTGATGCTGAAGCTCAATTTGGCGCTGCTTCGAAGGCGAACAAAGATTTTGAAGCTCAAATCACTGCGTTGAAAGAAGAACTCGGTGCCAGAAATGCTGATATCTCGGTTCTGAACCTTGAGATAAAAACTCTGGGCAAAGATGTTGACAGCCTGCAGCGTCAGCATACCGAAGCAGCTGAGGAAGCTAAGGGTTTACGCGACAAGTTGGCTACCGCACAACGTGAAGCGGATCAGGCCAAAAATGCCGGTGCAGACTCGGATCGCGAGATTAGCGAACTGCGCGAGACCATTAGCGAGTTTGAATCAGTAGACAACGAATTGCGCGATCGTATTGCAGAGCTTGAGCGACTGCTGGTGGTCGAGCGACAGAAAGCCGGTCAGGAGCTGATGTCACGTATTCTCGAGCTGGAATCTCTGCTCGAAGTTGAGCGTCGCCGGGTTGCCGAGATGCCTGAGATATCAGAGATGGCTCAGATCGATGTGAAGAAGATGGCCGCTAACTCCAAGAACGTAAAAGAGACCAAAAAGAAACTTGCGCGCAAGCTTGGCTAAAAAGCGAGTGGTGTAGTTGTACGCTGAAGGCGGCCCGAAACGGCCGCCTTTTTTGTGGGCGATGATTTTTGTTTGGAGAAATGAGGCGCCGTTGTTCCACTGTGATGTCGGTGGTGGTTGGTATCTGCACGGGTTACAATTTTTTTGAGAATATTTCAACAGGCTAGTGGCGAAAAAAGTTTGAAAATACATCAATAAATGACTTGACGGAAACTGTTTTACGCTGAATCAGCGGTGGGTTATGCACAATCAGCCGAGCGGAGATGTCAAGTGTCGTGGTAACTTGCTTACTACCGACGCAAAATGATTAGCTGGCAGCTATGTATATGTATTACAACAATATTTTCGAATTGATTGTTTTTTAATCAATTTGACATAAACGCTTGATTCACCTTGCTTCGAGAGCGCTATACAAATTTTATCCACTAAGTTATCCACAGCTTCAGTGGATAAGTTTAATTACAAAAATCTGACGTCTAGTTGATTCAACTATGTGACAAAATGAATGGATGGTGAGCAACGCAATTTGCTCAATATCGAGCCGTTCTACGTGGCGCGTGTATGAGGTTTACCGCTTTTTTACGCCTCGGTCACGTTAAAACGGTTCAGAAAAGCAAGTGAGGCAGCCACCGCTCGCCGGCGCGGAATGCTCCTAGTGGAAGTCTCGCGAATGGGTGGTCAGATCACCCAGCATCCATGTGTAGTCTTCTACCGACTTTGCTATGAGATGGACCACTTGCCCTTCGCGTTGGGTGGTGCCGGAGATAACCACTAACTTGGCGCCAATTACCGCCTTGCGGCAGCGCTCAACAACGTTCTGCCAGATCACGATATTGGCCAGGCCGGTTTCATCCTCGGTGGTCATGAAAATTACACCCTTGGCGCTGCCGGGGCGTTGCCTGACTTTCACCAGTCCGGCAATACGGGCAAAGCGCCCATCAGTGGTATTGTCCAGCCACTCTTTGGTGCTGGCAATGCGCTTTGCTCCCAGCTGTTTTCGCAACAGCGCCAGCGGATGCCGGCCCAGGGTGAAACCGAAACTTTGATAGTCGGCAACGATGTCCTCTCCCTCGGTGATCAGTGGCAGTTGTTGGGGAATATCCGCTGAAGATGCCTCGTTTAGCATACCGGGCAGTTGTTCGACACCAAGCAGATCCCAATGGGCGCGGTGACGATTTCCACTGATTGACTTCAGCGCACCACAAGCGGCCAGGGCCTGCTGATCGCGTGAGTTAAGGCGGGTGCGTCTTATCAGTTCCTCTACTGTTTTATAGGGGCCAGACTGGTGGCGCTCGTGCAGCAGTCGTTCAATGCCATTGCGTGACAGGTTCTTTACCAGCCGCATACCCAGTCTGATTGATAAGTCGGTACCGGGCAGTGGCGGACTGTTTTCATTATGTAGATCTGAATCCGGCAAGGCGTGCAGCATATGATCGTGCTCGCTCTTGTTGATATCAATTTCGTCAACTTTGACGCCATGTCGTCTGGCATCAGCGACCAGATCTGACGGGCTGTAGAAACCCATCGGCAAGCTGTTCAGCAGGGCGCAGCAAAAAGCTGCGGGTTCGTGGCATTTTAACCAGGCGGAGACATATACCAGCAACGCAAAGCTGGCGGCGTGAGACTCCGGAAAGCCATACTCCCCAAAACCGCGAATTTGCCTGAATACTGCATCGGCAAACTCGTCGTCGTAGCCTTTGCTGTGCATGCCCTCGAGAAGTCGCTCGCGAAAGCGCTCTACCGTGCCGACGCGCCGCCAGGCCGCCATCGAACGCCGTAGCTCATCTGCCTCGCCCGCGGAAAACCCGGCAGCCACCATCGCGAGTTCCATCACCTGCTCCTGAAACACCGG
The DNA here is from genome assembly GCA_964393885.1 of uncultured Granulosicoccaceae bacterium. Classification (GTDB taxonomy): domain Bacteria; phylum Pseudomonadota; class Gammaproteobacteria; order Granulosicoccales; family Granulosicoccaceae. Next base: position 20,283 of record CAYMVV010000021.1, on the reverse strand, counting down.
CACGCCCAGTGTGCGCTCCAGTACTTTTTCCAGTGCGGCATTGGGGTAGGTGACTGGCTTCAGGCCCTGTCGTCGCTTTAAGTATGGATTGACCATGCCACCTTGAATGGGGCCGGGGCGTACGATGGCTACTTCGATCACCAGATCGTAGAAGTTGGCCGGTCGCAGGCGTGGCAACATGGACATCTGTGCCCGCGACTCAATCTGAAACACACCGATGGTGTCGGCTTGCTGAATCATGTGATAAGTGGCGGGGTCTTCAGCTGGTACGGTCGACATGCCATAGCGTATGCCGCGATGTTTGTGCAATAGCGTAAAACACTTGCGAATGGCGGTGAGCATGCCCAGCGCCAGTACATCGACCTTCAGTAATCCCAGGTCTTCCAGATCGTCTTTGTCCCACTGAATAACGGTGCGATCCGGCATTGAAGCGTTTTCGACAGGTACCAGTGAGGCCAGTGCGTGGTGTGAGATAACAAAGCCGCCCACATGCTGGGATAAGTGCCTCGGAAAGCCGAGTATCTGATCGAGTAGCCAGGCAAAGCGTTTCATTAACGGACTGTCAGGGGCAAAGCCCATTTCGACCAGCCGTTCAGGGATTAAATCATTGCCGTCCCACCAGGCCATCGACTTGGCCAGTGCATCTATTTGTTCTTCCTGCAGGCCCAGCACCTTGCCGACGTCGCGTATTGCGCTGCGGCGTCGGTAGCTGATGACAGTGGCTGCCAGTGCCGTGCGATGCCGACCGTATTTGCCATAAATGTACTGAATGACTTCCTCGCGCCGCTCATGCTCGAAGTCGACGTCGATGTCGGGTGGTTCATTACGCTCTTTCGAGATAAATCGTTCGAACAGCATGCTCATGCGCATCGGGTCTACTTCGGTAATGCCGAGGCAAAAGCACACGGCAGAATTGGCCGCCGAGCCACGACCCTGACACAGAATGCCGTTTTCCCGGGCAAATCGTACGATGTCCTGTACGGTCAAAAAGTAGTGCTCATAATTGAGTTCGCGGATCAGTGTTAGCTCGCGCTCGATTTGATTGATGACCTTGTCGTCTGGGCCATCCGGCCAGCGTTGCCTGACGCCGGCATAGGTTAACTTGCGCAGATAATCAGAGGCGTTGAACCCGTGTGGCACCAGTTCGTGTGGATACTCATAGCGCAGTTCGTCAAGGCTGAAATCGCATAGCGATGCAATTCGAATGGTTTCCTGCAAGGCAGCGCGAGGGTAGAGAGAGGTGAGCGAGTGGCGATTGCGCAGGTGCCGCTCACCATTCGGGTAGAGTTTGCGCCCGGCATTTTGCAAAGTGCAGTTTTCGCGGATACAGGTGACGATGTCCTGCAGGGCACGACGCTGGCGATTGTGCATATGTACATCGCCACAGGCGACCACCGGCAGGTGCCGGCTTTTTGCCATCGACAGGACACGTCTTGTATGGGCTCTGTCGGTCTTGTCGTGCAGTAAGGTTAATGCCAGCCAGGCATGCTGGAAAGTCTGGCTAAACCACTGCAACATATTATTGCCGGTATCCTCGGCAACGAGGCGAGGGGGAGCCAGTATTGCAATGCAGTGAGCAGTGGCAAGTTGTTCGAGGCGTCCGTCGGGTACCAGATACTCGCCTTTTTCCGCGTTGCGACGGGCGTCTGTAATCAGGCTGCACAGACTGGTGTAGCCATCGTGGTTGCGCGCCAGCAGCACCAGCCTGAAGCCATGATCCAGCGCCAGTTCAGTGCCGATAATCAGTTTAAGGCCGGATTTCTTTGCCTGTGTGTGCGCCCGAACTATTCCTGCCATTGAGCATTCATCAGTGATGGCAAGTGCCTGATATTCCAGCGAGCTTGCTGTTTCGACCAGTTCTTCGGGTCGCGAGGCGCCTCGCAGAAAGGTGAAATTGGACAGGCAGTGTAACTCTGCGTATTCAGCTTTTTTTTGCATTATACTGTATAAGTATACAATATTAATTTATATACACCAAATGCTGCAGTACATCACTTTGGCAAGGCTCTTAAAATAAGGCTCTTAAAATAAGGCCCTATAAATAACGCCACTAAAAAAGGGCTGGTGCCAATTCGCGTGGTCTTCAGCATGGTCTCGCTATAGCGACAGCGATCAGTTCGCCTGTCGTGCAGGGCATTGCGCGTTGCGGTTTATCCTCAAACCCTGTCGGTTCAGGTGCGCGGCCATCATATTTACAAGGGCAAACGTGTGACAGGTCAAAGGTGTGGCAGGCAAATGCGTGACAGGGCGAAGTGCGGTGGGGCTTGTGCGGTACAACGGGCTACATACCGAGGAAGAAAAAATTTAACTCTGAACAGGTCGTTTTACAATTGCCGGAGAGATCGGCCACTTTTGATGCGTTCGAGATGTACAATTGTGGAGTGACAACCGGTTGCCTGAGCAGACGCGTCATTCGCTACTTGCGCTCGCCAATTACGGTCGCGCACTTTCCTTAAATATTCTGCGAAAGGCAGTAACAAGCCAGTATGATTGCCAAATATCAGCCAGTCAGTGAATCTGACGCCGCGCACTGCGCAGAGAAACGTTCTCCGGCTGCCAACTCCGCAGTCGCAGGTGCGCTGGTCGAAGGCAGGGAAATCGACGCGTTCGCCGCCGAGAGCGCAGCAATCGCGGGCTCAGCCAACCGCCAGGATGACCAGAAATTGGACGACGAGACCCCTGATACCGAGGGACACATCTTGCAGCACGAAGTGATCGTTGCCGGGCAATGGGCTGTTTTGGCTCAGGTTGCCGGGGCCTGTGATCTGCCTCGTGACACCTTGCTCGAGGCCGCCGCCAAAGGGGCTGTTTGGCTGCAAAAGTCGGTCGGCAAACGCTATCGCAAGCCCGTTCGTATAAGAACATTTGATCAGGCCGCTGAAAATGATCGAATTCTTGTCAACTATGCGCCAGCCGTGCTGGCCATGACGCCGGCAATACCGACACTGGTGGCCGACGAAAAAAACTACAGTGTCTGGGATAAACCATCCGGATTGCTCAGTCAGGGGAGCAAGTGGAGCGACCACTGTACAATCACAAGCCAGGTAGAAAAGATACACAACAGGAGGGCGCTACTGGTACACAGGCTCGATAGGGCGGCTCGTGGATTGATCGTCATTGCGCACACGAAGAATGCAGTGGTCGCATTGGCTGATCTTTTTGCCACTCGCAAAGTCGATAAAACCTATCGTGCGGTGGTAAAAGGTATATACGAACCGACGTTACCTGTGGTGCTTGAGTCGCCGGTTGATGGCAAGCCCGCGCACACCGAAATAGTGCGGGCGAAACAAATGCCCGAGACCGGGCGAACAGCGCTCACGGTAAAAATTAAAACCGGTCGCAAGCACCAGATACGATCACATCTGGCACAGTTGGGGTACCCTGTTGTCGGAGATCGCCTGTTTGATCCCAAAGCAGTGCACCGTGAAGACTTGCAACTGGTGGCGTCCGAGCTGCAGTTTGTTTGTCCATTCAGTAAAAAATATTGCCACTACATCAGTGCCGCCGACAACACCGTTGCATAGGGTTCACTTCCCGGTACTGCTAAAAAAGCTCTTCTGGCAGGTGCTGGCGGAGAACAAAAGCAGCAAGCGCAGGATGTGGTTCAGGACAAGGCCAGCGGCAGGCAGGTAACCGTGTTGAACAACAAATACCCGGCCAGGCTTTGCCTGCATTTTCTATTCAACGACCGGAGTTAGCGCTTGAGTCACTATCCAAATTTGTTCGCGCCGCTTGACCTGGGTTTTACCCAACTGAAAAACAGAGTGTTGATGGGATCGATGCATACCGGTCTTGAAGACGGTAATCAACACAGGGAGCTGGCGGCCTATTTCGCAGAGCGGGCGCGTGGTGGTGTGGCGTTGATGGTTACCGGTGGCTATGCGCCAAATGTAGCGGGTTGGGTAAAGCCGTTTGCGGGTACGCTCGCCAACAGACGTGCAGCACGAAAGCACCGTCGCATCACCGATGCTGTGCACAACGAAGACGGCAAGATCGCATTGCAAATTTTGCATGCGGGGCGTTACTCCTATCACCCGTTGCTGGTCGCGCCGTCAAAGATCAAATCGCCTATCACGCCGTTTTCACCTCGAGCCTTATCGGCTCGCGGTGTTGAAAAGCAAATTGACGCGTTTGTGCGCTGTGCGGTGCTTGCGCTGGAGGCTGGTTACGATGGCGTTGAAATAATGGGCTCGGAGGGGTATTTAATCAACGAGTTTCTGGTTGAGCACACTAATCAACGCAACGATAAATGGGGCGGGAGCTACGAAAACCGGATGCGCTTTGCTCTGGAAATCGTGCGCAGAGTGCGCGAGGCTGTCGGTACTAACTTCATTATTATCTATCGTTTGTCAGTGATTGATCTGGTGCCCAATGGCAGTAGTTGGGATGAGGTTATTGTCCTGGCCCGGGAAATAGAAAAAGCCGGTGCGACAATTATCAACAGTGGCATCGGCTGGCACGAAGCCAGAATACCTACCATTGCTACCTCAGTGCCAAGAGCAGCGTTTACCTGGGTTACTGCCAAACTTCGAGCTGAGGTGAGCATTCCCGTGGTGGCTACAAACCGCATAAACACACCTGAGGTGGCCGAGCAGGTATTGGCAGATGGCCATGCTGATATGGTTTCGATGGCGAGGCCACTGCTGGCGGACGAGAACTTTGTCCTGAAGGCTCAGCAGGGACGATCCGATGAAATTAATACCTGTATTGCATGTAATCAGGCTTGTCTCGATCACACGTTTAAAGGGCAGCTTAGCAGTTGTTTGGTAAATCCGCGTGCCTGTCACGAGACCACGCTGAATTTTCATCCGACCGTGGCGAAAAAGCGCATAGCCGTGGTGGGCGCGGGGCCCGCCGGTTTAACAGCCGCTACATTGCTGGCCTCGCGTGGTCATAGTGTGGAGCTTTACGAATCCGCTGCAGAGATAGGCGGGCAGCTGAATATGGCGAAAGTAATACCCGGAAAAGAGGAATTCCACGAGATGCTGAGGTATTACCGGCGACAAGTGGAGCTGACCGGAGTGATACTGCATCTCAATACCGTCGCCGAGCCCGCCACATTGGCCGGTTACGACGAGATCATTGTCGCCACTGGTGTTACGCCCCGAAACCCCAGGATCCCCGGGCAGGATCGACCTGCCGTGTTGACTTATATTGATGTGCTCAGAGGTCGTAAGCCAGTGGGGAACAGCGTCGCCATTATCGGTGCCGGTGGCATTGGTTTTGATGTTGCGGAGTTCCTCGCTTCAGATGCTGAATCAACTACCGAGGATTTATCAGCGTGGCTGGCAGAGTGGGGGGTTGTGGATCCGGAGACGGCTCGCGGCGGGGTAGTGCAGGCTCCGCCGGTGCGGGCGCAGAGACAGATCTATCTGCTGCAACGCTCCGATGGCAAGCCCGGTGCCGGGCTGGGCAAGACGACAGGCTGGATACATCGCGCCAATTTGAAGAAAGCCGGGGTATTAACGGTCGGTGGCGTCAGCTACGAAGAAATCACCACCGATGGATTGAAGGTGAGATACAAGGCTGACGATAGCGCAGAGTTGTTGTCTGTCGACACGATTGTGTTGTGCGCCGGACAAGAACCACGCAGAGAACTTTACGAGCAACTAATTGAAGTTGATGGAACCCATGTGCATGTGATCGGTGGTGCGCATGAGGCATCAGAGCTGGATGCGAAAAGGGCGATCAATCAGGCTTCCCGGCTTGCAGCCAGGTTGTAATTAAATAAACCAGGGTCGCTTGAGTGTAAATAGTATCTGATGTGAAACAAAGTGCTTCCCTGGTGACAAACTTCGCTTTCGAAAATGGCTATTCGTAGCGATAAAACAGCATTGACACATGCCCGTTTCGGCGAGTAGATTGAGGCGGGTGACGGCGATTGCGTTGGTATAGCTCTCACCGTGACAATAAATCACTGAATGGTAATGCGTGCTGGATATCCGAGACGTAAACAGTTGGTTATAGTCTGCTTCGCATCGCCGGCATTTGGGGTGCGGTGGAAGATAACAATAGAATACTGTCGCGGCGCACTATGCCTGACTACTTACACTGCTTTGAATGCTATGCCCTTATGCTTTTATTTCGGCTTTTTATTAGGCTTTAATTCGCTTAGGTGTTAGTTCGGTTGTCAGAGGTACCCACCTGTCGCACAAATACATTCATGTAAATACAGTCGTGTAGATGCGTGCTGCGAGATAAGCAATTATAAAGGAGCCGAAGCTAATGCAATCGGTTGATGTACGGCGTTATATTAAGGTTTCAAACAAAATCGAAGGCTGGTTTTCCAGCGATGCGGCCAGGCTCTTTGCCTGGATAGATGAAATACAAAAAAATGATGGCGTGGTCGGTGATCTGTTTGAGATTGGCTGCCATCATGGCAAAAGTGCACAGTTGTTAGGTGCGATGGCACGTCCACAGACCGAGACACTGGCAGTTTGCGATTTATTTGGTCTTCAGTCTGACAACGTCTCAAAGTCCGGTAAGGGCGACCTGGATATCTTCGAAAGCAACATGCAGCCGGTGAGGGACCTTGGCGTTGAATATAAGATATTTCAGAAAAACTCGATGGCGCTTGAATCGTCTGAAATTGGTACGAACTATCGATTTTTTCACGTTGACGGCGGACACAACCCGGACGAGGCGTTGACTGACCTGACATTGGCCGCCAACAGTCTGTGTGAGAAAGGCGTGATTGCACTGGACGATCCGTTTAGAACCGAATGGCCGGGTGTTACCGAAGGATTGATCCGGTTTCTCGATGAATTCACCGATTTCGAAGCCCTTGTGGTTGGCTGTAACAAGATATTGATATCACGAAAAGCTGCCAGCGCCACCTATCTCAATGAACTTGGCAGATATAACGCCCAGGATGACTTCGGTTTCGGCTATCCGTGGAAAATAAAGTCGATGCCTTTTCACCACGCAAACCTGCGGATACTGTATGTTCCCGACTATCGGCAAAAAAAATCGCTCGGTAATCTGGTGCGTAAAATATACTACGCAACGCCACTGTCAAAAAAATCACGCGCCGGCAATTATTCTATTTTGCAAACAGAGATAAACAGCAAAAGCAGCGTTGCGTGATATCGCTAACAGAAGCGTGTGTGGCTGACGACGGGTAATCACGGGTGCTGGTTTCGCCAGCAGTCGCTGTTCCGTTGCTTCTGTCGCTGAATCTGTCGCTTCAGCAGTGGCGTTCGATTACAGAGAATAATATGGGGTGGTGTGATATCAGTATTCTGCTAAATCATCTACTTGGTGTCTTGCCGCGTTAAATCCGCGTAAACTATGTCTGGATAAGTGTTGCTGCGCGCGCTGTTGTGTTCAAACTATCAACTGCGATTTATTCAATTCTGGACTCATCGCCCGTGAAAGACATCACCATCCCGGCGGATGCGCAGCAAAGACGCCAGGCCAGGCCAATCGTGTGCTACCGCTCTGATCAACTGCCCGAGTATGAATCGGAAAAGTACGCGCGCGCGCGCGACACCATGGTAAAAGTGGATGAGGTGAGGGTAGAGCCACGTGATGCAAATACCTTTGTCGTGAAGGCGGGTCAATTCTTTCGTATCTTAAGCGTCGAGGGTTCACAGGTCGGTGATCTGAATCTCTGGAACGCCAATGATCTGAGTGAGCGTTTTTTTAGCGGTAAGACACGGCAGTTGCACGCGACACATGTGACTACCGGCCACAAGCTGTGGAGTAATTTACCGAATCTTCGACCGATGGCCACTATTACGCACGATACGCTGGCGTGGTACGGATGGGACAGTGACGGCGCGGGCGTGCACGATGTAATCGGCACTCGATGTGATCCCTACACCAACTATCAGTTACAGGGAGTCGATTATCACTACTGCTGCCACTCTAATCTAACCCGCGCGCTCGCTGCTCATCTCTCCGTGCCAACGGCTGACGCGGAGCCACACATACATGATGTACTCAATGTTTTTATGTGTACGGGCTTTACCCATGATACTCATCAGTACTTTATGAAAGCCAGCCCGGTGCGACCTGGCGACTTTATCGAGTTTTTTGCGGAAATCGATTTGCTTGGCGGGTTGTCCGCCTGTCCCGGTGGAAATTGCGGCAGCAGCCACTCTGATGACAGTACGCCCTGTTATCCTTTAATTGTCGAAATATTTCAACCAGCAGCCGGTACCCTGACTGACTGGCAGCAGATGCCTGTTAACGGCTACGACGGGTCGCATGGAGCCTAAGAGACAGCTCTCGATTGAATGATTGATTACGGGCGTATTTTTTTGCCCGCTGTACCGCTCCATTTAGATAAACTGGCATAAGGTGATTCGGCAGATCCGGATCACGCATCATGGATTTCTGAAATTGTGATTTGACGTGTTAAGGGTTGTCAATGTCATGACATTAATTTTAGAATATCCGCGTCCTGGTACCCTGCAACGCCGGGTAACCATTGACGTTGCGCGCTGTTGCAGTGGTATTGTTCATGGCGACAAACTACCAGCGAGCGCATTATAAAAGTATTGGAGTGGTCAACATGCGATATTCCAGAATCAGATGGCTGCGAGCAGCTATAACAGCGCCTGTGAGTGCGGTTGCGCTGCTGGCCTGTGACGGGTCGACCCATCAAACCGCTGAGATCTCGCGTCTTGGTGAAACACGTATTCAGGCGCCCATCGAGTTGAGGGAAATTGCCGGGCTGGATCCGCAAGCCTTGATTTTGGAGGTGCTGGTGAATGATCAGTCGACCACCCTGACTCGCGGTGACGACGATATCTGGTCCGGGATTGTTGAAGTGCCTGCTAATCAGTTATCGACTGTAGCCGTTCGCTGGGGTCAGAATTACGGCGACACCGGCTACATTGCGCTTGCAGAACAAAGAAAGTCCGTGGACAGCGGAGACGCGGGAAACAGTGTTTCGTTTGATGGCGGGTACGATACCGAATCATTTAATGCTGACAACGATGCGTTTTCGAACCTGGCAGAAATACGGGAAGGCCGGTCTCCAGTGGCGTTTCTCGATGCCACAATCAACACAGACGGCGCGTTTGCGACTGGCGGATTGGTGTTCCCCTTTTCCAGTGAATGCGGTTCGCAAATCCCGATCAGTGTGCCTGTGCAAAGGGGTATGACCGACGGGCCGGCAGATTTTTCTGCCTGGTGGTGTGCCACGCTGGTCTCAGAGCAAATAGATGAGCAGGGCAATGTATTTCCGGTGGATAGTATTCGATTCATCGTTAATGTCATGGACGATATTTTGTTCGACGACGACCCGGGAAGCAGGCACGACGATGACAGTATTGAGTTGTATATCGATGGCAATAACAGTAAGCGCTCGTTTTATGATGGGGTGAATGACTACCAGTTGCGTTTTATACCGAGTGGCAGTGGTCTTATTGAATCTGGAACCAGTTTGCCCGTGCCGGATGATCTGACCGCTTTTTTTCGTTATTTTACCGGTGGCTATCAACTGACTGCCTATGTGCCACTTGCGAGTACCGGCATTGTCAATGCGCAGGCATTTGGTCTTAACGTTGAAGTGAACGATGACGACGACGGCGGTGAGCGTGACACAAAGCACAGCTGGATTGGTATTGAAGATCGGGATATCGCCTGGCGAAATCCCACAGCCTTCGGTACCGCGCAAGTACCGTGAGGTTCCTGTTGTATCTCCTCCCTTGTATTCATGCCTGGGCAGTCATTGAAAGCCATAGATGTGACGGCCCTGGATGTGAAAGTTAGGGATGTGAAAGCCAGGGATGTGAAAGCCAGGGGTGTGAAAGCCTCGGCCCTGAAAACTAAGAATGAACAGGGAGTGCGATGAACCTGTAGTAGTCCGATGGTATAAGCGGTTTTGAAATGAACTACCGCCGGGTTTGGTTGTGATGGCTCAACCTGTTAGACTGACTCCCGGTCGGCAAGTCAGTTGACTACCGGCGGTTACAACTCTTGAAAAACGGCATTTTGCCGTTATCTTAAGATGTGCAGGGGAAGAGTTTCGCTGTACAAACTTTTTTGGGGGCGACCTGGCTTCGACGTGGGTGGCAAAACCTGAGGAGCATGCCGAGGAGCAAATTACCTCGTAAATCCAGTTGCAAAACCTTTAGTTGCCAATGACGACAACTTCGCAATGGCTGCATAACTAGACCTTAACCTCTAGTTGTACAGTTCTACCCCGACTCCGTTTTGCCTGTGACTCGGACCGGGGGCACTAGCCGCAGGATCGTGAGGGAGGGGCGCCTTGACCCGAACCACTAAACAAATAAAGGATCGCCAATTCTGTCCCCGTTCACCGGGACGATGCGGTTAAATTAAAGGTGAAACTAAGCATGTAGGGCCGAGGGCGGAGTGCTTGCGGACGGGGGTTCGATTCCCCCCGCCTCCACCAAACCAAGAGAACAGGGCTGCCGTTGGCAGCCTTTTTCATTTCTGATACCAGGAGTTTATCGAAGGTGGATACACACCGATACGAGCGGCCATAGTCCTGTAGATCATTCCCAAATAGTGTTTTAGTGGCTTGCCCAATACAACTGGATCCGTCGCCTTGTGTATTTATCCAGTGGTTGGCTCACGCGGCACGATTAACCGCCTTCACTTCCAGCGACGCATTGTTGTGCTCAAGCAATGTTGAAATTACTTTAAATAAATTGATGGCTTGCGGGTTACCACCTTTGCCAAACATTCGTTGCAGGCATTTATCAGGGATGCCAGTTGCTTCTGCAAGGTCACTAAAACCAACAGTTGCATTAATGCAGTCACGCAGTAGTGAGGTGCCAATGTTTGTCTCACCGGCTACAAGCGCCTGCATTGCTTCTGCCAACATCGCAAAGACAAATTCCCGGATCAGTGTTGGCACGCTGCAAAACCCGTTCTTTGAATGAAGTCGTCAGTGGCATTATTGCCTTCGCTTGTAGTTAGCCCAATTCGATTGAGCTTTGTCGATGTCATTTTGCTACTGGCATTTGCTACACAAATACTCTGTTAATATTCCCGCGATCCTTTCAGGTTAACGAGCATTCGGTTCGTGGACGGTTAGACACTTTAACCTCATTTGTAGAATCGTGCAGCCTGTGCAGCATTTCTAAAAGTCGTTACACCATGTGACGGATAACAGGCGAAATTCTTGCAACCGTCATAACTGCTTAACTGACTATTGCGTGACTAAAGTCACCCTGAGTTTTCTGCAGGATGCGACTCAATTCGTCGGTCTGGATCATACGAATAAGGAGCAGAGTTATTGTGATTTCAATTGTAAAACCCTTATGTGTTGTCGTCGGTGCGTACTGCCTGTTTTTTCAGTCTCCAGCACTGGCAGCTACTGTGCCTGTCTGTCAAACAACGATTTCTGACTCTGATGGTGATGGATGGGGGTGGGAGCACAATCAATCCTGTCGTGTTTCTCATTGTATTGATACTGATGGAGATGGATGGGGATGGGATGGATATCGATCATGTCTTATGCCGAATACGGGGTCTCAATCGATTAGAGAGTCAGACAATGTAGCTCAGTGTGTGGATACTGACGGTGACGGTTGGGGTTGGGATGGAACGCAGACCTGCGTTTTGGGCAATGCCCGGTTACTGGAAGATCAACGAAGTGGCGTGGAATTACCGGGTGCCAGATCGGCTGACAACTGTGCCAAATTACATGCCGGCGGTAGCCCTATGGTGGATCTGGTTACTGATGTGGTGCTGACTGCAGGGCAATCTAATGCTGCTGGTAATAAAACCATTTTTGATCCGAATCATCCGCTGGATCAGGTTAACGAAAGAATACTGGCATGGACCAGCAGGCAACAATGGGAGGTGGCTAACCCGGCGTCACAAGTCTGGAATGCGAACCGGTTTCCCAAAAGCCCGGGTGTAGCTGGCTTTAATCATCCTGCGTACCAGATTGCACGCAGTATCGTGCAACAGGACAGCTGTCGTGTTGTTGCAATTGTGGCGAGCTCGGCCTCCGGTGAGTCGATATCCTACTGGCTAAACAATGTTGATAGTCACTTTTCGTCGACCAGTAAAAAGGTAGACAAGGCGCTTGCACAACTACCCTACAAAAGCCACGTTGATATGATTTGGTGGATGCAGGGCGAGTCCGATAATCATCCAAACTATGTTGACTATAGTGCACAGATAAATCGGCTTATCCAGCTGTATAGATCAGAGCACTGGTTCGACTCAAGTCGATATTTTCTAGCCAATGAAACCGGTTGGTTTGGCAATGCAAACAAGGCCATTCGGCTACTGGCAAGCGATGCAGATATCAATACTAATTTCAGCGCCAACCCCGTCAGTTTACATCCTGACAAGATATTGCACATCGAGTCGGAGGGGGCAACCATTCACTTTAACGAAACAGCGCTCAGAATTATTGGCGATTTAGTGCGAGATGAGTATTTGTTTGACTATCGGGCGAGGGTTACAGAGTAGTACTGTTTTTGTGCTGTATTTCGGAATATTCTGCGCCTGCCTGCTGGCAGTAGTCAGGCACAAGCTGCTATTTGATCTGCAAATCTGCATAGAGTGCAGCCCCGCTGCAGGGAGATGCAAAGCTCACCGGGTTTGCAGGCACAGGCAAACAGTTATCCAGCGTTCAGAGGATCTTGAATCGTTGTTCGGTGTTTTCCAGTTGATCAATCAGACTTATCATCTAGTCTCAAGAGTGCGAATAAAAGGATTTTTTAGACGGATGCTGGATTCCGTTCGCCAGCGCACGAACCTTTCGTTGGTGCGCTGTTGTGTCGGCACAGCAACCAGGGGAAGTCGTGCCGGAAACTTTTGTGTGATTTTCTACAGGTTTTCCCGGCATGGATATAGATTCACAACTGCAAATGATTCACAACACGGCACAGCTACGCACTAAAGACGGTAAAACCTGTCGCGATGTTCTGCTTTCGCTCTGGGACGACGGTATGTTCCATGGCTGCGACCTTAGAGAGCTGTTGAGCCTGGATCATGATCACTACAGTGCTATTCAGCAAGTGCTTGACTGTTTTTATAACAATAAACAGCGTCTGGATCAGTACATGACGACGCGCCAAATAACCGCGCTCGACGAGGTTGATGAAGTGTCAGAGGGTCATCGCGGCAAAGGCTCGAAACTGGGTGTCGCGGATTCGTATAGCAAGGTGGGCACCAGGCGTTGAACGAGGGCTTTAAGCAGTCGTCCTGGCGTGGTGTTTGATGCTTTGGTGGTTGATAGTCTGTCCGGGCTGGCTTATCTGGCACCTTTGCCAAACAACACCACTTCTGCGGTTTGGCAGAGGATCATAATGTCCAGAAAGAGCGTGTGATTTTTAATATAAAACAAATCGAATTCCTGCTTCTGGATTGAGTCCTGTAGTGAGGCTCCATAGGGATAACACACCTGCGCCCATCCAGTGATACCTGGCTTTACTGCATGTCGCTCTTTGTAGTTGGTGATTTTCCCGGTGAGGTCATCTACGAACTCGGGACGTTCGGGGCGAGGACCGACGAAGCTCATATCACCATTTAACACATTTAATATCTGAGGTAATTCATCAATACGTGTTACTCGCATGAATGAACCCATGCGGGTAACACGCGAGTCGTTTTTGGTTGCCCACTTCGCTACGCCGTCTTTCTCGGCATCCACGCTCATGCTGCGAAATTTCAAAACAGAGAAGGGAGCTCCAAGGAATCCAACGCGTACCTGACGATAGATTACTGGTGCGTTGAAGCCGTCCTCAAGCTTGATGCCGATTACAGCCAGTAACATAAAGGGCCAGGTTATTGCCAGAATCAATGCACTGGCGACGATATCAAAGATTCTTTTTGAGATATCTCGCAGCGTGCCCTGATTAAATCCGTCGGAATAAATCAACCAGTCGGGGCGCATGATGTCGAGAGGCAACTTGCCTTGCTCACGTTCGAAAAAACTCAGGATATCGATTACGCTCACGCCGTGCAGCTTGCAATCCAGCAGTTCGTTTAAAAGTAATCCCTTACGCCGTTCGTCGGGTGCGACAACGATTTCATCAATTTTGTGCTGGGTGCAATAATCCAGAAGAGTACCTTTTATCTCTAACAACTTGTCCTCATCGACAAGGATATTTGAATCTGTTTTGACTGCTACATAGCCGACGATGTCAAAGCCGCGATGATCCACTTTTCTTCGCAGACGTTGGGTTATAGAGTATGCACGTTCGCCTGCGCCTAAAACCAGGATGCGCATTTTAAGCACGTCCTTGTCTACGTAGTAAAAAAACAAAGGACGTAACAGTGTTACTGCTATAAAGGAAAACAGCAGTGCCATACCGAACACTCCGCGCCCGACGTACAGGGTTGGGAATATGTAGTAAAGCAGCGCAAGGATAACAGCGCCCGCGAAGAAACCTGATACAGAGCGGACAAGAACGCCACTTATGCCGCCTCTGAACCGCGCCTGGTACAAGCCCATTGCCATCATGGTGATAGGCATGACCAGTCCAAAAGTGAGTGCGGACAACACCGGTGAATAGAGGTTATTTTCTGCCAGTGCATGGATGGCCACGTCTCCGCCGAACCGCAGACGTACAGCTGCAAAAACCGCTGCTATACACAGTAGAGATTCTAATATTGCAAGCGTTAAAAACGGAACGCGTAAGTGGATTTTAAATAGTCTGAATGTTGCCACGTTAGTTTCGCAGTTGCCTGTCCGTCAAAAGAGAGAGACCTCGGCCTAGTTTATCGGACCCGACCGGGAGATCTTGAGTGCAAGGAAAAAACACATCAAAGTATTCTGTAATTTAGTCCTGTGCTGTATGTGGCTTTGATCACATTATGGAATGAATGTTGGGCACAAAATGTAAAAAGAATGTGGATTTTTTATTACTTTGGTCGCGGTGAAGGCGCAGTGCAGGATAGAAGCGGTGTATAGGGGGGTGGTGCATTTTCTGTCTGTCAAACTGATCGGTTAGCAGTGAGTAATTTTAACAAACCTGCAGCTGACAACTGGCAGTTAATTGTCTAAATCTAACAATCTAAAGCTAACATCGGAATTATATTTAGATCATTCAACTATCGTTAGTTGTAGGGTTTTTGCGCCACCGTGGTTTAAAATTGCAATGGTCTGTTAAGTCAGTGTTCAGAAACCTGATTGTTGTGCGTTCTGATGGTGGGCTGCTTGCCAGATGTCCTGATTACAATATGGAGGTTTTAGATTTTCAGTACCGTGCTTTGTAAGATTTCTTTTCCCTGTGTCCTGTCTATTCTCGAAAAACCGAACAAAGTAATAATGTTCATCCGACGCATTCCAGAGGTACTACTGAACCGGTTGGGCTAAACAGACCTGTCATTACCTTCATATCAGTGGCGTGGCTATAGTCATTATTATCCAGTAGCTTTTGCTTTTCGATTTCGCAGGTTTTAATGAAGCTTGTGATAATGAAATCTGAAATGTTCTTTTTCAATTGTTAACAAATGATCGCGCTTGATCGACACTGGGCCCGTACTGAGCAGTACCAGCATAGAATTGTGCAATATCCATTGACTTGCCAGCCATTCGACTAACACCCTTATTAGCTACTCTGCGAATTTAGAGGTATGGAGGTTGGAGTATAATGACGCGTTCAGCCCCTGTTTCGAATGTAATGGCCTGTGTAGCAGTACCAGGTCTGCGGAACCTGACAATATCTTGCTACCACCTTTATTAATTTTTATCACCGAACCGGGGTCAGCAGTTAATCATTAAATTTTGTTGTATTAGTGCGTTGTGTCTTTCAGCTACGCTTTAGATAATCGAAAGAGGCTCGCAGTCGGAATGCATGCGAAACAGGAATGGTAAGAGGCACAAACATCCAGGCTGTAAGTAGTGACAACTTAACTTTGCAAAAAATAGTAAGCACCAGATGCGGTGCTACAGGGTAAGCGCTTTGTTAACGAGTGACTGCTTGTCTTTATAATGTGAGACATCAATTATGTCGTGCGAATGGTCTATGTCATATGGCCGCATTGCGGCGAACAGGCGGGGTAGTTGTATTTGGACATACGATATTTTCGTTTGATGGCAAATAGACACTCTGCATTTCGAATACCAATTCCAGTTTAGGCCTATGTGCGCAGACATATTCCTTTATTAACTTGTCGCCTCGTGAATAATGCAGGTTAGGGCACCAGCACAATCTTGCCAAAGGCGCCGGGTTTCATCACTGCTCGATGACTTTCAGCGGCTTCAGCCAGTGTCATCTCGGTACCTACTACAGGATTTAGCGAGCCATCAGCCAGTCCGGTGAGCAGATCACTGGTGATATTTTCCATCTCCGAGCGGCTGCCATTGAACAAAGCCAGACCTCGTACGTCGAGTTCTTTCATCATCATCATACGGGGGTTGATGGTTACTTCACCCCGATTACCAATGATGATTATGCGGCCATATTTGGCAATGAGGTCAAGGTCAGTTGCCAGATTCACGTTGGCCAGCATCTCCAGCAACAAAGTCGGCCCTGTGCCGTTGGTGATTTCTAATACCTGGTCGGTATAACCTTCTGCCGTGTGATCGACGGCGTGGTCTGCACCCTGGTCCAGAACAAGCTGGCGGCCCCGCGCTGATCCCCCGCTGCCAATGACCGTTAAGCCTGAACGCTTTGCCAGCTGTATCGCGGCAGTGCCAACAGCACCACTGGCGCCGTGGATGAATACGGTTTCACCAGCTGTCGCACCACCACGAGCAAACAAACCGTAGTGGGCGGTTGCATAGGGAATGCCGAGTGCAGCGCCGGCTGCAAATGGCACATTGTCTGGCAGCCCCACCACATCTGCGGCGGGGCGTACGACCTGTTCGGCGTAGCAACCAGTCATGTTAAAGCCCATCACAGTACCGACAAACACTCTGTCACCCGGCTTGCAGCTGGTAACACCATCTCCCACTGCCAGAACTACACCGGCAGCATCGCCACCGGGTGTGTAGGGCAACTCGGGAACAATAGCGTAGGCGCCGCCAAGCATGTAGGTATCCGCCGGATTTACACCCACCGCCCTGACATCAATCAAGACCTCTCCGGCACCCGCAGTCGGTGCATCGATCTCATCCAGCTGCAGGACCTCCGGACCGCCGAACTCATGTGCCTGAATTGCTTTCATCTTGTATCCTCTGCGATTGAGAAGGTGACCGGGCAAAGTGGCGAGCTTGCGCAGCGCCGCCCTGCAGCAGTGATTTTAACAGCCCGGCAGGTAATACACGCATCTGCCAAAGCACAATATGGTAAGTGAATGAAACGGATTTTGCCCGGGATATTGCGGGTTGGCGAATGCTGGTTGGGGATCGCGGGTTGGTATTTTGGCTGGTATAGACGAGTGGGCAGAGACGTGGGCGTAGACAGGCTGCCAGACGGGGGATGACTTCGAAGGTGTTGTGGCGTAATCAACCTCGACCTTGTATTCAGATCGCGTTTGCCCTGCGTGCTCTGCGATACTAGTCTGACGGAGGAATTGGAATGCCACAATATGCCGGTCGCGAGGCCTTTTTGTCTATTTTACTCGACGAGGGGATTGATTATCTGTTTGGCAATCCCGGGACCACCGAGTTACCCATTATGGCAGCGTTGCCAGAGTTACCTCAGCTTCAGTATGTGCTGGGTCTGCAGGAGTCCATTGTCGTGGCCATGGCAGATGGATATAGCCGAGCGTCAGGCAGGCTGACCGCCTGCAACGTTCATGTAGCACCGGGACTCGGCAATGCCATGGGTGCGATTTACAATGCGCGCTGGGTTGGATCGCCTGTCATCATAACTGCAGGTCAACAAGAGCAGGGCCATGGGCTAACGGAGCCCCTGTTATATGATCCTCTACCCCCGCTAGCTGCGCCGTTGGTCAAGTGGTCAACGGAGGTAACACGGCTGCAGGATCTGCCACGCATCCTGCGACGGGCGGCGAAGATCGCTATGTCGCCACCGACCGGTCCGGTATTTATCTCCATGCCCGGTGATATCCTCAACGACACAGCGGTGCTCGACCTTGGCCGTTCAACGCGTATTGACTCTGTTGTGCGGCCTTCGGACAAAGCCATTCAAGTGCTGGCGAAGAAGCTCGTCGCTGCGAAAAAACTTGCGATTGTCGCAGGCCATGAGTTGTCTACAACTGATAGTCTCGACGAAGCCGCTGCTTTGGCCAGCACGCTCGGTGTGCCGGTCTATCAGCAGACTGTTATTCACGGGGCCCATTTCTACTCGTTGCACGACTGCTATATCGGTAGCTTGTCGCGTGATCAGAAAAAGGTCCGCGGTATCCTTGAAAATTTCGACACGGTGCTATTTCTCGGCGCCGACGTGCTGCGGATGTCTGTCGATAGCGATATTGAACCATTGCCAGACGGCGTTGCCGTATTGCAAATTGCTGAAAGATCCCATGAACTCGGGAAAAATTATCCGGCTGATATAGCCATCAACGCACATCCTGGTGAAACACTGCGCGCACTGATTCCGGTGCTGGAAAAAATGTGCAATGCCGCGAAAGTAGCGCTTCGCACGGAATCGTTAAAAAAAGATAACTGGACGGTGCGTCGAGCGGCGTTGCAACAACAATTAGCCAGTCTCGGGTCCGCCAGTCCGATCAGTGGCGATTATCTGATGCGACAGTTAGCACAGGTGCTTCCTGCAAACACCGTATTGGTGGATGAGGGGCTGACGTCCAGCAGGTATATAACCGAGCTTGTGCCATACCGCGATGCGAAATCCTACTTTGGGCTTGCCAGCGGCGGAATCGGTTTTGCGGCGGCTGGTGTGGTCGGTATGCAACTGGCGCAACCGGAGCGCCCGCATGTAGCGGTAATCGGCGACGGCAGCAGTCTTTACAGTATTCAGGCGCTGTGGACAGCCGCCCATCTGAAGTTGCCGATTACCTACGTGATAGCCAATAATCGCAGTTACCGGATACTAAAGCAGCGGGTGCAGGCATACCACGGCACTCAGGAGTTTATCGGTATGGATTTTAATGATCCACCGATTGATTTTGTCAAATTGGCAGAATCGTTGGGGGTAACTGCCAGGCGGGTTGTCGATGTGGGGGATCTCGACGCTGTGTTGGCCGAGTCGATTGGGAGTCAGGAAACCACGTTAATCGATGTCTGGATTGATAGTGCGCTGTAGGCTGGTGGGTTGGCAGATCGTGGCTTGGTAGATCGCGGGTTGGCAGATCTCTGGATCACTGATCTCTGGATACAGATCGCGGGGCTGGGGATTTCAGCCTGCTGGCTTGGGAAACAGATTTCATGCGAACCCAGCCCGAATCCGTTGGGTGAATGTGTTGCCGGTGCGACAGAGTCCGGCAAACATTACACATACCCTATTGCTTTTGTTGAACCTTTGAGTACTCTGATAGTCCCAAGGTCACGATCAGAGGATTACTGGTGTGTTACAACTATTTATTGTGTGCACGAGTAATTGGTGTCGTTGACCCAGGCTATATAGGTGATAGGCATCGATAGCCGGTATCTTGCCACAATTAGGAGCCAAAAAATGAATCAGCATTCCCTACCTAACAATTTTAGCAAAACAAAAATAAGCCGCTCGGTGCTTGCTGGACTGATGCTGGCAGCCGGAGCCGGATTAGTGGCCTCGGGTTGCACGACGGCTGGTAGTGCGGGTAGCACCTACGTGAATCCGTGCAATCCTTGTGCGGCTACTGCGGTAAACAAGACAGCAGCTGCGGCTTGCAATCCGTGTGCGGCCAAGGCCTGTAACCCTTGCGCAGCCAAGGCTTGCAACCCTTGTGCAGCTAAAGCTTGCAACCCGTGCGCAGCCAAAGCTTGTAACCCATGTGCGCTAAAAGCCTGTAATCCTTGTGCAGCCAAGGCTTGTAACCCCTGCGCAGCGAAGGCTTGTAATCCTTGTGCGGCCAAGGCCTGTAACCCTTGTGCAGCGAAAGCCTGCAACCCGTGCAACCCTTGTAATCCTTGCAACCCATGTGCTTTAAAGAAGAAAAAGAAAAACTAGCCGGTTGAGCTAAGTCGTGTGTGTGGGCTTGTCAGGGGCAGACGCTCTGGCAAGCCCTTTTTGTTTCTGAGAGTCGTATCTGTAAAGGCTTTTCTGTAAGGTCAAGAGTTGTTCTATTTTTTAAAACGCTGTTACGCAGTCATATTTGCCTGAAGCTTAATCACTACCGTTAAGTTGATTTCGCCTGTTTTTACAGGCTTGTGTCGTAAATTGACATGCAAATGCCGCCATGAAGTAATTGTGTGTTAAAGATAAAGTAGCTAGACAAAGTATTCCTGAGTCGCTTCAAAGGCACTGCCTTCCATTGGATGTTGCTCGACACTAATCACGTCCACCAGTTTCTCGGTCTGTCGTATCAGCTGCATCAATTTATCTT
>CAYMVV010000020.1:0-74432 GCA_964393885.1 uncultured Granulosicoccaceae bacterium | reverse complement strand
AAATCAATCCGCTGGCTGTTACTGATAAGGGACTTGTGATTGCGCTGGATGCACTAGCCCGGATAATTCACGAAATCGACGGCATCTCACTTGATCTTTGATTCCACAGTACCGCGGTTTGTAGAGAGTTTTCTTTTGCAAATATCAGTAAGTATTAGACGCAAGAAGAAAATGCACTGTGAAAACAAATCTCTGCGCGATATGCTCGCCATTTCATGAATTATCCGGGCTGGGCACTGAAGTGGTTCAGTGACAGGTGTGCCGGCAAGACTTCGGTACACAAGCAAACATTATAAACTGTTAGAGAAAAGCACATGGGTGTACTTGACGGAAAAGTAGTAGCGATAACCGGCGCAGGCAGGGGAATAGGCAGAGAGATCGCACTTGCCGCTGCAAAAGAGGGAGGCCATATTGTTGTTAACGACTTTGGCACTTCAACGGATGGTGAAAAGGAAGACGACGCACCGGCCGCAGCAGTGGTAAAGGAAATAGAGGCAGCAGGCGGGTCGGCAATCGCTAACCATGCCAGCGTTGCAGATCCGGCTGGTGCTACATCAATTATCGAAGATGCAGTGTCTCGATTTGGTCGTATTGATGCGGTGGTTAATAACGCGGGTTTCCTGCGCGATCGCATCTGGCACAAGATGAGTGCTGTCGACTGGCAACAGGTTATCGATGTACATCTAAATGGCGCGTTTCACGTATCTAAAGCCGCGACGCCTTATTTTAGAGAGCAAGAGTCCGGAAGCTTTGTGCAATTTACTTCTACTTCCGGCCTGCTGGGTAACTTTGGACAGGCCAATTACTCTGCAGCCAAGCTTGGTATTGTTGGTCTTTCACAGTCCATCGCACTGGATATGGCCCGATATGGTGTGCGCTCCAACTGCGTCGCACCATTCGCGTGGAGTAGAATGATTGCGTCTATTCCCACTGATACCGAAGCGCAGCGCGAGCGGGTAGAAAAACTTAAAACCATGAGTGCAGACAAGGTCGCGCCATTGGTGGTGTTTCTGGCATCCGACTTATCGAAAGAAGTGACCAATCAGATTTTATCTGTGCGCAAGAATGAGATCTTTCTGTTTTCAAAACCGCGCCCGATACGATCCATGCATCGTGCGCAAGGCTGGACAGCGGAGTCTATCGCCACCGATTTGCTGCCGGCGTTTAAGTCTGACTTCTACGGACTGGATCGTAGTCCCACGCTGATTGATTGGGATCCGATTTAGCGTGCGTTTGTGTTTCCTGGTCTTTATGTATCGTGGAAAGCATTTGTTCCGAGCTTGATTTATCCAGAGCACTATTTATCCAAAGCACCATTTATCAAGCACCGGGAAGATAGTGTTAAAACAAATGGATCGCGCTGTCGTACGTATCCCCTCTGTCCTCTGCTTTCAGTCTTCTGTCCTCTGCACCTGGAGTCAAGAGGTGTTCGTCCTGTAAAATCAGCAATCAGTGAGTTATCTCAAGGGTAGAAAATGGCAAATACAATGCGCAGAGCAGCAATCGTCTCACCGGTTCGTACACCGGTTGGCAAGTTTCTCGGCAGTCTGAAGAGCATTCAGGCCGGTGAGCTTGGCGCCATCGTCATCAAAGAGCTGATGGAGCGCACGGGGTGCGATCCGCAACGCATAGACGATGTGGTGTTTGCACAGGGCTATGCCAATGGAG
The DNA here is from genome assembly GCA_964393885.1 of uncultured Granulosicoccaceae bacterium. Lineage (GTDB taxonomy): Bacteria > Pseudomonadota > Gammaproteobacteria > Granulosicoccales > Granulosicoccaceae. Next base: position 72,764 of record CAYMVV010000020.1, on the reverse strand, counting down.
AGGCACCGTGTATAGGACGCTGGTCAGCACTGGCAGCGGGTTTGCCCGAGAGTGTGCCGGGCGTGCACGTTGATCGTCGTTGTGGCAGCGGTCTGCAGGCTGTCATCAATGCAGTAATGATGATCCAGACCAACGTAGCTGACGTGGTGATTGCCGGTGGTGCGGAAAGCATGAGCAATGTCGAGTTCTACAGCACCGACATGCGTAACGGCAAGCGCATGGGGTCAAGCACTTTCCATGATCGCCTCGGCAGGGGCAGGGTCATGTCGCAGCCGCTTGAGCGTTACGGGGTCATCAGCGGCATGATAGAAACGGCAGAAAACCTGGCCAAAGATTACGATATCAGTCGTGAGGCCTGTGATGAATACGCGGTCATGAGCCATCAACGTGCGACAGCTGCCTGGGCGGATGGAAAGTTCGACGAGGAACTGGTGCCTGTCACGGTCCCGCAACGTCGCGGTGATCCGGTTATTTTCAATACCGATGAAGGCGTGCGCTCCGATGCCACGGTCGAAGGTATGGCTGCGCTTCGGCCGATCGAGGAAGGTGTGGTAACCGCAGGTAATGCCAGCCAGCAAAACGACGCGGCAGCAGCCTGTCTGGTGGTGGCGGAAGACAAACTTGAAGAGCTGGGGCTGGAACCGCTTGGCTATTTTAACAGCTGGGCTGCCGCCGGTTGTGACCCTTCGCGCATGGGTATAGGTCCGGTGCCAGCGGTAGAGCGCTTGTTCGCCCGCACGGGTCTGGATTGGAACGATATCGATCTGGTCGAACTTAACGAAGCCTTTGCTCCACAGGTGCTGGCAGTGTTAAAGGGGTGGGGCTGGGACGATCGCGACAAGCTCAACGTGAATGGCTCTGGCATTTCACTGGGGCATCCCATAGGTGCTACCGGTGTCAGGATACTTGCCAACCTGATGTACGAGATGAAACGTCGCGATGCAAAGTACGGACTGGAGACGATGTGTATTGGCGGAGGGCAGGGGATTGCCGCGGTGTTTGAAGGGGTCTAGGGAAATAAGCGGCGCGGTGTAAGGAAGTCAGCGACTGGATGTTAGCTTCAACCTTCGCTCGCGTTGGTTTTATCCGTTTGCGCACAAGAAATTGAAAGCCTGTATTGACAATATCTTTGGTAGTTGATACAAATGTTCTGTAGATGTACATTTGTATCAGCAAGATCTTGGTCAGATAGACAGTCAGACCATAGGAACATTTTCAACAGCCGCTGCCGGGTAGTTACCTCGGCCTAGTTACTCGGTCTGGCCATCGATGCTCTGGAGCCCTTCTTCGCACATCCTGCGCAGGTCCGCGATAGCATCGCAGACGGTATCTGCAGAGTTTCAGACAGCAAAAAGTTCTGTTGTGGCGCCAGTTGCCGCAGCCTTAGCGGGCAGCTGCAGGGGTCATTGGTTTAGTATGCATAGCAGTGGTTGAAAATAGTAACGCAATAAGCGAGTATGAAAAACAGCAGCGCAATTTGCGGTTCGATGTCTTCAGGCGTTTGAATTTGTGTCTGTAATCTGAAGATCTTTCAGTTGTCCGGGGGAACAGGAATCCATGCAACACCAGAGTCGCAGCATGACACACAAGCAAGTTGCCTATGCGCGACCAAAGTAAGAGGTCTTTGCTGCCCAGGTGGCTAACCTCTGAGCACCCGCTACCGTGGCTGTTTCCGGTCACCTCCCTGCTTATCGTATTTGGTCTTTACCCGGTGCTCTACTCTTTGTGGCTGTCGTTTTTCAAACGCAATCCGGCAACTCGCAAAGAAACGTTTGTGCCTTCCTGGAACTGGGAAAAATTAATCGCAGATGAGCGCGTGTGGGATGCGGTACAAATCACCTTTACCTACACGTTGCTGGCGCTAACCATTCAATTGATTCTTGGATTGGCCATAGCCCTGTTGCTCGACACAGACAAAAAGGGCTTCGGTATCATGAGAGCATTAATGACACTGCCTCTTGTGGTCCCGCCGGCTGTCACCGGCATGATGTTCCTTTTGATGTACGACAGCTCGTTTGGTGTTATCAGTAACTCGCTCTACGCACTGAATCTGTTATCACCAACGGCACCCATTCTGGGTACCGGGTCCACCGCACTGTGGGGCGTTATCGTCGCTGACGTGTGGCAGTGGACGCCGTTTATGGTGCTCATTATGTTGGCGGGGCTGCGTGCTCTGCCACGCGAACCCTTCGAGGCCGCATCGATTGACGGTGCCTCGAGCATACAGTCCTTTATCTATTTAACGCTGCCGATGATGTCCAAAATTATTGCATTGGCCGTGCTTATCCGGGGTATCGACCTGTTCAGGATTTTCGACTATGTGAAGGTAATGACCGACAGTGGCCCGGGTACCGCCACCGAGACTCTAACGGCATACGCAGGAACAGTCTATTTCAAGAGTGCCAACTTTCCCTATGCTTCTACCGTGGCGCTCGCTACCCTGATCCTCGTGCTGGTGACGTCTACCATCTTCATCAAAGTGTTCAAGGTTAGATTCTGATGGCAGGCGAACGCGTTAAAAGCACCTTGCGATACCTGGTTTCACTATTTGTCGTCTGTATCTTTGTGTTCCCCATAGCCTGGTTTGCACTGACGTCCATAAAACCGATTTCTGCGGTTTTTAATAAAGACCGTGTGGTGGTATTTGACTTCGAGCCTACCTTCGAAAATTATAGAGTGACCGTTTTGGGCGGCCTGAAGTCAGACACCAAATCAAACTCCAGCTTGCTGATGGGAACAAGCGGCGAGGGTGCCTACGATGGACGCGGTTCTATTGCGTCATCGCTGACAATTGCAATCTGCTCCACCTTTTTAACCACCATCATTTCCCTGTTGGCGGCCTATGCGCTGTCGAGGCTGTCGTTTCGGGGTTCACAGGGCTATATGCACTGGATACTGTCGCAGCGATTTTTACCACCGATAGCAATCATAATTCCACTGGTGTTTATCTTCCGCGATCTTGGCCTGCGCGATACTCACATGGGCATTATTATCGCGCATACACTGATCAATATTCCCATTGCGTTGTTGATACTCAAATCGTTTTTTGATGATGTGCCGGTGGAGGTTGATCAGGCCGCAATGATTGACGGGGCCACCCGCTTTCAGTGTTTTTATCTGGTCGTACTGCCGATGGTCAAGGGAGGTATAGCGGCCACTGCAGTGCTGTGTTTTATTTTCTCATGGACAGAATTCTTGTTGTCTTTGTTTTTAACCAATTCAATTCGGACGGTGCCGGTTAAAATTACCACCTTTGTCACCTCAACCGGATCTGAGTGGGGGTACATCTCCGCACTTGGAACAGCCGCCATTATTCCCGGGTTCATATTCATTCTTCTGGTGCAAAACCATCTTGTGCGAGGACTGACTATGGGCGCCATAAAAGACTGATGCTCTGAGCATCGAACACCACAGAGAGGAGAAGTTAATGAGCTTTAAAAGCTTTAACAAACAGAATTTCATTGTTGACTCTGCCAACCAATTTACCGCTGGCAAAATGTCCAAACGTGACTTCCTGAAAAAAATGGGCCTGGCCGGTGTTGGTTTCTCGGCCTATTCAGCCGGTATGCTGGGTGGCAACAATCGTCCCTTTTTCGGCAATCTGGCACACGCAGCTGACAGCACCACACCGCCCGAGGTTGCAGAATTTCTGCGTGAGGCTGGTAAACCCTTTGCCGGCACGACCATACGCTATACATCCGAGGCAACACCACCGACGAATGTACTGAACGAGCTGAAAGCAGAGTTCACTGAACTCACCGGTATCAACGTTGAAATTGAAATCGTACCGCTGGAGCAGGTACTGGCCAAGGCAACGCAGGATGTGCAGGGCCAGCTGGGTACCTATGATATTTACTATCTCGATCAGGCATGGACGTCTACTTTCTCACCCGATACCTTCGACCCGGTAGAGTACTACGAGTCCAAGCCGGATCTGGCCATGCCCGGCTTTGACTTTGATGACTTCTCCAAGCCGCTGGTGGAAGGCATTTGTGAGTACGATGGCAAGTGGATCGGTCTGCCTTTTGATATTCCAATTTTCACACTGATGTATCGCAAGGACATACTCGAGAAGCACGGTCTTGAAGTGCCACGCACCTACGAAGACTTTACCAAAGCGGTTGAATTGATTACTGCTGCGGAAAAAGAGAACAACATCTTTGGCACCGGGCTGCAGGCCAAGTCGGGTCACTACTCTTTGGAGTGCGACTGGACTCAGGCAGTATGGGGTCACGGTGGTTCTATATTTGGTGCTGACAAGAACTTCTCGGGCAACGATGAAGCCGGTATCGCCGGTCTTCAGTGGTATCAGAACTTGCTTGCAAATGCGCCTGCCGCATCCGTTACATCAACCTGGGATGGTCAGTGGCAGATGGGGTCTGCAGGTCAGATTGCCTTGTGTCAGAGCTGGGCAGAGTTTTTCCCCGGCTGGAACGCGGATGATTCCGAAGTGAAAGGCTTGTGGGAAATGGCCAAGCCGCTCGAAGGCCCTGCATCACTGCGATCTCGCGATGACGTGGGCTTTGGAGAAATTCCTGGCTGGGGTCATCAGGGTGGTTCAAGTATCGCACTGTCACGCTATTCGAAGAACCCCGATGCCGCATGGCTTTTCCTGCAGTGGGCATGTTCTAAAGATGTGATGACGCGCTGTACGCTGATCGGTGGATTCGCACCGATGAGAAACTCCTCCTTCACTGATCCTCGAATCGTCGAGAGAAAAACGCTCGAAGGCGCCGGTACAACGCGACACCTTGATACCGTTAAATGGACCATAGATAACGTTATGGCGTCAGAGCCTGATCTGGCCATCTGGGCCGGGGTTGCCAACAATGAAATCCCGACAGAGCTGGGTAAGCTGCTGACCGGGCAGGACTATGACGGTGACGCTAAAAAATGTATGGATCAGGTAGCGAAACTGGTTGATGCCGTTGTAGATGAAGCCGAGCTAGGCTAGAGCTGCTGCGGTTCAACCGTTTGAGGGAGCTGCTGTATTAAAGACTCCCTGTTCAATACCGCCACTCTGTCCGCAAGGGCAGGGTGGTGTTATTTTTCCCTCCTGACACCTACAACCAGATACGCGCTATGGCTTCGGTAAAAATTTCCAGCCTGGACAAGGCTTACGGCAAGATCAAGGTATTGCACCAGCTTGATCTGGAAGTCGATGACGGCAAATTTGTCGTGCTGCTGGGGCCTTCTGGTTGCGGTAAATCCACCCTGCTGCGCATGGTTGCCGGTCTGGAGTCTGTCACTGGTGGTGACATTTTGTTCGATGACAAACGCGTCAACGATGTGCATGCCAAAGACAGAAACATCGCAATGGTGTTTCAAAACTATGCGCTGTATGCGCACATGACAGTCAGAAAAAACATGGCGTTTTCTATGCGCCTGAATAAAACTGACAAGAAAACCATGGATGAAAAAGTGAACTGGGCGTCTTCTATACTGGGGCTGGATGACTACCTTGATCGCTTGCCAAAAGAACTCTCGGGCGGTCAAAGGCAACGCGTTGCTATGGGGCGCGCCATCGTTCGCGACCCTGATGTGTTTTTATTTGACGAGCCGCTATCGAATCTGGATGCAAAGCTGCGCGTGCAAATGCGCACAGAAATTAAAGCCTTGCATCAACGATTACAAACCACAACCATCTATGTGACCCACGATCAAATCGAAGCCATGACCATGGCCGACGAAGTAGTCGTTATGCGTGGTGGCTACATTGAACAAAGTGGCACACCCATGGAGATCTACGATAACCCGAACAACCTGTTTGTGGCGCAGTTCATAGGCTCGCCCACTATGAATATACTCGAATGTCTGGTGGCCGAGGACAATGGGGTACAATATGCGTCTATCGAAAATACACGACTCCCTTTGCCAGCCGACCGTAGTCTACTGACTGGACAGAAGCTCTACTACGGCGTTCGACCCGAGCACTTTCAAATTTCCCAACAGTCAGTTAACTTAAACAATTCATCCGATCAATCCGGTATGACTGGTGTTGTAAAAGTCGTCGAGCCGACCGGCCCGGAAATCCATGTCTATTTGACACTGGCTGGACAGGAGCTATGCGCTATTACCCGTGACAGGCTTGAGTTAAAACCCGGTGATGAAATACTGCTGCAACCGGAATTGCCGTATGTGCATTTGTTTGATGGTGAGTCCGAAGAGGCTATTTAGCCCGAGTTTAGATGTAGAAGCTCAGATGTAGAAGTTTAGACGACTGTAAAACAGAGTACAAAATACTCATGCGTCATCTGTCCTCAGCTCTCTGTCTTCCGCCCTCCGTCCTCTGTCTCTCCTATACGCAATACCACTCCCTATTTATTGAGATGTAATTATTTGCTAAGATACCAATTATTGGTATTATTTGGGCACATGTTAATAGACAATAAACGACAATTATGGCTAAGAATACCAGTATTTCATTGGGGACCCACTTTGATAAATTTATTGAGAAACAACTGAAATCAGGCCGATACAGTTCTGCCAGTGAGGTAGTCAGAGAAAGCCTGCGTTTAATGGAGGAGCAGGAAAAAAACAAGGCCGCATTGCGCAAAGCCATTGTAGCTGGAGAAAAGAGTGGCATTGCCGGACCAATAGATCTGGAAAAAATAAAAAAGGCAGGTCGAGCTGCTGTCAAGAGCAAACGAAAGAGTGCTTAAGATTGTACTAAGTTCGCTTGCTGAGCAGGACTTGATCGATATCTGGGTTTACACCGCTGAACAATGGAGCTTTGAACAAGCCGACAATTATTCTGAGCAGCTGGTTGCTGGTTTTGAAAGTTTAATAAAACATCCGCAACTCGGAGTAGCCAGAGACGACTTGTGCTCTGGCTATAGGGCGCTGACTGTAAGTCAGCATATTGCGTTTTACAAAGTTGTAGCCGATGACATTCAGATCGTTAGGGTGCTACATAAAAGTGTAGATAGACCACGTCATCTATAAAGCTGGATAAAAAATTATTCGTATAACAGTATGATGACAATATGAGCTCGGGTCATTGTGTTTCTTCGGATATTGCTTGCTGCTTAGATCTAGTTAAAATACTTCACAGTTTTTTACTTTTGGACAAGCATCAATGGTTGTCCTTGTTTTTATTACCGGAACTGCCACATGTGCATTTGTTTGATGGTGAGTCCGAAGAGGCTATTTAGCCCGTGTTCGGATGTAGAAGTTCAGATGTTGAAGTTTAGACGATTGTAAAACAGAGTACAAAATACTCACGCGTCATCTGTCTTCTGTCCTCTGTCTTCCGTCCTCAGTCATTGGCAAAGTCTTTTAGAGACTGGGCCTCCATGCGATAGCCGAGCCATTCGCTAAGCGGTTTCGCACCAATAGACTCATAGAAATTGATAGCTGGTTCATTCCAGTCAAGGACACTCCATTCAAATCTACCGCAATTGTTCTCGACCGCCAATTGAGCTAAGTACTTTAGAAGCTTTTTGCCAGCACCACAGCCGCGAAACTCAGGGCTCACATATAAATCTTCAAGGTATAATCCGTTTTTACGGAGCCATGTTGAGAAGTTTAGGAAATACACCGCGAACCCAATTGGCTTATCACCCGCAAGGCAAATCACGGCTTCCGTTGTTGTGTTTTTATCAAACAGGTTTTTCTCAATATCATCAACCGAAGCCAAAACCTTATCTTCTGCTTTCTCGTAAGTTGCAAGCTCTTTAATAAAACTCAGGATAAGACTCGAGTCATCAATAGTTGCTTTTCTAATTTTTACTTCCGTCATTTATATCCCCGAAATTTAATGACACCCTTTATGAAAACTAATTGTAAAAGACAACGGGCAACAGGAACATTCAATTATTCGACGGTCTCCATTTTTGTTCATTAGCATAGTACTTTGACCCGCGACTTCATCCGGGCACGACTTCATTCGGGCAATGTGGGTTTTAAGTTGGGTGACTGCATTAACTAGTAGCACTAACTAAAAAATTGCAGGCAATCCAATTGATTGCCCGCACAATATCCCTTGCTTGTCAGGCGAACTTTACACCGCTCGTACTGAGTGGCAGTCTGGTATGGCGCTGACCAGTGGCATCGAATATCGCATTGGCCAGCGCGGGGCCGGCTGGTGGCAAGCCAGGTTCACCGACACCCGAAGGATCTTTGTCTGACTGGACAATATGCACTTCTACATCGGGCATGTCGTTGATGCGCAGTGGCTTGTACTGCGGGAAGTTTATCTGCTCCACCACACCTGCATCTTTGGTGATTTCATTGCGCATGATCGCCCCAAGGCCGTAACCGACAGCACCTTCCATTTGGGCTCTGATGATGTCCGGGTTAACTGCTATACCACAGTCGACTGCACAGACAACTCTGTCTACTGAAATAGCTCCTGACTCGTTGACCGATACTTCGGCCACTTCGGCAACATAAGTGTCGAAGGACTTATGAACAGCAATGCCGCGACCTTTTCCTTTACCGATGTCGTTACCCCAGCCGGCCTTTTCAGCGACGAGTTTCAGCACACCGGCAAAACGTGCCTGATTCTCATCGTTTTCATTCAGGTGGTTGAGTCGGAACTGTACCGGATCGATGCCCGCAGCTTCAGCTGCCATATCCATTAATACTTCCATGGTGTAGCCGGACTGACTGTGTCCAACGGATCTCCACCAGAGTACAGGCATCGGGGTTTCGTAATCGCTTAAGCCTACGGATAGTGGTATCTGATATGGCGTGTCAGCGATACCTTCAACTGAGAAATGATCAACGCCATTGTGGACCAGGAATTCTTCGAACGGCGTTCCTTTTGCGATGGATTGAGCGACTGTTTGATGCGCCCATGCAGACAGCTTACCGTCCTCACCAATACCTATCTTTGCACGATGGGCAAACATGGGTCTGTAAAAACCACCAGACAGATCATCTTCTCGGGTCCAAATGAGTTTGATCGCCTTTTTACCGTCCAGTGCTGCGAAAGCCATTGCTGCTTCAGCCTGATAGTCTGATGAACCGTTGGCACGTCGGCCAAAAGAGCCACCGGCATAGTAGGTTTTGATGTCTACTTTCTCCGGTGGTAGCTGCAGAATTGCAGCAACCGTACTGTGCGTGATCATTGGCATCTGACAGCCATCATGAACCACGACTCCACCGTCCGGCGTTGGTTCGATAACACAATTGAGTGGCTCCATTGGAGAGTGAGCCAGAAGCGGGAAGTGAAACTCGGCTTCTACCGTATGCGTGGCATTGGCAGCTGCTTCCGACATCGATTGAAAATCGCCATTGCTGGTGGCATCAAGTACCGGCTCGGCGTTGAGCAGGTCTGTATACTCCCCAAGCATTTCTGTTGAACCACGTGCGTCTGCTGTCGCTTCATCCCAAACAGCTGTTATTGCTTTTCTTGCTTTGATCGAAGACCAGGTGGAATTTGCATACACCGCGACACCGCTGCTATTGCCTAACGCTTTGGCATCAACAAATCCATTGATCGATGCTGCGGCGGAGGCGTCAAAGCTTTTCAATTTACCACCGAATTTCGGTGAACGCAGAACTGTGGTGTAGAGCATGTTCGGCACTTTTACATCCATTGCAAAAACTGCCGTGCCATTGGTTTTGGCGTAGCTGTCTTTACGTGGAAGCTTGTCTTTACCAATCAGTGTGAAGTCAGCAGGATTCTTTAATGTCGGGTTTTCGACAGGTGTAAGCGTGGCTGCAGTTTTGAGTAGCTCTCCGAAGCCCGCGCTATTGTTGCCTGCTTTAAGCTTTCCATCTTCAAGAGACACATCCTCTGCCGGTACATCCCATGTTTCAGCTGCTGCTCTTATCAGGAGATCACGTGCTGCGGCACCCGCCTGACGATACTGCATGAAGGAGTTTGCGATAGCAGTTGATCCGCCGGTGCCCTGTCCGCCGAAGGCAAGATTTGCATACTTTGCATTGTCTGACGGTGCGAACGCTACTTCTATCGACTGCCACGGTACGTCCAGTTCTTCCGCAATCAGTGTGGTCAATCCGGTTGTAGTTCCCTGACCCATTTCAAAGTGTTTGGCGATAGCAGTTACGGTTCCGTCCTCCGAGATCATTACAAACGGATTGAGAGACGAACTGTTCTGCACATCAGTTGCAGCATAGGCAAGTTTGCCTTTACTGTTAAAGCCAACCACCAGTGACAAGCCAAGTGCACCACTGGCCTTCAAAAAGCCGCGTCTGCTGGTTACCTGTGTATTAAATGCCTTTTTGATGTCCTTTATCATGATTATGCCTCCAGCATGTCAGATGCGCGGTGGATAGCTGCGCGAATTCGATGATACGTAGCACAACGGCAGGCGTTGCCGTTCATGTAGGTATCTATGTCATCATCCGTAGGCTTAGGATTTTCTGAAAGCAGTCCTACCGCTGACATAATTTGACCCGACTGGCAGTAACCGCACTGTACGACATCGAGTTCCCGCCATGCTGCCTGAACGGCTTTCGCCTGCGGTGAGCTGATGGATTCTATGGTTTTTATATCAGCGTCGACAACTGCACTGATCGGTGTGACGCAGGAACGTTGCGGTTTGCCATTGACATGCACGGTACAGGAACCGCAGGAGGCGACACCACAGCCGAATTTGGTGCCAGTTAAATTGAGTTCATCTCGCAGTACCCAGAGCAGCGGAGTGTCGGCGTCGACCTCTACATTGTGCTCTGTATTGTTCACAGTTACTTTGAAAGCCATATCAGAATTACTCCGTTCAGTTGGATTCGCTTCAGTGATGGTTGAGGGAAAGCTGTACGTACTACAGTGACTCAAACGGTACCTTTCAGCGAATTCAGTTTGAACCATGCGTTGAGTCGGGGCAAGCATACAAAGTCAGACTGTAATGATTGATAACTGAGGAATCTTCAGGTCGCTTGTTGGTGTATAGCTGTTGCCTTATTCTATACAGTATTTTTAAGAATTTGGTTGCTGCCATTGCCAGATTCGCCAAAGCAATCTGCACTGTCAACTTGCTCTGTCAAACCGCTATTTCATCGGCGCGCATAGCCTGTTTTCTGGTGTCACTCCAATGGTTGCAGCTACCGCTGGAGCATTCGTAAAGCGCGAGATATCACCAATGTATGCTATGAGCCTAGCTGTAGATAATTAGCCTATGCCGGGATTTGGCTTACTTTACTTTTGATATAAATTATGTACTTTACCTAACCCCCATACGTCAACATAGTTACAGGAAAGACCCGTAGCCACCTTCAGGGGTGGATGGAGTACTATATGCCAACCTGGGCAGCAGAATTTAAGAACGCGGTGTAGGTTAAGCTGATGCCTTCGAACAATAGGCGAATCTCGCTGGTCGCTCCGGCCGAGGGTATCAGTGAGGCTACGTTGTATGAGGCTACATTGTACAATTGGATCTCATGAGCCAGGGAATCAGAGGTTCCCTTGCAGGACAGGGCAGGTGATCAAGCAGCAGACCCATAATTGTATATCTATTCACCCGATTGGGTAATTTATAAATCTGATTGGCTAAGGTAATTTATCGATAGCAAGCAACTATAAATTCGCGACATGGAAGACTGGCGGAGGATGCATTGTAATGAATGAGAGTAACGTTGTTCAGGGAACAGAGAACACGCAGCATTACGAACTTGTTGTGGTTGGAGCCGGGATCGCCGGCCTGAATGCATTGTATGCTGCCGTGCAATATCTACCGCCAGAGGCCAGAGTTTTGCTGGTCGATCAGAAATCTCTTGCAGGCGGTATGTGGAATATAGCCTACCAGTATGCTCGCCTTCATCAGCCTCACCCGATGTTCACTGTTGGCGATATGAAATGGAGCTGGCGCAGGCCAGCAGCATATCTAGCGAGTCGAGATGATGTTCAGGCACATCTTGCGAGTGCGATCACTCCTGTAAAAAATAAGGTACGTCTCAGTACCAGATTTCAGCACACTGTGACAAGTTGCGATGAAATCGAATCATCAGCGGGCAGCCTGGTGCGTATTACCTACCACCAGAACGACTCGCCATCCAGGTGTCACACGATTACAGCAGATCGCGCTGTCTATGCGCCAGGTTTCAACTACAAGGTGGCTGATTCTTTACCATTTTCAAGTGAAAACGTTGCCTCGGTTGTCCCACAAGAGCTTGAGGATGCTCTGGAAGTACATCCAGACGCGCATGTATATGTTGTTGGTGGTGGAAAATCCGGGATGGATACTGTTCTTGCTTCACTTGCGGCAAACCAGGCGCGCAAGGTAACGTTGATTCGCGGGCGTGGAACAAATTTTTTTAATCGTACAAAATACATCCCGAACGGACTTGCTCGTTGGACATCAGGCACGCCTCTTTCACGAGTATTTCATGATATGGCGATGCATTTTGATGGTAAAAATGAGGATAGCCTAATCGCACATTTTCGTTCTCGTTACTCTACAGATCAGGCTTCAGGTAACGAAGTGTTTCTATATGGCATACAGTCAGAGGAGGAGCACAATCAGATAGCTGGTGGATTAGCTGAGAGTATCCCCGGGTATCTTTCTGATGTGATAGATTCAAAAAACGGTCCGGTAATGGAGTTTCGTGATGGCACATCAAGATCAGTCGAAAAAGATAGTATCTTTGTAAATTGTACCGGCGGTTTCTTTCGCGATGCTCAGATGTCCCAAAAGGTAAGCTTCCTGTCGACGAATAACTCGATGCTATCAATCAGTACTCGCGATGCGATGCACATTTTATCCGGCGTAAGTGGATTCTTTTCTACACACCTGCTGTACCGCAACCAGATCCGAGGTCGTGGCTTCTATATGCTTGATCATGAAGCATTGTTTCGCCTTAATCGAAACGCATGGGTCGGAGCTTCTGTGGCACAGGCATATTTGAATCAGACAATTGCGGTGCAAACCTTGCCTATGATGCTGCTTGATAGATGTGGTCTCGATTTGGATCGCTGGTATCCATTGCCGCGAAGGCTGCATGCACTATATAAAATGAAGGCTAATACCAACCGCGATATCGATCACTGCAAAAGGGTTTTGGATCGCATAGGTGAGCGATTCGATATCCACTGCGCTCCTTTGTAATTTCGTACTTTAGCGGGATCGATTTTAACGGTTTTGCTACTTGCGAGACTGAGGCATGGCCCAATAGACGCTTGATGTGGAATCGATTTGCCCGACGAAGCGCCTCAGTTAATAACTGGCCAGTCGCCGTATGCGGAACTGTATGTATGGGGCTGTGGGAGGGGGGCCTTGAGCGCTCCCTATCCCGATGAAGCTGCATTATTTTTATGCCAACTAAGATCTGGCCGCCTCTCTTTCGCTACGCAATCTTTGAGGTATAGATTTATAAGGGTTTGATAAGGAATACCTGTCTCGTCCGCCAACTCTTTAAAATACGAAACGACATCATCTCCCATTCGTATTGTTACCTGGCGCTTTAGCTTGGATGCATATGGGTTCTTACGCATCTTCATTTTTGAAAGATCATATTCCTTTTTCATTAAATTGGACCCTCGTAGTAAGTGCTTTCGTTCGACGTCGCTTTTCGTGCAGAAATTAGTCGGATTTTGTTTCCGTTATCCCGTTCACAGTGCACAATCATGAGAAGCTTGGACCGATTGCTGATGCCAAGAAGTAAAAACCTGTCCTCTTGCTCGGAATGATTCTCATCGTAGAACTGAACAGCGTAATCATCATAGAAAACGGATTTCGCCTCTTCGAATGACACCCCGTGTCGTTTGAGATTTGCTTTATTTTTTGCTGGATTCCACTCAAATTCCACCATACATACATTGTATGTATTAATATGAAAAGTTCAAGTTTCGAGCTTAACAGTACTGGATGCTGGAATTAACTGAATAACATGCGGCAGCAATCATCCTTTTTGATACTCGTAGAGACATACCTACAACCACATTAATGGTTAGCTCTGAATGGTGATTGTCCCTTCAAATCCTGATGTGTGTAACAAGAATGCATCTGACCAGTGCTCTCAACAATTACAACGCAAACCACAATATTTGAGTTTTCGGCAATCTGCCGCTATATTTCAGGCAAGTTGCAGATATAATAACCTGATGACAGAATTTATTGCCACCGGCAGCGTCGGGGCTGCGGATGATCAATCGGCGTCCGCGCAGCTAACGCTGATCAACCGCATTCGAGAGGGCTTTAGCGTCAAGGCTGTTGAACAGTCGGCAGGCGAAATAGGGCTGACTATGGCCGATCTGAGTCAGTTTGGCGTGGTCGCTCCGCGTACGCTTTCTCATGCCAGACGCGCGGGGCGCATCAGCAGTACACAATCGGATCGAATCGCACGATTTTTCAGCCTGTTTTCTATTGCAGTGCATACCTTCGGCTCGGCGGAGCGTGCGCGTGGCTGGCTTTCGCGCCCCACCTCGGCGCTGGACAATCAAACCCCGATGAGCCTGCTCGACACGCAAACCGGCACCCGGCTGGTTGAGGATCTGCTGCGGCGCATCGACTACGGCCTTGCCACCTGACACTGCCTGGCGCCTTGTGCGCCAGCCGTTCGCCGACCTCAGCGGCACCGGTGCGCGTCTTTACGGCGGGCGCTGGAATTCTCCGGGCAGGCCTATGGTGTACCTGGCCGCCGATGCCGCGCTTGCTGTGCTTGAGGTGCGGGTACACCTGGATCTGCCGCCGGACCTGTTACCGCCAGATTATGTGCTGGCCAATGTGGATTTTACTTCACTTGGTGAGCCTGATGAGAGCGACATTTTCCTTGAACACGGGCCCACGGAACCCTTAACCTTGCTACAAAGTCGTAAAGCAGGCGACGCGTGGTTAAATGAACAACGCTCGCTGTTGTTGCGAGTGCCATCGGTGATTGTGCCGGAATCTGCCAATCTGTTGCTGAATCCTGTACACCCGCTAGCGGCTAAATTGCCGTCAATCAGTTTTAGACCTTTCGCGTTCGATTCACGGCTCTTTGAATGACGTAGCTCCGTTTTTTTGTTGCACACCCATGCGTTTTTTATTGCCCCCCGATTGCTTAAAATTCAGGCAGCCCAACTCATGGAACACCTGCCATCATGTCAGGTCAAAACCTTTTTCACGAAGCAAAACTATGGCCCAACTATTCACTCCGTTCAAACTACGCGATATAGAATTCAAAAATCGCATAGCGGTATCGCCAATGAGCCAGTATCGCGCAGTAGATGGTTTTACAAACGACTGGCATCTGGTCCATCTGGGTCGGTTTGCACTCGGTGGTGCGGCGCTAGTGTATGCGGAGGCCACGGCAGTCGAGCGCGACGGCAGGCGTACGCATGGCGATCTGGGAATCTGGGATGATGCGCACGTGCAGGGGTTGGCGCGGCTTGCCGATTTTATTTCAGCCGAAGGAGCGGTACCCGGTTTGCAGATCACCCATGCGGGTCGCAAGGCGTCGGAACGTCGTCCGTGGCACGGCGAGACGCCAGTCGATTCAGAGGACGAACAGTTGCGCAATGAGGCACCCTGGGCTGCTATTGCGCCCTCCGCGATTCCATATGCCGATGGCTGGCCAACACCATCGGCTATAACCGAATCCGATATTCAACGGGTGATTGAATCGTTTGGCGCTGCGGCACGACGCGCGGCTGAGGCGGGTTACAAAATTATAGAAGTCTATGCCGCACACGGGTTTCTCGGTCATCAGTTTTTATCGCCGATTGCCAATCAACGCACCGACGACTGGGGCGGCACTCTGGTCAATCGAATGCGCTTTTGCGTGGAGGTGGCACGCGCAATTAGAGATAACTGGCCTGAAAATTATCCGCTGGCATTTCGTTTGTCAGCAACCGACTGGGTCGATGGCGGGCTTGAGATTGAAGATACCGTTGCTGTTGCACACGCGCTGAAAAAAGAAGGGGTCGACATCATTGATTGCTCTACCGGTGGTATCGGCGGCAAGGATCGACCGAGAAGAATGAAGATAGAGCAGGGCTTTCAGGTACCGTTCGCAGAACAGGTCAAACGCGAGGCGGATCTTGCGTCAATGACTGTTGGATTTCTATGGGACGCACACCGGTGTGAAGACATCATCGCAGCTGGCCAGGCCGACATGATCGCAATCGCCAGAGAACTGTTGGACGATCCGAACTGGGTGTTGCATGCCGCACAAACACTGGAGGCGGATGTGGATCACAAACTGTGGCCGGTCGAGTCTGGCTGGTGGTTGATGAAGCGCCAGCGGTTGCTCGACAAGCTGGGGTTGCGCGACCAATAGTACAATTTGTTTTGCTATATGGCGGGTGCGGCTGGCGCTTATGCCACCCTGCGGTTATTTACTGGCTTGCAGTGGGTGCGGGTGAGTGCGCTGTGCTATACACCCGCACTGATGTGCGGGTGTGCATCATTTAAAACCTGACGCCGTTACCGGTCTATTCCAGATGGCGCCTCTAGATTTCGTCGGCGCTCATTTGCTCGGCTATATAGTCAGCCTGTCTGATTGCCAGTGTCACAATAGTCAGCGTCGGGTTTTCTGCCGCGCCTGTAGTGAACTGACTGCCATCTGATACAAACAGATTACTGATATCGTGGCTCTGGCCAAACCCGTTAACCACCCCATCGGCGGCATTGGCACTCATGCGATTGGTGCCAAGGTTATGCGTTGACGGGTAGGGTGGTGTGGGATGAGTTTGCGTGGCGCCGACAGCATCGTATATCGCCATTCCCTGTTTAAAGGCATGGTTGCGCATGGCGATATCGTTTGGATGGTCGTCGAAGTGCACATTGGCAGCCGGTAGTCCAAACTGATCCTTTTCTTCAGATAGGGTAATGGCATTGGACTCTTGTGGCATGTCCTCACCAACCAGCCACATGCCCGCCATATTTTCATAGCTGTCCATGGCGGCGCTGAATTCACGACCCCAGGCACCCGGATTGAGAAATGCTGCCATGAACGGTATACCGATAGACAGTGTTTCCATTTCGTAGCCACCGACAAAACCGCGTGATGGATCGTGTATTGATTCATCAGTGATGATGCCTGCCATGGTGGTGCCACGATACATGTTGACCGGATTTTCAAATGACGCGTACACCGAGCCTGTCATGTGGCGCATATAGTTTTTGCCGACCAGACCTGACGAATTGGCCAGCCCGTCGGGAAACATGGAAGATGCCGAGTTGAGCAGCAGGCGAGGGCTTTCAATTGAGTTACCGGCAACGCAGGCGACTCGGCATTTTTGCAAGTGCTGGTTGCCATCTTTGTCGGCGTACAGAACACCGGATATTTTGCCGCTGTCGTCGTGTTCGATTTTCAGCACGTGAGCGTTTTCACGTACTTCGAGTTTGCCGGTCTCTTCACCTTTGGGAATTTCAGTATAAGCGGTGGACCACTTAGCGCCCATCTTGCAGCCCTGAAAGCAGAATCCAAGTTGCTGACACGAGGTGCGGCCGTCGCGCGCCTCCGAGTTAATTGCCATGCGTCCGGTGTGGCAGTCCTTATAGCCCAGTTTGTCAGCGCCGGCTTTCATCACCTTGAAGTTGTTGTTGCCCGGTAAACCCGGAATGCCATTGGTGCGTGTGACACCCATTTTGTTTTCTGCTTTATCGTAGTAGGGCTCAAGGTCTTTCAGCGTGATAGGCCAGTCCAGCAGGCTGGCACCTTCGACGTTGCCGTACTCGCTAAGCGCTCGAAATTCATGGTCCTGTATTCGCAGCGATGCGCCAGCCCAGTGAGTGGTTGAACCACCGACGGCTTTAACGATCCATGCGGGCAGGTTGGCGAAGTCTTTGGCGACGCGCCAGCTGCCGGAGGTTGTTCGCATGTCTGTCCATGCGAGTTGTCCGAAGCTTGCCCATTCATCGTTGATATAGTCGGGTGGCAGATGTCTTCCGCCTGCTTCCAGCGCGACCACGCTGATGCCTTTTTGTGCGAGTTCGTTGGCCAGTGTGCCACCGCCGGCGCCTGTGCCGATGATGACCACTACACTGTCGTCATTGAGTTCATAGGGAGCTGTCATGGTGTTCTCCAGTATTCATGTTCATAACACGAGATCTTTACGTGAGTCGTTTCATAAGACATTGCATAAAACGCTGCGTAAGACAGGATCTGTACGTGTGCAGGTGTCTGATGGCAGGCGCTATAGCCAGCTGATATCGTCAAAGCCGCGGGCCAGGTAGCCCCCTTTTTCGAACGATGACCCTTCATACCCGAGCTTTTCCCAGACTTCGGGTTGATTGTAGAGGCCGACCACAAGACCACCGCGTATGGTCTGGAAGAACGGTTCTGTTTCTATACTTTTGAGAATTGCCACGCGATCTGCTTCCCAGCCCGTGGCGAGGTAGCTGGCGTTGCCGTTTTCTATTGCGGTTGTGTCGAGTTGTTTGACGCCGTTTTCGATCATTGACAGGAAGTCGGGATCGTCGGCAGCGGTGGCGTCGTGACCCTTAACGGCATTGGCATAGAGTGCGTCGCCAAAGGTGTCGTGCGGGTAGATATCGCGAGCCATTTGTACCAGTGTCGCCATGGACTCCGGTGCGATTGCCTTGACTTCCATGGCCCACGCTGCGTTGTCGCCTGCTATAAACGACGAGCCGACAAGCAGACCGCTGCCGAGTAGCAGCCCTCTGGTGAGTAACTGGCGACGAGTTAATGTGTATAGCTCGCCTTGTCTGGCTGCGGGTTGCCTGTTCATAAACTGCACAGGTGATGCAACGGGACTCGTTGGTGTTTTAGTTTTCAATGGTTCTTCCTCCGATTGGTAGTAGCGCAATTTAACTGGCTGTAAGCCATTGCGTCACGATCTCCTTTTGCGACTGTTAAAATTGCATAAATAAGTAGCTTGTTAGTGCTCATGTTACAACGTACTGCGTTTACCGATGATCTGCAGCTTTAAAGCGGGTTAAGGCTACAGCAGCTGCGACCAGTAAAAATTCTATGGCATCGATCAAATCCATGGTGTTGATTAAATCTATGGTGTTGTTTAAAGAAAGCGGCCATGCCTTTGCAGCACTTCTATCTCATAGCCGTCCGGGTCGGTAATAAAGAAAAACTTGGCCAGTAATTCTCCGTCTCGTTCGAATTCGACGATCTTGCGTGGCTCGTAGCCATGATCAATCATCTTTTGATGTTCTGTTTCCAGGTTGTCTACACTGACGGCAAGATGGCCGTAGCCGGTACCGAGGTCGTAGGCCTCGGTTTGTTCCTTGTTGATGGTTAATTCCAGTTCAAATGTACTTTCCGAGTTACTCAGATACACCAGTGTAAAGGAATCAAAGTCCCAACGATTGGCCACTGACAAATCAAATGCCTTTTGATAAAAATCAACGCTGTCCTGTTCATTGAGGACACGAATCATCGAATGTATAGCCTTGGCCAAGGTTGGTCTCCTGTTTTATTTTGAGTGTAAATGGCGATAGTTGCGCGGTGGTGGTATGCCTGTACCACCCCAGGCAGGTGTAGTGTGCGGGTGCAGTGTTCGGGAGTGGTCTGCGGTTGTTTGCTGTGTGAAATACAATCGGTTTGGCTGCAGACTGGCCGGGATTTCAGGATGCATAGTTGACATGGCAGCCGTCACAAGTGCTACCCGACAGAAGCCAGTTTCTCAATGCTGCGTATTTGTCGATTTTCCATATAGACAAGGCAGGCACAGCGCAGCAGTGACGAGAAGTTACGGGCCTCACCGTGCAGGTCTACCACTTCAGCGTGCAGTTTGGAGATAAACAGGGGTGTCGATGTGTCTTCAGATGCGGCGATTTCGTCCAGCACATGCCAAAATTTGCGTTCCAGACGCAAACTGGTGCTCTGTCCGTTTAAACGAAGAGACCGGGACTGGTACTCGTAGTTCTCTGGCTCCTGGCCAGCGAACATCTGACACATGGGATTTCCTCGCGCGTTTTAACCACCGGGTTCAGCAGTGTTGCGAATTGCTGTACTCAATATAAAACTTTGCCGGTTAACAAGCAAACGGATGTGCCTGCGGCTGGTTGTTTGACCGTTTCGTGTTTGGATGGTTGTGCTGCGCGTACGACGATACCCTGCCTTATCTGCGGCGTCTGGCCCGTTGAGTGTTACAAGCGAAATTCGGTGCAGCGATTGTCCGACAGCGAGTTGCCCACTGTCAGCAAGTAGATGGTTGGAGGTTTGTTACCGGTGCGATGATGCGATGGTCAGTGTTTTTTCTGTAACTGTTTTATCGCGTTGCCGATACCTTCAACCGTTAATGGAAACATTCGCTCTCCCATCAACTGATAGGTGAGTTTGATTGAAGGCACACGGTTCCAGTGTGACTGTGGTTCCGGGTTAAGCCATACCGCATGAGGGAAACGTTCAAGCACTCTTTGAATCCATGTGCTGCCGGCTTCCTCGTTCCAGTGCTCGACACTGCCACCGGGTGTACTGATCTCGAAGGGGCTCATGGTTGCATCGCCAACGAAAATGATCCGGTAATCGGCGTTGTAGGTTCGCATGAATTCAACGGTGGGCAGCACTTCATTGTGGCGTCTGCGGTTGTCTTTCCACAAACGCTCATATAGAAAGTTGTGAAAGTAGTAGTACTCAAGGTGTTTGAACTCACCACGGGCGGCTGAAAACAGGGCTTCACTAACCTGCACGTGATAGTCCATAGAGCCGCCGACATCAAACAGCAGCAGTACTTTGATGGCATTGCGTCTTTCTGCCATCATTTTAATATCCAGTAAGCCGGCGTTGCGTGCGGTCGAACTGATGGTGTTGTCGAGATCCAGTTTGTCCTGCGCCCCTTCGCGTGCAAAACGCCGCAGTTTGCGCAAGGCCATTTTAAAATTTCGGGTGCCCAGCTCACGCTGATCATCGAGGTTGCGGTATTCGCGCTTGTCCCAGACTTTTAGTGCGCGCCCTTGTCTTCCAGCTTTTTGCCCTATGCGAACACCCGCCGGGTTATAACCATTGGCGCCAAACGGCGAGGTGCCACCCGTGCCAATCCATTTGCTTCCTCCTTCGTGACGCGCCTTTTGCTCTTCGAGGCGTTCCTGCAGGGTTTTCATGATTTCTTCCCAGCCGCCCAGTTCCTCGATCTGGTTTTTTTCTTCCTCGCTAAACAGTCTTTCAGCTTCCTGTCGCAGCCACTCTTCTGGGATTTCGCCAATGACTTTGTCGAATGCGGTTTGCACGCCGTTGATGTAGTCACCGAACACCTGATCAAAGCGATCGAAATGTCGTTCGTCTTTCACCAGGCTCAGTCTGGCAAAGTGATAAAACTCATCGACGCTGTAGTTAGTGACACCGGCGTTTAAGCCGTCCAGCATGGCCAGGTATTCTGTGATCGAGACAGGTACGCTGGCTTTGCGCAAGCGGAACAACAGGTCAACTAACATATCGAGGTATCTCGGTGGATAGCTGAGCTGTCTCGATGGTGGATTGAGATCACGTCGGTGACAGGCATGGTTACTGTTGCTTGCGTCGGTTTAAAAAAACCAGTCGCTCAAACAAGTGTACATCCTGTTCGTTCTTTAACAGCGCACCGTGTAATTTTGGAATAATGGAATTGGGCTCCGCTGATTGCAGCTCATCGGCGGGTATGTCTTCGGCCAATAACAGTTTTATCCAGTCCAGCAGTTCCGATGTTGACGGTTTCTTTTTCAGGCCCGGCACTTCACGTATTTCGAAAAATACCTTGAGTGCGGCGTCTAGCAGGTTTTTCTTTAAGTCCGGATAGTGCACGCCAACGATTTGTGTCATCGTTTCGGTTTCGGGGAAGCGTATATAGTGAAAGAAGCAGCGTCGTAAAAAGGCATCCGGCAGTTCTTTTTCGTTGTTACTGGTAATGATGACGAGCGGCCGATGTTTCGCTACCACGGTCTCTTTGGTTTCATAAACATGAAACTCCATCTTGTCGAGTTCGAGTAGCAGGTCGTTTGGAAACTCGATATCGGCTTTGTCTATTTCATCGATCAGCAGCACGGCAGTTTGATCGTGGGTGAATGCTTCCCACATTTTGCCTTTGATGATGTAGTTGGAGATGTCGTGTACCTTGTCGTCACCCAGTTGTGAATCGCGCAGGCGCGATACCGCGTCGTACTCGTAGAGTCCCTGTTGTGCTTTGGTCGTCGACTTGATATGCCAGCGATACAGCGGGGCTTTAATTGAACGGGCAACTTCTTCCGCCAGCTGAGTCTTGCCGGTGCCGGGCTCTCCCTTGATCAGCAGCGGGCGGCCCAGGGTGATGGCAGCATTGACTGCGAGCGTCAGATCCTCGGTTGCAATGTAGGTGTCAGTGCCTGCAAATTTACTGGTCATGTTGTTCCGTAGAGATGGTCCGTTGGGCCTGGTCAGGCACTCGTCAGTCTCTTATTTTATCAAAAAAACAACGGCAGGACGCAGGGTATACTTCGGTACTGGAGGTAGCGGTGCCAACTTGCGGATCAGGCGTCAAAGCGCGGAGCACTGCCAGCGGTGTGCGCAACCGGCTGCAATCGAGAGTGGACCGATGGCTGTTCATGATTTTTGCGGCTGACGCTTGCGCTAAGTAGCGGTCGAGGTGCGTCTTCGCAGTGCAAGCAGTGCCAGTGACATAAGCAGTAGTAGTAACAGAACGGAATCACCGCCACCTGCTGAAATGGTACAGCCGCCACTGGATGCGATGGTTCTGTCTATCCTTACCGCGGCGTCACCGGTGGTCACAGAGAAGCTGGTTGTGTAGGCGCCGACAGACAGCTCCGCTGCGGCGGTTGACTGGCTGACACCGGCGGTCAACACCGCAACCGTTACCTCGTCGCCGTTGCTTACCGTGGCCTGTTCATCGGTAAGGGCGCCGCCGTTCAGCGAATAGAACCCGCCGTTGATTATCATCAGTGCAGTGGAGCTGAGGCCGGTGATCTCAATGCTATTGGAGGTAATAGTGGAGTTGATGGCCGCATCGTCGATTGTGGCGAATGTAAAGGGAGTGGGCTGGTCTGTCTCGAGGCTCGCAAACAGGGAGTAGTTACTCTCGCCGTCCTGCCGGCGGTTGCGCGAGCGTTCAACGGCCAGGTAGTAAGTGCCGGCAGTGACCGCATTGGCGACACGAAACTGCCAGGCGCCGGCGCTGTCGTCATCCAGCGCGAGGACGCCGTAGCTAGCGTCGAGCAGATAGCCGTAGAGATTGTCTTCGGATGAAGAGGTAACGGTTAGCGTGCCGTCAACAGGTACGTCGATTCGGTAGTAGCGGATATCTCTGTAGCCGAACAAGCGGTCTGCGGTTTCCAGGTTGAGGGGTAGCTGGCCGGCTCGGGCTTCGATTATATCTCGTTCCTGATTGCGATCGGGGTTGTAGCTGTTGTCACGAGTCATCGCCAGTGCGCGTGACATGTTCAACACGCCGGCACCACAGTAGTAAGTGCTGCACTCACCGGCTTGTGCAAACGGTGTGGCGCTGTCCTGCAAAATTGCTCGAACGTCGGCGCTGCCCAGATCGGGATTAAGACTGTGCATCAGGCTGACCGTGCCACTGACGATGGCGGCGGACAGGCTGGTACCGCTTTCAGTTTTGTAGCTGTTAGCGGTTTCGTCCAGGTCAGTAAAGCCCTCGTTGGTGGCTATCACAATGTTTCTGCCCGGGGCACCCACGGTGACTTTCAAACCATAGTTACTGAAGGTTCTGTCCAGTGGGCTGAAACTGTTTTGCATATCGATTAAACCGATCCCGCCATGCAAATCACTGGACGCGACGGTGATGACATTGGCGCAGTTTGCCGGTGAGGAGCGCAATGCGTTTACCGCTTCATTGCCTGCCGCTACCACCAGATTTACGCCGATGTTGTTTACTTCGTCGATAACGTCCTGCCAGGCACGCGTGCACTCGGTGGGGCCACCTATACTGAGATTGATGACCTGCGCCGGAGTCGGGTTGACGGGCAAGCCGGGGACCGGGATGCCTGCACTCCAGCGCACGGCATCGATGATGTCGGCGTCGGTTCCGCCGCAACGGCCGAGCGCGCGGGCGTGGAGCAGACGTGCATTCCAGTCGATACCTGCCATGCCCTGCGCGTCGTTGGTCTGTGCGCCCGCCACGCTGGCGACTTCGGTGCCATGCCAGCTGCTTGGGCCGCTGCCACAGAAGTCACCCGGATCGCTGGGGTCAGCGTCTCTGCCATCGCCGTCGTTGGCGTTGGTAAAGTCGCTCTGGTTGCCGGCTGAAACAAAATCAAAGCCCAGCCCCGGCACCGAGCGTTCGATCAGCTCCGGATGGCTGCTGATAACGCCCGTGTCGACAATCGCGATGACCGAGGATTCACTGCCAGTGGTGATATCCCAGGCACCGGGCGCCTGCGCGCTGTAGGTGCCGTCGTAAAGATAGGACTGGTTGCCTTGAACCGCGTCAACCTGATTCGATGTCGGATCGCCGTCAAACAAGGGGTCATCGGGAAAAACCAGTGCCTGTCGTGTGTATTCAGGCGAGACAAACTCTATGTCTGCCGCATTAGCGCTCAGCAGCGCGGCAGGTAGCGGAACCTCGCCACTGTGCGATCGGCCATTGCCTTCGTAGGGGGTGAGCAATTCCTGGCTATCGGACAGTTGACGACTGACTATCAGTCGTTTTTTTGCCCGCCACTTTGCGCGATCAAACACACCGGCAGACTTGGTGATGAAGCCTGGCGCGCTGTCCGACTGACGGTACTTAACAATCAGCCTTCCGGTAGCGCTACCGTTTTCAGTGTCATTCGCGTGAGCGGGTGCAAGGCAAAGCAGCCCCAACAACAGCAGTATTGTCGACAGGCAGCCCGCGATCGGACGAGAGTCTATCTTTTGCACGCGAGTAGTCACGAAGCTGAATACCTTCGGCGAAGCGAGGAGACGCAAACGAGCGCAAGGCCATGGCCTGTCGTATTGGGTTTCGGCATAGTTTTAGAGTGTTGAATCTCTGTTGATTCGGGAGTTTGACTCATTGTCCGGGGTTAACGTTCAGGAATAGTGCCCTTCTGTGCACTCTGGCTGTAAATCCCGGTGAACAAGCTGGCAAATGGGTTCTTGATTGAGGTCTGGACCGAGCCTCATGTATAGACCTGTTTACTGCGGATTGCCCATGCCTGGTGCCAGGCTTGCGAAATTGTGAGTCATCTATGTCAATAGTCCGCACCTTTACACCCCCTTTACTGTCGTTCGGTTGATGTGAATCCGCTCTACCATTGCCCGTGCCGTTGCTTGAGCTGCTGCTCGCGCAAGTGGCGCCGGATCATAGCTGCCAGCATCTTCAGGCACGGGGCAATTCGCCAAGCCGCAATTCGTGCCAGTCACCACGGTTTCTGTCACAATAACGGGCTGCCATATCAGCGGCGTCAGATGTCTCCTCAGGTCTCATCAATGATCGATGCGGTTTTACTGGAAACCCTGCGCCTGTTTCGTGCCTGACTTTAGCTAGCGGATACAATTTTGGGAAACCGTCTTACAAAAATTTATACTCGAACCGGCGACAAAGGCGACACCGGGCTTGGTGACGGCACACGGGTAGCCAAAGACAGCTTGCGGGTGACGGCTTATGGCACCACCGACGAGCTGAACAGTGTGATCGGTATGGTGCTGGCCCAGTCCAGCTCGGCGGATGTAAACACAGTGTTGTCTGAAGTGCAGCATCACCTGTTTGATCTTGGCGGCGAGCTGTGTATACCCGGGCATGTGTCGCTCGGAGAGCAGCATGTCAGCTGGCTGGAGAAACAACTGGACAGGTTTAACGAGCACCTGCCTGCGTTAAAGGATTTCATTCTGCCCGGTGGCGGGATATCAGCGGCACACTGCCATCTGGCGCGAACTGTCTGCAGGCGAGCCGAACGCTGCGTCATATCATTGGGTGCAGAAGAAGATCTGCCGCCGCAGAGCATCATCTATCTGAACCGTTTGTCCGATCTGCTGTTTGTACTGGCGCGGTATCTGGCACGAGAAGAGGGCGCTGGTGAGGTGCTCTGGCAAAGTAACCGACCTCCTTTGGACAATGTTTAAAAATGGCTGAATTTCCACTCGATCACACTGAAACACGCGCAAATTTCAAACATTTCCTGACTATCCCGACGCGCTGGTCCGACAACGATCAATACGGTCACGTCAACAACGCGAAATATCTGACGTTTTTTGAGTCGGTAATCATGGGTTATCTTGAGGTAGAAACCAGACTCGACCTGGATGCATTCGGCGTGCAGTGTTTTTCGGTGGAAAACATGTGTCGGTATATCAAGCCGGTAAAGTATCCCGATATCGTGGACACTGGCCTGCGGGTGGGAAAACTGGGTAACTCCAGCGTACGCTATGAAGTCGGAATGTTTGTCACGGGGAGTGATGAGATCAGTGCAGCCGGTTACTTTACTGATGTCTTTGTTGATCGCGCCACCGAGAAACCGATAAAGATCCCGGATGGTATTCGTTCTGTGCTGTCGCAGCTCGTGGTTGGGTAAAACCGTTGAGTAACGTGGTTGAGCTGCGCTTTTGAGTAACGTGGTTGAAATGCCCGGATTTTTGTTGCGCTGGCTTGTTGCGCTGGCTTGTTGAGCTGGATAGAGGCACGGGATAGACAGATTATTGTTTTTCCGGGTTGCCAATAGTCATGACATCTTACTTTTTTTACCCAGTGACTGCACGTCTTGAGCGACACACGATAGTTTTTCGACAGCAGCAGCGCTGCAAACCGTTTTCACGACTGTTCGATCCGCTCCACCGCTAACCACTATTATCGAATCCGAATGCCTCGCGCGTCAGTTCGACTACATTATTGTTAACCGCTGCAACCGCAGCCACACTGTCCGGGCAACTCATACAGGTATGAAAGCACTCGAAATAGCTGGATTAAAAAAGACCTATGCTAACGGGCATGAGGCATTGAAAGGTATTGACCTGTCGGTGACGCAGGGCGATTTCTTCGCGCTGTTGGGGCCGAACGGTGCCGGCAAGTCGACCGCTATCGGAATAATTTGCTCACTGGTCAATGCCAGTGGCGGTTCGGTAAAAGTATTTGGTCGTGATCTTGAACGCGAGCGCAATCAGTGCAAAATGCAGATTGGTGTAGTGCCGCAGGAAATCAACTTCAACATTTTTGAAAGTCCGCGCAATATACTGATCACACAGGCGGGTTACTACGGCATTCCGCGTACGGAAGCCAGTGCGCGCACTGATGAATATCTGCAGTTACTCGATTTGTGGGACAAGCGCGACGCAGCGGCAAGAGAAATGTCAGGCGGTATGAAGCGCCGTTTAATGATTGCAAGGGCTCTGGTGCACAGACCGAATCTGCTGATACTCGATGAGCCAACAGCGGGTGTCGACATCGAGATTCGCCGCTCGATGTGGACTTTCCTTGAGGAGATCAATCGTCAGGGCACAACCATTATTTTGACAACCCACTACCTTGAAGAAGCGGAAACGCTTTGCCGCAATGTCGCAATCATCGACCACGGCGAGATAGTAGAACAGGGCGAGGTAAGCGAGTTACTGAGTCGCTCAAAGGTGCAGTCTTTCGTACTCGACCTGAAAGAACCACTGGCTCAAGCGCCGCAGCTGAATGGTTATACGGTGGTGAGCTGTGAGCAGGCACGACTGGATATCGAGGTGACCGACGGTCAGAGCATGAATGATCTGTT
The DNA here is from genome assembly GCA_964393885.1 of uncultured Granulosicoccaceae bacterium. Classification (GTDB taxonomy): domain Bacteria; phylum Pseudomonadota; class Gammaproteobacteria; order Granulosicoccales; family Granulosicoccaceae. The sequence goes on along the minus strand of CAYMVV010000020.1, from coordinate 45,297 downwards.
CCGCCAACTGGCAGAGCAGCAGATAGAAGTGGTGAGTTTGCGCAACAAATCCAATCGTCTTGAGGAGTTCTTTCTGCGTCTGGTCGGAAATAAAGAAAAAGAGGTGGCTGCCTGATGACATCGATTGCAGCGGTTAATGCGGTCGCGTTCAAGACCATTGTCGTAAAGGAAATACGTCGGTTTATGCGGATATGGGTGCAGACCATCGTACCGCCGGCAGTCAGTGCCCTGCTGTATATGATGATCTTTGGCACGCTGATAGGATCGAGAGTCGGTGAAATGGACGGTCATCGGTATATCGATTTTATTGTGCCCGGCATTATTATGATGTCTGTGATTACCAACTCCTACGCCAACTCGGTTTCATCTTTCTTTGGGGCAAAGTTTCAGTCGCATATAGAAGAGGTGCTGGTGGCGCCTGTGCACACGGTTGTTATACTGGCGGGTTATATTATCGGTGGTGTGTGTCGCGGGCTGATGGTAGGCGCGCTGGTGGCGCTCGTCTCTTTGTTTTTTACACGGCTCACGATAGAAAACCCGCTCATTACGTTGTTGATCGTGGTGATGACTTCAATGCTGTTTTCGATTGGCGGTATAATTAATTCAATCTTTGCCAAGGGATTTGACGATATCTCGATCATCCCGAATTTTGTGCTGACACCGCTGACCTACCTTGGCGGCATTTTCTACAGTATTAAGTTGCTACCAGATTTTTGGCAGAACCTGTCGATGATCAATCCGGTGCTGTATATGATTAACGGCTTTCGCTATGGAATACTGGGCACCTCGGATTTCAGTATTGTCGTGTCATTCGTCGTGATCGGGCTTTTTATACTATTGTTAGGTGCAATAGCACTGTACTTGTTAAATAAAGGCGTTGGTATAAAGCGCTAGTACTAGGATTCTTGCAATTGGCTAAAAAAAATAAAAAGAAAAAATCGTCAAAACAGGCAAAAAGTGCAAAGCCGACAATGGCGGCACTGGCAGATCGCCACGAGCTGTATCAGGAGTCTGTGCAGGATTCAGAGTTCGAACTTGATTTTGTACAGGACACGTTCAAGGACTTGCGCGGACGCAAGCCGGTAACGCTGCGTGAGGATTTCTGTGGTACTGCCAGAACTGCCTGTGTGTGGACGAAACGAGGTTCTGAAAACCGCTCCTGGGGTGTCGATTTTGACAAAGAGGTGCTCGACTGGGGCCGCAAGCACAATCTCAATAAATTAAAGGGCAAGCAAAAAGCCCGGGTTGAATTGATTCAGGATGACGTGCTGACGGTGAAGACACCACAGGTAGATGTCTGCCTGGCGTTTAATTTCAGTTACTGGATTTTTCAGCAGCGTAAAGATTTACTGACTTACTTTAGCGGTGTGCATCGAGCGCTGAATAAAGATGGCATTATGTTTCTCGATGCTTATGGTGGTTCCGAGGCGCATACGACCCAGGTCGAAAAACACAAGCTTGATGGCTATACCTATCTGTGGGATCAAAACAAATACAATGCGGTGACTCAGGAGATGTTCTGTCATATTCATTTCCGCTTTCCCGACAAGTCTCGAATGGACAAGGCCTTCAGCTATAACTGGCGTCTGTGGGGAGGACGTGAACTTGAGGATCTGTTACTGGAGGCCGGCTTTAACAAGGTACGGTTTTTTATTCAGCAATTTGATGATAACGACGAAGCGCTCGACGAGTTCGAGGAGACACGCGAGGTGCTGGATCATGAGTGCTGGATTGCCTACATTGTCGCCGAAAAGTAGTCGCTGAAACCAGCCTCCAAAAAGTACCAATTGCGCTTGTGGAGTCGGTATTTACAGACAGAGGTAAACCCATGGCTCAAATCCCGAGCCTCATTCCTGCGGTTCAATGTAAATTCAATGTAAAAAGGTGGGTGGCGTTACCCGCCTTTTTTTACCGGAATAATCTGGCAGACTAAAAACAGCAACAATGCTGACACAACAATCGCAGGTCCGGCCGGTGTGTCCCAGGTCATTGAGCTGAAGAGGCCCATCCAGACTGCCAGCACGCCGAGTAGCGATGCGGTTACCGCCATCGACTCCGGACTGTTGGCAAGCTTTCTTGCCGTCGCTGCCGGTATCACCAGCAAGGCGGTGATCAATAGTATGCCGACGATCTTGATGGCAATGGCGATCACCGCCGCAAGCAACACCAGAAAGGCGATATTTGCAGGTTGAATATTACTGCACTCTGCGCGCGCCAGTTCTTCGTTCACGGTGCCGGCCAGCAGAGGTCGCCAGATTGTGACTAACAGGCCCAGCGCAACAGCACCAGCGGCAAAGGTTATCAGCAGGTCCTGGCGGGTCACTGCAAGAACGTCGCCGAATAAATAGGCCATCACATCGACAGGTGCGCGGGTGAGCAGTCCTATAATGATGAGCCCCAGCGCCAGTGTTGAATGCGACAGTATGCCCAGTAGCGTATCGTTTGGCAGGTCTGCGCGTCGTTGCAGCAGGATCAGCACGAAGGCCAGTAACGAGGCAACAATGAACACACCGAGCCCGCTGTTTATTTCAAACAGCAGCGCCAGGGTGATACCAAGCAGAGCGGAGTGAGCCATGGTATCGCCGAAATAGGCCATGCGGCGCCAGACAACAAAGCAACCGAACGGCCCGGTAACCAGCGCAATACCGGTACCGACCAACAGCGCTCGCACGATAAAGTCGTCAAGCATGACTGGCAGGTGGTCCAGGCAGGTGTGATGTGACGGGGCGGTACTGTGTTGAGTCAGCTAGTGCGATCAACAAAGGTGCGATCAATGGAGGCGAAGCGTCTTTCTCGGTGTACGGTAGTAATTGCAACAGTGGACAACCTAACGGCGTGTACATGAGATCGCTCACTCGTGCACAGACTGTGGTTGACTGCCGTGTGCATCTGAGCCGGGCCGGAGTGCGGGGTCAGGATCGGGGATCACCTCGCCGTCAGGGCCGTGCTTGTGATCATGGTGGTGTTTATAAATTGCCAGTGCCTCGGCACCGCGCACGCCAAACAGGTTTTGAAACTGATCGCTGTTGGTTACCGCCTTCGGGCTGCCAGAGCAGCAGACGTGACCGTTCAGGCACACAACCGTGTCGGTTTCTGCCATCACGATATGTAAATCGTGTGAGACCAGCAGCACGCCACAATCGTGTTTGTCGCGCAGCCGGGCGATCAGCTGATAGATTTCAAGTTCGGCGTTGAAGTCGACGCCCTGCACCGGCTCGTCCAGAACCAGCAGGTCCGGTTGGCTTGCCATCGCCCGTGCAATTAACACACGCTGGAACTCGCCACCGGACAGCACGGTCAGTTCGCGCTTTGCCAGCGCTTCGACACCGGTAGTGGCGAGTGCAGCTGCAATGCTGTCGTCGCTGTGAGACTCGGTCAGACGCATAAAGCGCTCAACCGTCAGTGGCATCGACCAGTTGATTTCGAGTTTCTGCGGCACATAGCCAATTTTAAGGTTGGGAAGTTTGGTGACGTGTCCGGCATTTGCCTTGATAATGCCGAGTATGGCTCTGATCGTGGTGCTTTTTCCGCTGCCATTGGGTCCTATAATGGTTACAATCTCGCCTCGGCGTACCTGCAGGCTGACCCTGTCGATCAGTGTGCGACCTCGCTGCCTTACCGTGAGATTGTCGACATCGATCAAAATACCCTGATCTGAGGATGGGGCATCTGTCTGCAAAATACTAACCCTGGAAGTCAATCCACCATCATAGCCGATTAACCCAATTCCGGAATATCCTTTTTTGCGCAATTTCATTCACAGGTTTGCCTGTGCGAGAACAGCCTTTGCAACTGTGTTGATCGTTGCGCTGCTGACAGCAGTACTGTTCGTCGCGCAGGGCACGGTTCAAGGCACGGTGCAGGGCATGGCCCTCGCGTGGCCGAGCAGCGCACTTGCTGCCGAAGTGTCGAGTGACAGATCGTCCACGGAAGGTGATGGAGCGCCGTCGATTGTGGTGAGCATAAAGCCGCTGCATAGTCTGGTGTCATCGGTTACCCGCGGTGTCACTGACCCTGTGCTGCTGTTTGAGGGCTTCTCTTCGCCACACACTGCACAGCTGAAGCCGTCGATGATGCGGACCCTGCACGATGCGGATTTGCTGGTCTGGGTGGGTGCTGGCATCGAGGTATTTCTGGAGCGGGTGGTGGCAGATCTGGATCCACAATCCGCGGTGATTGCCTTTGCGCAAATAGACGGAATTCAGCGCTGGCCGTTTCGATTTGATCAACATGGTCACGGGCATTCCGCCAGCACCGAATTTGTCCGTCAGTCAACGGATGATGCTAGCGATACTGTGGTTGTTAAGGACAATGATAACGACGATGTTAACCACGGGCATCAAGCAGATGCATCGGGCCTGGATGAAGTGGATTATCACTTCTGGTTCGACCCGCAAAACGCCGCTCGTCTGGTGACGTATCTGTCTGAGTATCTGGCGGAAATCGATCCGGTCAATGCGACTGCTTACAAAAGTAATGCGCAAAATATGGTGATGAAACTGTCGCAGCTTGATCAGCAACTGAAGACATTGCTGTTTGATGTGTCAGACGTGCCCTATCTGGTATTCCACGATTCATATCAATATATGGAACGTCGCTACGGCTTACATCGTGCGCTGGTGATTGCCGAACAACCTGAAGTTCAGCCCGGTGCCAAACGACTCAAACAGATTCTGCAGCAAGTGGAATCGCAGAACGTTAAGTGCCTTTTTACCGAGCCGCAGTTTCCTGCCAAAGTGGTGTCGATGCTACAGCGAGATTCATCGGTTGACGTTGCGACACTGGACCCGCTGGCAAGTCGATTTACTGCGGGCCCGGATTTATACGCGCAGTGGATGCTGCAGCTCGGCCAGACCGTGCATGAATGTCTGACCCGCTGATTAACCTGTTGGGTAGATCATGAGAGTGATGCTCGCACCGATGGAAGGGGTGACAGACTTTCATTTGCGAAAAATTCTGACCGGGCTTGGTGGCTACTCGCGATGTGTTACCGAGTTTCTGAGAGTGACGGATCATCTATACCCGGACCGGGTGTTCTATAAAATCTGCCCGGAGCTCAAGCAGGCGGGAGTGACCGCAAGTAATACGCCGGTATATCTGCAGTTGCTGGGCAGTGACCCCAATGCACTGGCAATCAACGCTGCGCGCGCCGTAGCACTGGGTGCCGTTGGCATCGATATCAACTTTGGCTGCCCGGCTAAAACCGTGAATCGGCATGGTGGTGGATCTGCGTTGTTACGCTCACCACACGTGGTGGCGCATATTGTTCAAGCGGTGCGAGACGCGGTTGACCCGTCGATACCGGTAACCGCCAAGATGCGGCTTGGCTTTGATGATACGAGCAGTGTGTTGGAAACTGCCGCGCTTATTGAGCAAAGTGGTGCAACCGAGCTCTGCGTACACGCCAGAACACGTGCCGATGGCTATCGGCCACCCGCCTACTGGGACCAGGTTCGAGAGGTGTCCACTGAACTGACGATACCGGTCATTATAAACGGCGAGATCTGGTCTGTGCATGAGTCCCGATTGGCGCGCGCTGAAAGTGGCTGCACCGATTTGATGCTTGGCAGAGGCGCGTTGTCGATGCCGGATCTCGCGTTGTGCCTGCATGCCCAGGAGCAATGCCGTACCGATGACACGGATCATCACCAGGCGCCACACTACCGATCGCTGGTATGGCCCGAGGTGGTGGATCTGTTGCAACAGTTACTGGAATCTGCGGCTGAATTTCCACCACGCTATGCAGGCAACCGAACCAAGCAATGGCTGAGTTATCTTAAGCGGGGCTACCCGGAGGCAACCGGTTTGTTTAACCGGGTTAAACGCTTGCGCGCGGTGCACGAGATTGAAGCGGAGTTGCAGGACGCACTGCATAGTGCAGTGTAGATCGCCTGACGACAGTTGAACGGTGTCCACAACAGTTCAACTTTGTCCACAACAGTTCAACTTTGTCCACAACAGTTAAACGTTGCCGACAGCAGTTGAACGTAGCCGACAACAGCGCTGGTAACAGCGGACTAGTTGACAGGCTTTATGCCACGACGGCGTATGGCCACAGTGAATAGCACAAGTGCCGCAATAAGCGGTGCGGAACCGCCACCTTCGGTAATAAAATCTCCGCTGTTAGCGCCACTGTCAGTTGGCGCCAGTGCGTCTTGCTGTGACTCATCGTTGTCATCGAATGTGCCTGAGTATATAGATGCACGGTTGTTGTCCTGTGCCATATCTGGCAGATCATTCGAGGCGATAGATGCGGTAAATTCCTGCGCGCTTAGATCAGCCGCGTCGGCGAGACCAACTACACCAATAGTGCTCTCAACGCTCACACGAACATAATCTTCTGCGCCCGGCAGTAAGGTGCCGATGGCGCATTCCACTCGATTGGCTGGCGCAAGGCAGTCGCCATACAGCGCGGTCGCGATACTGTTGTGTGGCAGTTCAATGGTTAGCGTTGATGAAGTACTCGATTGCGCCGCGTCATTGTTTTTAACCGTAGCGGTGTAGCTGTTCTCATTGTTTTCAAACAGTGATACCTGCAAATCAACTGTCTGCACATGACAACTGCTCTGCAATGACTGGCGCACGCTGCTGCGTGTACAGGTAGAAAAATTCTGCGATGTCTTGTCGGAAATATAGGGCCACATCACCTTGTCGTTTTCTACGTTGCAGGCGGTGTCGGAGTCGTGCATGGCACCAAGGTTATGGGCTATTTCATGTGCGGCAAGCAGAATCTCGTGGCGGTAGGGTGTAGATAACCCGACATCATATCCATCACTGCGACAGGCGGTGTCTATCCACGCCAGACCTACTGGTGCATCAGTGTTTTGATTTCCGGTAAATAAGTGAACCAGACTGGCATTATCGAAATGTGTGGTTTGCATGCGGTAGTCACGCAGGCCTCTTAACATGGTTTCTATCTGAACATTGCCGAAGTCAAACGGGTCGTTGTTGCGTTCAGTGATATTCAATGCACTAACCACACGCAGTGCGATACCGAATTCTTCTCGATAGATGCCGTCCACCGAGTTGATAATAGACAGTGCCTTTTCAAGTCCGTTGCCGCCATACAAATCGTTGTACTGACTATCAACTGCAATAGCTATGTCGACGACATGTGATATCACGGTTGTTTCGGTGTTAGCGGTGTTTTTGGCTGTGTTGCTTTTTGTGTTGTTTGCACTGCGCCATTGAGGAGCGTGTGAACTGAGGCTGTGTGAGCTTTGTTCGGACAGCAGCTTTAGGGTGACGTGGCTGCTGGCTGAGCCTGACAGTTGGTAGCGACTTCCCTTGGTGGAAATAACACCTGACAGCGAATCACCGTGGATGCCCAGTCTGACCCAGCTGTTGTCCTCGCCTTGTATGCTGCCCTGAAATGATCGAAAGCTGCTTTGTTCCGGATAGCCGTTGAGATTAACGAGCCTGGTGTTGGTGTTTATGACGGAACTGGACCGCATGACCAAATTCATCAATGCGCCGCCGAAATTGAGCCCCAGAGTGTAATGACCACTTTCAGTGTGAGACAGGGGGGAAGCTATTTTGGCGAAAATGGCTTGCGACGCAGCGGTGGCAGATGAGGCAGAGCACAGGCAAAGCAGGGTAAAAAGCGTACTGACAAGCTTTTTAGTGGCTGAAGTCATTAACCGGGGCACCCCTGTTGCGTTGGGTGCCATTTTATTGACTTATTGGCTGGTGTTTTGAGAGGCTGTTCTGGGTTTACCCGCAGATAGCGGCTGGCAGGCGATCAAAACGTCAGTTATGTGACATTGGTGTACAGGTATTGAAACTGTTGGCTTTCAACCGCGTTACAGCTGTCGATAAACGCGCTGAAATAAAGGAATGACCTGTCTGCGATTTTTGTTGGTTGCGTCCCGAATGACGAGCGCGCGTAGGCACACTTTATTTGATCCAGTACACTGGCGTCTTGCCCGCTACGCAGATTTCGCAGATTTCAATGAGTCGTCAAATACAGATCTCTCCATCCATTCTATCCGCTGACTTTGCTAAATTGGGCGAGGAGGTTCGCGCGATTGATGATGCCGGTGCGGACTGGATTCATGTGGATGTGATGGACGGGCACTATGTGCCGAACATCACGATAGGTGCGGGCGTTGTGAAAGCGCTCAAGCCGCACACCGATAAACCGATGGATGTACATTTAATGATCGCTCCCTGCGATCGGTATCTGGAAGATTTCGTCAACGCAGGCTCAGATATGATTACGGTACATGCTGAAGCCGGGCCGCATCTCGATCGCTCGCTGCAGGCGATTCGCGATCTGGGTGTCAAGGCTGGTGTGTCACTGAATCCGTCAACCCCCGAGACGGTGCTTGACTATGTAATGGACAGGCTGGACCTGATTCTGGTGATGTCGGTAAACCCCGGCTTCGGTGGCCAGACGTTTATTGAATCGCAATTGAACAAGATAGCGCGAATCAGAGAAATGATAGGCGATCAGCCCATTGATCTGTCTGTGGATGGTGGAGTCAATGCGAGTAATGCTGCGCGTGTTGTCGAGGCGGGAGCCAATGTGCTGGTGGCGGGGTCCGCGGTCTTTGGCAACAATGATCAGGCACAGTATGCGAGCAATATCGCTGCATTGCGCAGCGCCGGGTGATCTGCCTGTATTAAACACGTGTCTTTAAGCGTATCGCACTGAGCGCATCTTACTGAGCGCATCTTACTGAGAGCATCTTACTGAGAGCAAGGCACTTAGAGCTTGATAAAGAGAGCATCGCATTGAGAAGATTATGACCAGAACCAGTGATAATTCCCTGCGACAACAACTGTCCGGTATTGACTGTGTGTTATGGGATCTGGATGGCACACTGACTGACAGCATCGCTGATATTAATGCATCGATGAATGTAGTTCTGGCGCAGTACGGCCTTGGCAGTGTCAGTGTTGATGATGCCAGATTGATGGTGGGACTGGGGGCCGGCAAACTTCTGGAGCGTGCCTTCGATCATGTTGGCGGACGCGAGCACTACAACGCCGACGCAGCCTACGCTAGTTTTGTTGAGCACTATCGTGACCACTGCTGTGTGCACACAACGCTGTTTGATGGCGTAGCAGAGGTGCTCGAAACACTGCACCAACGCGGGTACAAGCAGGGAGTCTGCACCAATAAGCCGGTGCAAATGGCGCGCACTGTTGTGCAAGACCTTGGCCTTAAGCCCTATTTTGGATCGATAGTAGGCGGTGACAGCACGACGCGGCGCAAGCCGGACGCAGAACCGGTAATGGCTTGTTTGGCCGAGCTTCATTCGTCGCCCGGCAAGGCGCTGATGATTGGCGACTCATCGGCGGATGCCGGTTGTGCCATTGCGGCTGGTGTACCGGTTGTGCTGGTGGACTGGGGCTATACATCCGAAGTACTGGACACACTCGGCGCAAACGTCGTCCTATCTGATATCAACGAATTGCCCGGTCTATTGTCATCGCGGGTATAAGCGCGGTGTCAACCCGGGTGGCAGCCCGGGAAGCAGTGTCGGTAACGCACTCGAATAGTCGCGCAAGCAGTTTATAAAGCTGCGCGTATCTCTACTCTGGATTCCGAGCAGAATGACGCCAACGCTACCAAACGCGAGAGAAAGCAACCTTGTCATCCTGCATGAACACGCGGAAGGTGCCGTAGTCCCAAACCTCTGCGCCCGCGTTCTTGCTGCGGATTTTCTTTGCCGGTGCACCGTAGTAACCCAGAACATGCTGGCTGCTGTCGCCAATTTGCGGTACCGGGCGTTCCGGATAAGACGGCGCCAGCTGAACGCTGCCATTTGTTGGCAATGCCATTGCGTTAGATGTGCCGATCAGTGAGATAGCAAAAGTGAGTGCTGCAAATGTAGTGTTGAAGCGCATGTGCCTGGTCCTGCTGAAAGTGTGGATTTTTATTACTGGGGTGGTTGAGCGTCCGCAGGCCGTGCATCTTTAGAGACGTAAACCTCCTCTTTCAGCGAGGATTGGCGATGAATTTTTCACAAATCAATCGTTTGCAGCACACTGTTTGTAAGCCACATGAGTGCACGATATTCGGGTTTTGATGATTCCGTCAGCCTGACCTCAGGAGGCGCTGGCAGGTCTGACCAACAGGGTCTGCAGGGCACGGCCGACGCATCCTTCGGCATCAAACAATTCGGCATCAGCCATTCCGATACCATTGGACTGCCAGTGACTGACTGCGTTGGTCCCAAGCCATTCGCCGACAGGGTCCCGATGTAACAGCACAGTCAGATCGGGGTTCATAAAATTAAACTCGGAGATTTCTGCGTTACGGCCGAATGCATTGCCACAATCGGCCAGAGGACAGATTTTCTGAAATGCAGAGGGGGCTTCATCGGCAAGCAGTGGTACGGTGCGCAGCCAGGCAATGGTTTGCCCCGGTTCTGCGTTCTGGTTAGGCGGATACTTAACCGATACACCATCGCCTGTAAAGTTTGGCTGGCCATGCGTTATGTGCTCTATCGGGAAATCTCCGATCTGCGCATCATCCGGGTTGAGTTTTGTCGTTTGGTGCGTTGGCATCGGGTGCTTCGGTTGTGGTGCCATATGCAGTGAACTGGCAGTTGCACAAACGGTGTCCTGTCGATCGATTAATCGCGCCTCGGCAAGCGCCACGATACGCCCTTCGCGGGTGATAGTTGCGTCGATTCGAAAGCCTGCAAATGGAATCGGTTTGGTCAGATTGACTGTAAGCCGTGTCAGTCGATGACCCGGTAGCGCCAGTTCCAGCGCGCGGGCAATTAAGCCGGTTGGCGGTCCGGCATGGCAGTGATCGACGTTCCACGGGCCACGTGTGTGCGTGGTCGGGATAAACCATTCGCTATCGGTAGTAAAAAAACTGTCAGGCATAGAGGGTATTGGCGATTCTGACTATCTATTATAATTCGACAGCTAACATGACTCAGCTGGAAAGTTGTTCACGCAGGGTGTCGATCTCGGCTTCCAGTCGATCGTCGGCGGCTGGCCAGTCCAGATCCATTGACTGCATTTGTTCCAGAACTATTTTGGTTACCAGCAAGCGCATGTTGAGTTTATCATCCGCTGGTATTACCGCCCACGGAGCGTTTTTACAGGCAGTGGCGTTGATACAATCTTCAAAGGCTGCCATGTAGTCCGACCAGTAGGCGCGCTCATCGATATCCGAGAACGAGAACTTCCAGTGTTTCTCCGGCTCGTTTAATCTTGCCAGCAATCGCCTGCCTTGTTCTTCATAGGACACATTAAGAAAAAACTTGATCACCTTAAAGCCATTGTCAGTGACGTATCTTTCGAAATTTTCGATCTGCTCGAATCGATTTTCAAACACGGCGTCTGTGTCTTCGATCAGTTTGCGTGGTATGCGCTGGTAGCGGGTCAGTATCTCTGGATGGACACGCACAACAAGCACTTCTTCATAGTAGCTGCGATTAAACACACCGATACGGCCTCGCTCTGGCATGCGTTGAATAACACGCCAAAGGTACCCGTGATCGAGTTCTTCATCGCTTGGTTTCTTAAACGAGTACACCTGTACGCCTGCCGGGTTAACCCCCCGTAACACACGTTTGATCGTGCCATCCTTACCGGCGGCGTCCATTGCCTGAAAGACCAGCAGCAGTCCCTGATGATTCTGCGCATTCATGATTTCCTGCAACGCATCAATTTCGGAAACCATAGATGCCAATTGCTTGCGGTAATCCTTTTTCGATCGATACACCGGTTCGATTCGGTTGGGCGCATCATCGATTGAAAAACGCGCTTTGCCGTCATAAATCAATGACGACGTGTCGATTTCTGCGTAGCGTTGTTGCGACGATTGTTTATCTGAACCCATGGTATCTCTGTTAAATGCCAAACTCGATGGTCAAATATAAACTATTCTGGACCTTAGCAGTAACTGGCTCGGCTCACTGAGAGATGCTGCATCAACACGTTCAGGGGCAGGCGTGGCGATAGCCCGGAGTCGCAATGCACAGACTCGAGATTTTTGCGGATAGGTATCGGCAGACGAGCTGCATGTCGACCATTGCGCCATTTGATGAACCACCGGGAACCTTTTCCCGTCCCCGGATGCCTGAGTAAAAATCCGCAGTGTTTCGCTGATCGTGTGGCAGGCGCTGCAATGAGCCAGGACATGGTTTCAGCACGCGGTCCTGCGGCAGCGTTTGAGAGTGCCTGTTTGACACGGGTTGTTCGACACGGGTTGTTCGAGCTTGGTTGCTGGCCAGTCATTTTGGCAGGGCGAGCTGGAATACCGGATCGAGTTACAATGAGACGCTGGACAGGAATATGCACGTTATTGCGGTGCACAATGGATGGTGGTCGCAGGGCGTGAAGTGGCTCATTTGTGATATGCAGTTCGAGAGCAGGGCGAAACCATACGAGTGATAGAACATGCACCCTCTGAAACGACGGTTTTAGCGCAAGCTGCCGCGGAAAATTGTAGCTAAAATGCTCGATAAATACATTGTACCTCGCATCAAACCCTCGCTGGCGACGCTGGCGGCGAGTCTTGATCGGGCAGGTGTGAAAGCCGATACGGTGACGGTAACCGGATTTGTCATCGGGCTGGCCTGCATTCCCGCTGTGGCCTACGGCTATACGCAGCTCGCATTGATGTTACTGTTGATCAATCGGCTGGCTGATGGCCTGGATGGGGAGCTGGCTCGGCTGCACAGGTCAACCGATGCCGGTGGTTATCTTGATATCACGCTGGATTTCGTGTTTTATGCAATTTTTCCACTCGGATTTGCATTCGCTGATCCGGTAAACAATGCGCTGCCCGCTGCGGTTCTGATAGCGAGTTTTGTCGGCACCGGTGCGAGCTTCCTGGCCTTTGCAACCCAGGCTGAGAAGCGAGACATGGTAAGCCCGGACTTCGGATACAAAAGCCTGTACTACCTGAACGGGCTGGCAGAAGGCACCGAGACAATTATTTGTTTTGCGTTGATGTGTGTGTTTCCGCAGTATTTTGCGATCATTGCCTGGGTCTTTGCCGCTGTTTGTGGCGTTACTGCAATTAACCGAATCTACTACGGGTATCGCACGCTTCAGTCGAGGCACAACAAGTAACGCTGGTTTAGCCCCGCTCGCGCAAAGATCGCGAAAAGATCGGCAAAGCCCCGTTTGATGACGAAGACGCGGGTAATAGAACGTGAGCTCGCGTTAGCTAAAATCCTCAGCACACAGATAGCCTCTATCGGCGCGTGCACCGAGTGTGGTCATGCCGGTCCATGAGCCGAACTCGGCTAACACAGCTGAACTATCACCGGCCACGAGTATAAAGTGGTGTTCCAGTCCGTGCGCCATGACGGTGTTCACAAGGTCCTCGAGAGACAGGCTCTTGCCCTGCATGGTGAATTGTTCGAGCCAGCCACGAACGCCGGTAAATCCGTCAGGGTCACGACCGGCGACGGTGCAGTTTAACTGGAAGAGCGCGGAGGCATCTCTGGCGACCCGGAAAACAGTGACCGGACCGTCCTGAAAAACCAGATCTGCAATTGCGCCGTAAATGGGACCCTGTTCAGTACCGCGGCCGATCATCGGGTGATTGATCCAGCGTGCGCCTTTGTCGTCCGCCAGAAACAGCGGCCCGCCACCACCGTGCCACACCAGCAATTGACCGGCATCGAGATCGGGTTCAGTCATGTCCAGCAAATAACCGACCCTGCCGGTGATGGACTTTGCGACCAGCTGGCTAACCGCACCCAGTACGTCACCCTCCGATGCCACAGGCAAGTTGTATTTTTCTTCAAGCCAGGTAAATGCGGCACCCGGATGCATGCCCGGATAGTTTTGCAGCGCAGGCCAGTCACTGACGGCAAGTGCCGCGTAATTGTTTTCTGTTGCAATGTCCTGCATTGCCACAGCGGCACGAGACTGCAGGGTCATCTGTGCATCGCTGATGCCCTCTACCGTGGCGGCCTGTTGGATTAAATCCAGTTCTGTGGCGACGCGAGCTGAATCAGCGGCATCCATTCGTTGCGTCAGTTCATGCATATCATGATGGGCGACTTCAACACCGATCCTTGATCGAAGTGCGTTGGTGGATACTTCCATGTTGTAGAAAGTCATTGCCAATCCACCGATAACGCCGATTCTGGCCTGCTGGAGTTGCTTTACTGCGCTGAGTGATTTTATGGTGGTTCGCAGGCGGTTGATCAGTGCTGCGCTTTCTGGAGCGCCGTGGTACCAATGCACCGGGTGTTGATTCAGGTCGCGAACCTGCCGGGCTATAGACATCGACATATTCAGTGAAACAAAGTTGTTTAACTGGATATCTCCGGTACGCACAGGTTCCGGGACCGACCAGAAGCCGGCTTTAACAGGGGCTGCGGCAATTGTTCTGGCCACATCCCCCATCGAAAAGCCGCCATGCAACAGCAAGATAAAATCTGCACCTGCGGCAGCACAGTGGTCCAGCGCTTTTTGTGTGTCGCGTGCGTCCATTGGTATATCAGGCGCCATAAACAGGGTGGCGGACTCTTCTTCGCACAGGGCTGACAGAGCGCTTTGCGCGCGCGACCAGACATCGTACTTTTCGGGAAAGTAGCTTGGCAGAGAAGCGCGTATCAACCCGATGGTGAGATTGCCTGACATGATGTGTTCCGCCCTGGTGGTTGCGTTTAGCTCAATGCGTTTTTAAGACGTTCAAGACGTGGAAGACCGGTACTTTGAAGCCAGCGGCGCAGTTCGGCTTCGCCACCACTGCCAAAAATTTCAATGGCATCTGACCACAGTGCACGGCCACACATAAAGCCATTGAATTTTACACCTGCCTCGCTGGCCAGCTTGAGAGAGGATTCGAACCACTCAAAGGAAACACCGGCACTGAGATACACCAGGTCGAGATGACTCGCCGGTGCGGCGGCGTCGCGAAACGCGTCAAGGGCTTCCTCGTGGCTTCTATCCGGTTGCCCAAAGCCTTCTACAAAGTTTAAGTCAACCGGCACCTCTACTTTTAACACGTCGGCATGGAATTGCGGTTCGGCAAAAAGCTCTGTAGCACGTCTGACCAGATCAGGTTTGATGCGCGCGTACTCAGCTGTACCGGATTCAATTGTCGGGTGGTAAACCAGTGGCTCCATCAGGTAGCGCAAATTAAGATCAGCGCATTGTTGACCGATATCAGCCACCAGTTCCTGCTTGCGACGATTGAGTGATGCATCATCATCCGGTGCGTAGTAAATAAAAAACTTGAGTTGCTCGACGCCGAGAGACGCGTAGTCCGTCGGCTTCAGGTGTTCTGGCAGTACGGTGATTCGATCCTCATCGGATATATGGTAGACATCGGCCTCGTAGGCGAGTGTCGGTGCGCAGCCAGCGGGGTAATACTGCAGCAGGTCCGGCCCAGTCTGCGCATCAATCAATGCGGTGCTCGCGCCACTGCCAAGCACTTCTATAACGCAGCGCTTAAAGAGCGCCAGGTCATCTGTTGTCGCCTGTGTGCCGCGCGCCTGACGCAGTGTCGCCTCGAGACCGCTGCCAGCATCAACGGCAACGCCATGAAATGTGCGGGCCTGGATCTGCATCGCTATAGTGTATCCGGTGGGGAAAAGATGTTGGGAAAGTGTGGCGACGCCTGTGGCGCTCGCCAGTAACTCAGCATGGATTCGGTAGGGGTAAACAACGAAATAGAAAACCCGCCCATTTCCTGAGTGGTTGAGAACGAACCAATCATTGGCGATACATCTGGAATGTTGTGCGAAGCCAGCAGAGTATGGACCTCGCGATAGACCGTCAGTAACTCCATCATGGTTGTACCGCCGGAGCCGTTTATCAGTACCACGACAGGCTTGTTGGTCTCTATCGGTTTGTCGTCCAGTAGTGCGGTGACCATAAAGTGCACGAGGTCGCGTACCGGTCCGATTTCACGTCGACTGACACCGGGCTCTCCGTGTACACCCATGCCTATATAGATTTCGTTGTCGGGCAGTGTGAACATCAGTTCGCCGGTAAGTGGCGACACACCGGGTGACACTGCGGCGCCCAGCGTTCGGGTTTCTGATCGTACCGCTTCACCGAGTTGCACGAGTTCAGTTAAACCCATACCGGTTTCTGCAGCGGCGCCCAGTATTTTATAGATGAACATGGTGCCGGCAGCGCCACGTCGGTCGCTCTCCTGTCCACGGGGTGCTGATGAGATGTCGTCGTACATCAGTAAGGGGCGGACATCGAGGCCGTCGTCCTGAGCCATCAGTGCGGCTGCGTTGCCATTGATTACATCGCCTTCGTGACGCGAGATTAACAACACGGCACCGGCGCTGCCGCAGACCTCTTCAATACCTTCAACAATAAGGTCTGCAGAGGGGGCACTGAACACATCGCCGACCACGTTGGCATCCAGTAGTCCCTCGCCGACAAAGCCCATGGCGATGGGCTCGTGTCCGCATCCATTGCCGATCAGCAGTGCGACCTTCTTTTGATCTGAGCGTTCTTGTTCTGAGCTCGGGGATTCATTGCCGTCCGGTTTGGTTGTCAGGCGAGTGCGTCGAACAACGCGAGGATTTTGTCCGCGCTGCACGATGTCGGGATAGGCGGAAACATAACCGTCGATCATGTCGTCCGGCATTGTATCTTTGCTGTTAAAGAGTTTTTTCATGCGCCTGATCTTAGGTTACTGGTCCGGTGTAGCTGTCCTGATGTAGCTGTCCTGGTGTTTACGGGTCTTTAGATGCTGCACCGCTGTCATTTGCACCGCTGTCATTATTCAGGGACACGGGATAGTAGTCGGCGAACACTGTTAACATTTCCACAACGGATGTGGCGCCCGCGTCTTTATGTCCTGCACCACCACCCTCTACATTTTTGGCGCGCCCGCGTCTGGCAACCATTGCAATCGTTGCGTCTGCTCCCTGTTGTGCAGCGCTGATCGCACTGCTAATGCTGTCGGCCTGGGCGGCTGGCAGTAGTGCATCGAGCATGGTTTTATCTCCACTGACTGCCTGACCCAGCTGATTGATTCGATCTGCTGCTGTCTGCAGTGCGTCTGATAAATCGTGGTCGTGGTTTAGCACCTGATCCAATGCGCCAATGAGTTGCGCGAACAAAGACCCGGATGCGCCACCTGCCGCGCGCCGAAAGCTCTTGGCTGGTGTGTTATTTTCATCTGCAGCGATAGCCCGCAAACCCTTGACAATGGTGCTGCCATGATCGCCGTCACCGGTGGCTGCATCGAGCATGTTGAGCTCGTGCTCGAGCGTTTCGAAGCGGGCTACCAGTGCGTTGTAGAACGGCTTGCTCACCCGAAGTGTCCCCGCATAAAAGACAGGGCCTGTTGCGCTGCTTTGGTTGCTTCGGGTTCTATATTACGCCAGATGTTTAGATCGCTGCTGGCCGGATTGCCTGCAATCACAAACATCTCTGCCACGATCCAGCTATCGTAGTTAATCTTGTCCAGCGCAGATTTTACGGTGTTCCATGGTACGTGGCCGGAGCCGGGTACACCGCGGTCGTTGTCTGAGACATGAAAATGCACCAGCTTGTCGGCAGTACCGGTGATTGCCGTTTCTATATTTTTTTCTTCAATGTTCAGGTGAAAGGTATCCAGTAACACACCGACACGATCTGAACCGGAAGCGTTGGCCATCGCTGTCGCCTCGGCAGCGGTGTTAACAAGATCGGTCTCAAATCGGTTGATGGCTTCCAGACCAAGGGTGACATCGTATTGGTTCAGTTCGTCATTGACTGCAGCAAACGCTGCAGCGGAGCGCTCCGATCGTACTTCTTTGTTAGCCGGATCATATACTCCCCACGGCGCGTATAAAACACCGGCAAGCCCGCGTGCGCCGATCAGTGAAGTGGTTTTTATCGCCCACTTCAGGTATTCGATACCGGCTTCCCTGACAGCGGGATCAGCAGACGTGATGTCGTTATCTTTTGACAGACCGTCAGAGCAGGTAACTTCCAGTCCGTACTCGCGTACCGATTTACCCAGTGCCGCTGCTTTTTCATCCGTCATGCCCAGCAGGGAGACTTCAACGCCATCGTAGCCGAGTTCCGCAACGGTTTTAAGGATGGGGGTTATTTCGTCAGTCCATTGAGCCATCCACAGACCGGCATGCACGCTATATTTCATACTGGACTCCCGTGAGACTGCGCGGCGCAACCGCCAATGTAGTTACCAATGTAGTTAACAGCGCAGTGAACAGCGCTTGAGTGATTTGACGGTGCGACCGGCGGTTTTCTACCGTGTAGTCTGCAGCCGCGGATAGCCAGCGGGTGACGGGAAATCAAACGGTAACGTCGTTTCATGATCGCAGCACCCACAGTGCGTTTTCAGGAAAGTGCAGGGGGATGTTTTGCCCTGGCTCGTGTGCGAGCACATCGTTGGGGTTGGCTATGACCTGCAAGCGGATCTCACCGACCTGACATTGCAATCTGGTTTGTGTACCCAGATATATTTTATCTGTTAAAGAGGCAACAACAGAGTTTTTACCATCGGCGGCGTTGCCAATGCGAATGTTCTCCGGTCTGATGGTGAGCGTGCCCGGCCCATCCGGAGTTTGTTCAGACAGATAGAGACTGCCGAATGTGGTTGTAAATCGATTGTCCTCGACGCTGCCCGGCAAAAAATTCTGACCGCCAAAAAACAGTGCGGTGTCTTTGTCGACAGGGCGTGTATAGAATGCGTCCGGGCTATCGTACTGCTTAAGGCGGCCGTCCAGTATGAGTGCCACCTTGTCTGCCAATACGACGGCTTCTTCCTGGTCGTGGGTAACGAAAATAGTGGTGATGCCCATGTCCTGCTGAAGGTTGCGAATGAGATCGCGCATTTCAAATCGCAGGTGTGCGTCCAGGTTAGACAGTGGCTCGTCCAGCAGCAGCACATTGGGTTGTACTATAAGCGCACGGGCCAGCGCCACGCGTTGTTGCTGGCCACCGGACAACTCACTGGGTCGACGCGATCCCAGGTCGGGTAGCTTGACCAGATCGAGCATGTCTTTGACGCGTCGATCGATCTCGCTTTGCGCTATTTTTCGCATCTTCAGACCAAAGCCGATATTGGCCGCAACACTCATGTAGGGAAACAGCAGATAGTTTTGAAACACCATGACAACGCCGCGGTGCTCGGGTTTATCTTTTAAAACAGATCGACCATCAAACGTGACGTCGCCTGCTGTGGGTGCCAGCAGACCGGCTATCATTTTCATGGTGGTGGTTTTTCCACACCCTGATGGCCCCAGAAGCGCTGTTAATTCACCACTGGCTATTTCAAGTGACAGCTGGTCAAGTGAAGGTTCGGTGGAACCCGGATAGACTTTGGTTAATTCTTTGAGAGAGACGTGTGTCAAATTTGGCCAAAGCCTCCAACTGCGCCGCTGCGCCCCGACAAGTGTCTGGCGGTCAGTATAAGAATGATAATGCCCGGTAGTATATAAATCATACCGATAGCGCCGGTAATGTCGTTGCGTCCGGAGGTGGCGAAGTTAAACAGCAACAACGGCAGAGTGACAACCCTTCCACCTCCAATCAGCAACGTTAAAATATATTGACTCCAGGACACCAAAAAGGCGAACAGACCCCCGACAATAATGCCCGGCATGATGGCAGGTAAGGTGACATACCAAAATGTTTTAAAAGCCGATGCGCCAAGGGAGCGGGCCTGTGATTCAAACGCCGGGTCATAGTTGGCGAAGATTCCTGCCATTACCAGCACCATATAAGGGATGGTCGGAATCAGATGAACCAAAATGACACCGGGCACCGAATTGGTTAAGCCCAACGATATAAATACCGAATGAATACCCAGCACCACGGCGATCCCGGGCACAATCATGGGTGCCAGAATCAACAGTTCGACTGCGGATTTGCCCTTGAACTGATACATGCCCAGTGCGCGCCCGGCAGGCACGCCGACCAATATTGACAGCAGCGTTGCGGCCAGAGAGATACCGATCGTGAGCCATAGACTCTCGAGTACACCGGAGGTATCGGAGAAGGCGTATTTCCAGGCTTTGAGTGTCCACATTTTCGGTAGCAGGCTGGGGTAGAACCAGCCCTTTGCAAACGACCAGATAGCCAGCGGGATGAGTGGTAATACCAGCCAGGTAATCAGTAGCGCGCCGGTTAAAAACCGAAAGCTGCCGCCCAGCAGGCTGCCGTTGCGTTCCATCAGTTTCTGACTCTCTGGCGGGAAAAGCGCACGTAAAAGTAGATCATGATGGCACTTAACAAGGCGATTATGATAGCCATTGCCATCGCTTCCGGACGTGCCGCCAGGTCTACATCTGTGTATTGTCTATAGGCCAGCACAGGCAGGGCGGCAGGATAGTTGGCACCGAGAATTGCCGGTATCTCATAGGCGCCGAAGGTGAACGCAAATACCATCACCGATGCTGACAGCATACCGGGAAATATCAAGGGTAACAGCACATGCCTGAACGCCTGCCAGCGACTGGCGCCCAGTGAACGCGCCACGCTTTCATAGTCCTCACCAATCGATTGCATGTTGGCCAGCACGATGACGCCAATAAAGGGCACTTCTTTCCATACGTACTGCAAAATGATACCGATGGCATATGGATCAAATACCAGCGCGGGAAAATCAGACGGCCCGGCAATCATGCCCCACTCGGCTGCCAGTCTGGCAAAGCTGCCTGATTGGGAGAACAAATACAGGATGCCAATGGCACCGACCAGATGGGGCACTGTGAGGTTGAGTTGAAATAGAAAGTTAACTATCGCCCGACCGATAAACTGCCTTCGCAGTAATAACGCTGCGCCGACTGCCAGAATGCAGGAGATTACCGTGGAGGTAAATGCGATATGAAATGTCAGTAAAAACGACAAATAAAATTCTTTGTCGGTAAAGACCGAAACATAGGCAGATAAATCTGGCTGGGTCAAGCCGATGACGGGCATGTAGTTAAAGCTGCGCATTAAACCGACCAGCAGCCCGCCAAAAAACAGCACGATGATGATGCTGAGTGCCGGAAAAAGCAGCAGACCTATTTTTAATCTGTCAGACATAAAACGTGTAGGGTCCGTTCACCTTTTTTCCACCGCGGTGTTTCCATAGCGGTGATTCCAGCGCTGTACGCATAGCCAGATTGCATGGTGTTTTTGCACAACGCGTTTGCGCGGTGATGAATGGAGTGCAATAGTGTTGGCGCTTTGAATCAAGTTTTATAAACATCGGGATCAGTGGCACAGGCCATACGTTGGTAGAACCCGACAAATGCGATGGTGCCAGCCCGGATTATTCACGATACGCTCGCCATATCATGAACAACCCGGGCTTCAGACACTGCCCAGACACTGCTTAGACGAAACCGACCTAGTTACCTACGTTCTCGATCCAGCCCTTCTCGATAGCTGAAATCCATGACGCCTGTAACTCCGGTAAGGCTGCTTTAGCCAGTTCATCTGCGGGTACTACATTGGGATGGCTTTTCAGTGCAGCGAACTTTGCCTGTATTTCATCACTGGTGCGCGACACTTCAATTGCGGTTGCTGTGCCCCATACGTCAGGCATTGCTTTTTGCAGCTGTGCCTCACCTGATAACAAAACGTTTTGCAAAACCAGTGCGGCGGCCTTGTTCGGCGAATTGAACGGAATAATGGTGTAGTTGGTGTTACCTATTGTACCGTCGGTCAGTCCATAGCCTTGCGTAGTCGGCGGAAAGACGCCGTTTTCTATATTCAATCCAACGCCCGCAGGCTCGTAGTTGAATGTCAGGTCTACTTCAGAGTTGGCGTAGAGTTGCTCCATGGCAGAGATGGATGTCGGGTAGGTTTTACCTTCACGCCAGAGGCTGGGCTCAAGGTCGTTGAGTATATCCCAGGTCTTTTTAGCTACTTCGTCAAATTTAGCCTGGTCGAAGTCACCCAGCAGATTATCGACACCGCCTGCCGCATGGTAGAACACGTGGCGTACAAACACTGATCCGTTAAAGTCCGGTGGTGCAGGGTAGGTAAACTTGCCTGGGTTGGCCTTGGCCCAGTCGATAATTTCGCCTATCGATTTGGGCGGGGTTTCAGTTCTGGCCGTATCATAGGCAAATGCAAATTGTGCTTTCGACCAGGGCACCTCGCATCCGTCAACCGGTACACCGAAATCGTTGGCTATGGCCGGGTTGTCCCAGTTAACCAGTTTGTTGTTGGGCAATGTATCTGTGTAACCGCAATAGGCCAGGCCACCCTGTTTCATTGTTCGGAAGTTTTCGCCGTTGATCCAGATCATGTCCACAGAGCCCTTGTCTGTGACACCTGATTCCTTTTCACCCAGTACGATGTTGACGGCTTCTACCGTGTCGCTAAGGCCAACGCGATTCAGCTTGATGTCGTACTCTTCTTTTAGAATACCGCCGATATATTCGGATACATATTGATTGATATTGTCGGAGCCTCCCCATAGAAACCAGTTCACTTCTCCGCCGCGGGCCATACCGGTTATATCATCCCACGATTTGCCGATTAATGATTCGCCGTCTGCTGTGTCAGCATGGGCTGTCAGTGGTGCTAACGATAGTGACGAAGCGAGAATGGCCCATTTAAGTGTCTTGTTCATACTTGTTCCTCTGCAGGTTGTACAATCTTGTGGGTTGACTTTGAGAGTAGTTGTTTTGCGTATTGCAACAGATTCAAAGCTACTTGAAAAACGACTTGATTGGAACGCTTTAGCCTGTCGGCGTCTGCTTTTTTGCACTGTTGAAGAAGTTTGCGGGGTTGAGAAAGTTCTGCCAGGTGGCAATGCAACCGTTTTGGTATGGCCCGCGGCAGGGCTCGCGTGTCGCCCCGGGAAGCGCTCGGTGCCTTTAGCCAGATTGTTGATGGATAGTCCGGAGTCGCCATGCAAATCAATTAGCCTGTTAGAGTGTGTACCTCGATAGGTATAGACAATTTGATAGTAATGATTCAGTGCTGTCAAGCATCATCAGCGATTGTCGAGTGATCCGTCTGGCTGATTGATTTGGCACGGTAACAACGCCAACTCCATAAACGGGTAGTCGTACAGTCGTCGCAAGGCATCGTACTCCTGGCGTCCGTGATACCAGGCGTTCTCCTCAATCGTAAAAACTGACGATAACTTGTATTTACAAATATGTTAAGCCACACTGCGTCGTAACAGAACGTCTTTGATGTCCCACATCGTCTCAGGATCCTGCATGGCTCAGACAGAGGTGACCGTTTGCGGAGCCGGAATCACGGCATTTAACCGACGAACCGATGGTTCGTCGTACCGGGATTGGGCACTGGCATCTTTTGAAGACGCCTTATCGATGTCCTCGCTTGAGCGCTCGGACATCGACGCGCTGATTGTAGCGTCAGAAAGTGATTTTTTTTCGCTGCAGCTTAATCCTGCCTCGGTACTGGCCAGTGATCTTGGCTTGATCGGAGCGTCAACCATGCGTGTGGAAGGTGGCGGTGCCTCGGGCCAGCTGGCAGTACATGCCGCTGTGCGGTTGATTCAGTCGGGAGCGGTTAATCATGCTGCAGTGGTTGGTGTGGACCCCTCTGCATCGCAGCTTGCGCCTCAAACGGTAAAATCCTTGTACAGCTTTTCGTTCGATGCCTGGGTGGATGGCATGACAGGCGTCAGCTCCACTGCTTTGTATGCCTTGTCTTTTCAATCCTTTATGCGTCAGGTTGCCGTTGACGATCATCATCTCGGGCAGGTCACGCGACAAAATCGAGCCAATGCGATGCACAATCCTCGCGCCCATCTGGGACGACTGCACAGCCAGGCTGATATAGATGAGTCACCCATGATCGCAACACCCTATCGCCGCCTTCATTGTTCGCCGTTGAGCGATGGCGCTGCATCGATAATATTGTCTGCAGCCGGGCGTCGACCTGCCAGTCGAAAAAGTGCGCCCAGCATTGTCGGTGCGGGGGCTGCTTCAGACACCGTGCATTTGGGTGCTCGCGCCGATGCCGGGGAGTTTGCGGCCAAACGATTGGCAATGCAGCGTGCCTGCAGCGAAGCCGGTATAAAAGCTCGCCAGATTGACGTGGCTGAAGTCTACGATGCATACGCCGGTGCGCAGTTGCAAGCCATCGATGCATTGGGGTTGAGCGTGGATATTCCCCGCGATCTGGAAGAGGGCCGTTTTTCACCGGATGGAAACTGTCCGATCAATCTGTCCGGAGGCTTAATGGGTCAGGGGGCACCGGTTGGTGCGACAGGTGTGGCGCAAACTGCTACCTGTGCGCTGTTACTGGAAGGTCTGTATGAAACGCAACTGCAGCCCGCAGAGTTGCCAGTTTATGCGCTGGCTGACACACACGGCGGAATTTGTACGACAGCGGCTGTCACGCTGCTTGCCGGAGCAGCCGCTTGACTGTTGCGCATAGCTTAACTCTGGACTATCAGTTGCAACCGGGCTGGCTTGCACCGTATGTGAAAGGTTTGCAGAAAGGGATCGCTATGGCCAGACGCTGTAGTGCCTGTAAAAAAGTCAGCTTCCCGCCAGTGCGAGTATGCGAGTGCAGAAGTAGCAATGGCGCGTGGGTGTACTTATCCGGCGAGGCTCGTCTGGTTTATCATTGCGATGGAGCCGATGGCAGTTTTTCTCTGGTACGTTTCGAGGGGGCTGACACCAGCACGGTGGTTCGTCTTGAAGACAGGATTGAAATCGGACAGATTGGCTATCTGCAGGCATCTGAATCTGGTAACCCGGCACTTGTACTGGCGCACGGTCCCGGCTCCTGTAACGCCTCCTGTACCAGCTCCCCGGAGAGGAGAGCCAGCTCCCCAGAGAGGAGAGAATGATGAATGAACTGAGTACACTAAACCCGGATGTGTTGTCACGTCTGAACCTGCAATCCGACGGGGATCAGTGGAGTATCGTCTGGCCAGATGATACGAATATATATCACATGACAGTGGGTAAACACCTCGACGCTGCCAGCCGTGATCGACCAGCGATGATTTTTGAACAAGAAGACGGTTCGGTACTGACGTGGACGTTTGCCGAGATAGACACGGCTTCTACCAATCTGGCGTCTGCGTTGCGGGATCTCGGATACACCCGCGGCGACTTAATCGGTTTACATACCGGCCAGCATCCGGACACTGCCATAGCGCATATGGCGGTGTGTAAATTAGGCGCCGTCGCTGTGACGCTTTCACAGTTATACGGACCGCAAACCCTGCAACATGCGATGAATGACTGTGAACTCAAGGTGTTGCTAACCTCGCAAAGCAGCTGGGAGTCCTTGCGTGCGCAAGCCGCGTCGCTGTTCCCACACCTTGAGCACGTGTTACTCAGAAATCCGTTACGCTCTGACGCAACGAAGCGAGGCTCGGCAGAATCCGGTTCGCGAATGCAGGAGCTTGATCTATCGGTGGCACTTGATACCAAACCAAAGTCATTCACGCCGGACTTTACCGGGGCCAACGATCCCGCCTTGTTGATGTATACCTCTGGTTCAAGCGGTAAGCCGAAAGGGATATTGCACGGGCACAGAGTGTTGGCTGCCTATACCCCGTCGATAAACCTGTTCTTTGATCTGTCGATGCAGCAGGATGACGCGGTTTATTGGTCACCATCAGATTGGGCCTGGGTTGGAGGTCTGCTTGATATGCTGTTTCCAGCCTGGATGGCCGGCTGTCCGATTGCGACATCGCTGGAGCGCTTTAGCGCAGACGTCGCCTATCGCTTTATGGCCAGACACAAAGTCACACACACCTTTTTGGCGCCGACAGCAATTAAGCGTTTGGCGCAGCACCGCAGTCCTCGAGATGAATATGACCTGTCGTTGCGCATTATATGTACCGGTGGTGAAGCGCTCGCGTCTGACACACTGGAATGGGCCGAAAATTCTCTCGGTGTTGTTTGCAATGAGTTTTACGGGCTCACCGAGGTGAATCATCTGATTGGTAATTGTTGCTCGCTCTATCCCAGAGTACCGGGGTCGATGGGGCGCGCCTATCCCGGGCACCGTGTGCATCTGGTCGATCCGGATGGCGTTGAAGTGGCGGATGGTGAAGTCGGGGAAATTGTCACTCGTGCGGATTCACCAACCCGGTTTCTCGGTTACCTGAATAACCCGGATAAAGAAAGCGAGATGATTCTGGGCGACTACCTGCGAACCAGAGATCTTGCCGTGCGCGATGAGAATGGCTACTTCTGGTACAAGGGTCGCAGCGATGATTTGATAAAGTCTTCGGGGTTTCGCATTGGCCCGGCCGAGGTGGAAGAGTGTTTACTCGCGCATGCCAGTGTTGCAGAAGTTGCGGTGATAGCGAAACCTGATGCCGAGCGTGGTGCGATAGTAAAAGCGTTTATCAAGCTGCGCGCCGGGGAGCAGGGCAGTGAACCTTTGGTGGAAGCGCTGCGCGAACAGGTGCGCACCCGCCTGGCTGCCTACAAAGCTCCGCGTGAGATAGAGTTCGTTGATGAATTCGTTATGACCTCGTCCGGTAAGATCAATCGACGCGTGCTGCGTGAAGCTGAAATAAAGCAGGCGCAGGAAGACTCGGTAATTATCCACTCCGGTAGTTCAAGTTGACCACGACAAGGACGTCCAAATACGAGCACGCCTGCTCCGTATTGCTTGGGCGTTTGAAAGATGGTCGTTACCCGGTGGGTGGACGCATGCCCACAGAAATAGAACTGGCAAGTCAGTTTGAAGTGTCCCGCGTGACGATCAGACGCGCCCTCGATATCCTTGTGCAGGATGGCTACCTGGAGCGAAAGCAGGGCAGTGGCTACCGTGTGCTGACGTTGTCCCCTGCATCAGATACCTGTCTGACTTCTTATACCGATGCCATGTTGCGGGCGGGCTTTGAACCGCAGTCACGTTTTTTATCACTGGAGCTGCTTGCACCGCATTCAGTTGAGTCCGGTCAACTCCCGGCTGGACTCTACGAGGTGCCTGTGACTCGCGTGACTCGTTTGCGGCTGGTCGACAAAGCGCCGCAGATGCTGGTGCAGACCTGTGTGCCGAGCTCGTTTATGCGTGGCGCCTGTGCCGAGGACTTTCCGGAGAAGGGGCCCGACCAGTCTATTCTGAGAATACTCAGTGCACGGTTTAACCTGAGCTGGTCGGCGGCCTGCGAGGAGATCAGTCCGATCGCCGCAGATGATAAAACCGCTGAGCTGCTGATGGTGGCAAAAAACCACCCGTTGCTGTTGCAGGCCTGTTCCGCGTTTGACGATCAGGGCGTCATGGTATTTCACGAAAATGTCTATCGTAACGGGTCAGTCAGTTTTAACTTAACTCAGCAAACCCGACGCCCCCGGTATCAAAGTGCTGACAGGCAATTCGCAGGAGAGCAGTGTGGCAAGTGATCGATTCCCCCGACTGGACCCGGACCTTCTCGAGCAACGACTGGCAACACCGCAGGCGGTATCTCGTGTGCTGGTTGACACCGATACCGCTAACGAAATAGATGATCAGTTTGCCCTTGCCTGGGCGTTATTGTCTCCACAGTCGATGACGGTAGAGGCGGTGACAGCCGAGCCTTTTTCCTTTGCGCATCATCGTGCGGGTTTGCTGGATGCCGAGCGGGCTGTGGAGGCTGGTAAAGATTTTCCGGAGCATCTGGTTGGCGGTTTTCAGGGGTGGATAAATCGCTTGCACAGACAGGGCAAGCGCGCCGCCGATCTAAATTTTGTGAGCCCTGCTGAAGGCATGGAGTTGAGCTATGAGGAGATACTCACCGTTTACAGCAAACTGGGGATGCCGTCGGACGGCAAGGTTTTTCGGGGTGCGGCGCAGTATATGAGCGCGGCGGATGAGCCGGTACAGTCCGAGTCTGTTGACGTCATTATCGATCTGGCCAAGAGTGGCTCGGAGCCTTTGTATATTGCAGCAATGGGCTGTGTAACCAATATTGCATCGGCATTGCTGCGCGCTCCGGAGATTCGCGAGAACATCGTAGTCATCTGGACTTCGGCCTATCCGTCGAACGCGCCTCATTGCAACCGGCCATCATTAAACCTGGTTCAGGACATACACGCATCGCGCCTGATGTTCGATAGTGGCGTGCCGCTGGTCTACTTGCCCGGTTATCACGTCGGCGCACAACTGAAAATATCGTTACCTGAAATGGAGCAGTTTGTTGCAGGAAAAGGCGCCATTGGAGACTACCTGCACCACCTGTACACACATAACCCGCTGCACGAGATGTTTGCACTGGAAAATACCGGACAGCGTACCTGGGTCATCTGGGACATCATTGATATCGCCTGGTTGATTAATCCGGACTGGGTGCCGACCATGCGCACGGCGTCTCCGGTGCTGGACGACTCGCTGTTTTGGCAAAAGGATGAAAGTCGTCATCCGATTCTGGAAGCCTACGATGTGCAACGCGATGAAATATATATCGACTTCTATAGCAAGCTGGCAAACCTCTGAGTCTCCTATTTGGCAGAGCTAATTCGACAGAGCTAATTCGGCGGAACTCAGTCGCAAGCGCTGACTACGCGATCGTCGATCAGCTTTTCTATTTCTGCGTCGCTGACACCGGCTGATTTGAGTATATCGATGGTTTGTCTGCCCACGGCCTGAGATTCGAAGCGCACTGTCGACGGCGTACGGCTAAAGCGCGGTGCGGGCGCGGGTTGGGTCATGCCCGCCACATCAATATAGGTTTGTCGATCTATATTGTGAGGATGTGACGGTGCTTCTTCAAGATTGAGTATTGGTGCGAAGCATACGTCGCTGCCCTGCATGATGTCGCACCATTCGCTTTGTGTTTTCGTTTTAAAAACACGCGTTAATTCGAGCGTTTGTTGCGGCCACTGTTCGACGGCGTTCTGATTGGTGAACAGAGAGTCATCCAGTTCGGCATATTGTTTTAACAGCTCGTAGAACTGCGGTTCAATAGAGCCGATAGAAATGTACTTGCCGTCGCTGGTCTCATAGGTATTGTAATAGGGTGCGCCGCCATCCAGCATGTTGGATTCGCGTTGTTGTTGCCAATGACCCTGCGCCGTCATCGAATGCAGGAAACTCATCAGGTAGGCACTGCCATCGGTCATTGCAGCATCGACTATCTGTCCCTTACCAGAGTTGCCCCGTTCCAGTAATGCGGCAAGAATTCCAGTGATGACCAGCATCCCGCCGCCACCGAAGTCGCCTATCATATTAAGTGGAATAGTCGGTTTTTGATCTTTCCTGCCAATGGCTGCCAGTGCACCGGTCAGGGATATATAATTTATATCATGACCGGCTGCCTGTGAAAGCGGGCCGTTCTGGCCCCAGCCCGTCATACGCGCGTAGATCAGCCCGGGGTTGTTCTGCAAGCACACATCGGGTCCGGCGCCCAGTCGTTCCATGACGCCTGGCCTGAAGCCTTCCAGCAATACATCGGCTGTACTGACCAGCTTGTGTAATATATCCAAGCCGGCGTCGGATTTGATATCGAGTGCCAGAGAATGTTTGCCGCGTCGGCTACAGTCTGGAATGGCAGCTTGAGTCCTGGAGGTGAATCTTTCCACCAGCGTCACCCGTGCCCCCATATCTGCCAGAGCCATACCTGCAAAGGGTGCTGGCCCAATGCCAGCCATCTCGATAACGTGTATGCCTTTCAATGGACCCATGTAAAAACGTACCTAAAGCTGTCAGGTTAAGAAAATAGTCTGGCCATGTCGCAGTCGCAGCGAGTGTCCGATTGGTATTAGCCGGTTTGCGGGTCAGCCTGGTTTGAAGGCAAGAAAATGTGTTGGCCTCAAAAAGCCCTCTTCGACTGCCTGTTGCTTCAGCTGGCAGCTGCGCAATCGATGTTCTGCAGCGTCAGCGCCAATCAGGCTGGCGAGCTGGTTGTATTTTTCACCGGCGAGTGTTGCAAGCTCGTTTTTGATTTCCTCCTTGTACCATTCATTTCTATCGTTGAGGCGGATTCTTTCAAAGCCGCTTTGCTGCAACGCAGTGGATGTTTGTTCCAGGTTCTGCAATTCGAAGTCCAGATGGACGATCTCCAGCCACGCAGCGGCGGTGTCGGAGCACGCGCCCTGTCCTTTACGCAACCAGTCGCTTCCGGCGAATGCACCACCGGGTTTTAAAACTCTCAGAATATCTTTGTAGAACTGTGCTTTGTCCGGGATGTGTACGATGGCATCCTTGGTAACGACGATATCAAATGTGTTGTCTTTAAATGGCAGGGTGCCAGGCGTTACCTGTTCAAATGACACCTTGTCTGCGAGACTGGCTTTGCGAGCGCGCTCGCGACTGTGTTCCACCAGATGAGGTTCGACATCGACACCGATAACACTGGCTGCCTGATAGTCCTGCACCAGAGCGATTGCGATGGCGCCAAGACCTGAACCGACATCGAGAACCGACTTGTTGCGGCTATCAATGCCGCCAAGCATTTCGCCCAGATCATCAGTGCCGCCGGGTGCCATATTGCCATCACCCCACAGCCACTGCAGGCCGGTAATAAACGTGTCGTTGTACTGGCTGTTGCGTCGACTCTCTTCAAGGTCTGTCTTTTCGAGGTTATCGGCTTTGCGGTCCTGGGTCACAGCATTGACTCCGGTTCAACAGGCGTGTAGGGGGAATCGTTGAATGTATTGGCTGGGACAGGGATCGTCAATCGATTTATGATAGAGAGCAGGCGTGTAATCAGATGCGCTGGCAATAACAAATGCCCGTTCAGGCAACCCACCACGAAATAATCTGCAATACCTCAAAGGCGACCAGACATGACACAAAACCAGGAACAGGCTGAAAACATCACCATGTCGGGTGGGGGCGTGTATTCGCTTGCGACAATTGGCGCAAAGGATGTCATCGATCGATCCATCCCGCGGGTGCTTTCGGCGCTGGAAAA
The DNA here is from genome assembly GCA_964393885.1 of uncultured Granulosicoccaceae bacterium. GTDB lineage: Bacteria > Pseudomonadota > Gammaproteobacteria > Granulosicoccales > Granulosicoccaceae. The sequence goes on along the minus strand of CAYMVV010000020.1, from coordinate 14,594 downwards.
CCTGCAGCCGCCGTTGCAGGGCTACTGGAATTTCAGTGACATGGGCTGTGCTGATGGCGGTACTTCACTGCAATTGTGGCGATCGGTGATTGAAAAAATCCGTCATGGTGGCAACACCGATATACAAATAGTTTACGCTGATCAGGCGCGTAACGACTTTAACGCACTGGTGCAGATCCTACATGGACACACGCAGTTTGAATCATATCTGCCCGGTGCCGAGAATGTTCGAGTGCTGGAGTCCGGTGCGTCGTTTTATACGCCGATTCTGCCAGCCGAAAGTCTGCATTTGGGCTATTCGGCCACAGCGATGCACTGGCTCAGCCGCAAGCCGTGTGACATCACTGATCATGTGCATATGGTTGGCGCCAGCGGTGATGAATACACCCGATTTAGCCAGCAGGCCAAAACGGACTGGCAGACTATATTGTTGCATCGGGCGCGTGAGCTAAAGCCTGGTGGCAATCTGGTGCTGGTCAATTTTTGCCGGGACGACAACGGCTGTTATCTTGGTAATACCGGTGGCGTTAATATGTTTGATCAGTTCAATCTTAACTGGCAGACTTTTGTAGACGACGGTGTGGTTACACAAGACGAATACCGGGCAATGACTCTGCCACAGTACTACAACACAACTGACGAATTTTCAGCGCCATTGCTCGATACAACGTCACCGGTTTATGCGGCAGGCCTGCGACTGGTAGATATAGAAACCGCCATAGTTGAATGTCCGTTCGCAAGAGACTTTGCCGAACACGGGAATGCAAAAAAGTTTGCGCAGGACTACATCCCGACCATCAGGTCCTGGAATGAAAGTACCTACTTTGCAGGTCTGTCAGAGAAACGATCGTTAGCTGAACGACAGGAGATTATAGAAAGTTATTATCGAATCTATCAGGATGAAGTAGAGCGCGACCCGTCAAACCATGGTATGGGATATGTTCACGCCTATATGACTATAGAGAAGGTTGCGGGGTAGGGTCTGTTGGCATCCGCGGTATCAGAACCCGTGGTATAAGAGAGGCAGCATCAAAATGGATGCCGCCGTCTTGTTATACCATCTATAACGATATCAGCTTAGAACGCAGCCAGTGGAGCACCGGGAGAACCGGTCGCACCTTTGGTAGGCATCGGTGAATAAATATACGCAAATTCACTGACACCTGCTTCAACCAGTCTTTCAGTAGCAAGGTTTTCATGGATGAAAATGCCACGCTTGGTGATCAGTTCCTGGTGCACAGGAAACGCCAGTGACGGGTTCGGATTTGGCACTACTTCCACAGGCCATGTGTCCGCACCAACGATGGCAACGTCGGCATCACCCAGATAGGCTGCGGCGGACAGGCCAATACCCGGAGCGCCAGAATTGAATTTCTCGTTGTCTTCGATCCAAAAGCTTCCCCAACCAGTATGGAAAACGACCACATCGCCCTGGCCGGGAGGAGCAATGTCCTGCTTTTCAAGTGCGGCCTCGATGTCCTCTGCGGTTATTTCTTCGCCCATTTCCATTGGTTTGCCGCGTAAGCCCACCATATCGATGACAATGCCGCGGGTAAAAAATGGCTTGACGTGCTCCATGCCCAGCTTGTTAACGCCGTAAGATCCGAATACTTCGGAGGCCGGGGTACCACCGTAGAACACGGGTTTTTCCCCACCGATGCCGATGTGTGCAAGCCCGTCGAACTGAGTGCCGACCTGGCCAATTTCAGTTGCCAGATAGTCGTCCATCCAGATAACGTTATTGTCGGCAAGTGGCCCGCCAGCCAGTCCACCGGTACCGCGAAGCGCAAATACACGTGCGCCAAACAATGGCATACTGGATTCATAAGTACGGCCAATAGAAATAACATTGCCGGTTTTCATCAACTCCATTGCCTCTTTGACCTTTTCCGGGGTCATCAGGTTAGATGCACCCGCCTGATCACCTTCTCCAAACGGTGCTGTGAGTGCGTGACCATCGGCAAGCGCGGTATTGGTAGCTGCGATCGAGAGCGCAATGGTAGCTGCGGCCAGGGTTCGGCTGGACCGAGATAGTATTCTCATCTATTTTTCCTCCATAGGTATTGAGTGGTGGTGGAGATACTGTCCACAGGGAAAGATTACGCGCGTCGCCTGCTGTGGGCAAGCAGAGAGTTACATTTTCTACGCAAGTGTTGATGTCACAAATGAGTGCACCCGTACGCGAGAGCGGGCTGGAGTTTACCTGAGTTTTTTGCGCAGGCAGTCTGGTCGAGACCCGGGCTATGGATGAATTCACTGTTGTTGCCGGCAATGGAGGTGGTTGTACCGGACACCCGGTGATAAGATATCCCCCGTCCAACACAACTGGGTTAAATGCTGTTGGACAATGGAAACCGCGTAGCGATATCTGGAGTGAACACGATTGAAGGTATCTAAAACCCTGCTGGTGGCAACTGTCATCGCAACTTTACCTGCAGCTTTTCCAACAGCGGCGAGCGACAATGATCTTTTGTCAGGCACAGCCGAGTTGAATGACGGGACGCCTGTGCCGTTCAATCTAGGCGGCAACAGTCGCGAGGACGTGATTGGCGGCTTTATCCTGTTTGGCGACAGGAAATTTGAAATAACCAGTGTGTCTGAGCAAAATCTTGTTGGTGCAAAACTGGAGGACGGTGACATCGTTCATAAGGCGGTGTTTTCATCTTCCTACAGTCGAGTCACATCGACCGGCAAGCCCTGGGTGTCAGGACAGGCGCATCACGGTTGTGAGCAACCCTATAACTCCTTCATGGCTATCTATGAAGTGTCGATGGATGCACTTGAAAAGTTGCCAGACCCTGCCTATTGGCAGCTCGCAGAGAATGCCACGGCAGCGATTAGCTCAACAGTCTATTGCTTTATGTCGCAACCCTCGGATTGGGGTTGATAAATCCACAGTGCTACTTAGTCAAGGACTACTGTCCCCGAGGCTGCTGCCTTGATATCTGCCTTGGAGTCGGCAAACCGCTACGTACAGGGTAGAGATCTATCAGGCCTGCAGATTCATTGCGCGGTCTTTCACCACTTCGGTCATTTCGGGCCTTTTGTTTTAGCTGTTTTCGCAAGCTGGTCAATCGTGCTTTGAGTGCTCTGTAGTCAATCTTATTCTCGTATGAGTTTCTATAGATCAGTGCGTCAAGCCGGTTAAGCAGCATTCTTAACTCGGTGTCAGAGGCGCCGATTTGTTCAATGGTGACCGTGGTGTTTGCATTGTTAATAGTTGAATACCAGGTCACCACCGCGCTTCTTGTCTTGTGCGGGTTGCCGGCTCGCAGTGCTTTTTTCACAGAAGACCAAGCCTGATTTTCCGTTAGACGAGTGGCGGCTCTTAAATAAGTACGAGTGCGCCTGCGTTGATAGAGGAGTATACCTCCAGAAACGGTGGCCAATGCGGTCGCTATAACAAGCAGGGTTGCCATTTTCCAACTAGAAAACTGCAACTTTGAATCTGCGAGCGTTGAAGGTTTAACGTTAATGGAATCTGCTGCTATTGAGGTTTGTTTCCATTGTTGTCTGGCACTGTCCCACCAGTCTATTTGCAGTGATGGTATCTGGTAGACACCGGCCTGGTTAGGAATAATTGTGATTACCTGCGTCAGAGTGCCGCCCAGGCCTGATTTGTCGTTGTATTTTTCAATCTGTGGCGGATCGATATAAAGCCGAAGACCGTCCGGTACGGAGTAGTTCAGTTCGGGAATTGCAGTCGGAAACTGCCCCGAGATTTGCACCTCATAGCGCCTGGTGGCAGGCTCTCCTGCGACAAATGACTTGTTTTTACCGTCGAATTGCCACTGTGATTGCGCCGTAATACTCATAGCCGCAAGCCAGCTTGCCGCTGCTACGGGTGCGGGGTTGATATCTATGGTCAGTGGGTTTGAAGCGGCACTGATTCTGGGGTTGCTGGTCGCACCGGCGCCACCGGCTGATACAGGCAGGGTTGCTGACATCTTTATCGAAGGAACACGCTGGTCGCCAGCCAGTTTAAAAAACAATGCGTAACGGCTGCTAATCCGTTGATACGGTTGATCGTTGTGTACGGTGTTGCTGACAGTTTTACTCAGTGTGAATACATCGGCACCGGACACAGTCAGCTTTTCCTGCCGCACATTGAAAGCCGATTCAGGAACCAATACATCGACGGTAATCAGAACCTGTTCATTGATATAGGCGTGGCTACGGTCAGTGCTTGTCGATATGACCAACTGTGGCAGTACGATACCCGTGGCGTTCCCCGTGGTGTTCCCCGTGGCGTTCCCGGGGGCGTTCCGGTCAGTCGGGTTCTGATCGGCGGCTGTAGATCGTTGTAGCGCAGCTGCACTGACAATAGACAGAAAAACAATAGACAGCACCAGTAACTTTGTTGAACTCGCTCCTGTGCTGACACGGGTTTTGTTTGCGGGTCGCATCAGTACCTGGTGCCCTTGCTGGCAGCGCTGGTGTCATCAACTTGTGCTCCTGACGTCTGGTATTGATACAGGAATTTTCTGCGCAGATATCCACCCGGGTCCTGTGGCAGATCGCGTAGCCATTGCTCGCTATAGGGAGATAAAACCTGGTTGCTGTCCTCTGAAATTTGTGGGGCGGGCAGGTGGTCCGGCTTATCAGCTTGCGATAGTGACTCTGTGGTTGATGGCGGGTTTAAACGCTCACTGGCATCGGTGGCAAGTGCGCCGTCCTGAATCGTGTGGTTTGGTGCAGCGGAGTCAATGCCGTTGTTTTCCTGTAGCGACTGCTGATCCAGTGACTGGCCCGGACCAGTGGAGCCACCGACTCTGGTCTGTGAATTTGTATCACTTAACTGTGCATCAGGATCAGGCGCCTCTGTGATGGCTGGAGGCTCGCTACCCTCGCTGTTCCTTTCACCCGTTTCCTCTGCAGGCGTCTCATCACGGTCGGCAGAGTCATTGCCACCGGCTTCGTCAGAGTTTTGCTCGTCGTTGCGCTCGATCAGGATTTTAAGGATATTAATATTATGCAGCGTGTCGGTACGAGCGGATGATTCGTTGGAGCCATAGAGCAACAGAGCCTGCGAGTAGCTTTTCATTGCTGCCTGCAAGTCTCCGGACAGTGCCTGTGCATTACCCCGATTGTACAAATCTTCTGCATAGACCGGTGTATCGAGTAGTTGCGCAGCCTCGATGTACTGACCCTGATGGTAGGCGGCAATCGCTTTCCACTCTTTTCGTGTGAACATCTTATAGGCTTTCTGGTAATTTTTTCGGTGCAAATGCGCCTGCGCCTGCTGTTCGTTGTTTCGCCAAAGATTTTGCCAGAATTCCTGTAGCCCCTGTGACTTTGCTTGTGGTGACAGCAGCAGTAGCGGCAAAATCGCGAGCAGTGCATTCTTTCTAAACGCATAGATGGCACAAACCAGCAGTGGCAAAAGTAGCCAGTAGCCAAGGTCCTGATAACGATCAAACTGTTGACTGTCATTTTTGCGGGTGCTGTCGATAGCAATGGCATCCGCTGCCAGACTGAGTGGCGCGCGCAGTGGTTTTTGCGACAGCAGATGATCTATATCTGCCGAATCCGCTGTCCACTGCGAGTAGCGACCATCATAGCGGTGGGCGAGTTGTCTGAGTGCGTGGCCATTGAGCCTGGCAATGACGGGTTGCTGGTTTGCATCGGTGACTACACCGGATTCGAGCGGAATTGAATCACCTTGCTCGGTACCAACGCCCAGTACTGATAACCTGAATCCTCCTGGCTGGTTTTCCTCTATTGCACTCAGGCCTGCGCGTGTTACTCCATCGGTGATCAGTATGATAGCACCGCTTTGTGTGCCGGACTCTCGCAGCATATCGACTGCCAGTGCGATTGCTGCTTCTGCATTGCTGCCAGGTGCTGGCATTATATCCAGCTGTAATGTCGGTACCAGTGTCTCAATGGTAGCCGGGTCATCGGTTAGTGGTGTCACTCGAAAGGCGTTGGCCGCATAAACTATCAGGCCAATCTCGCCATCAGTGTGTTGTCGAAGTATATCAATCGTTTTAAATTTTGCCTGTGTGAGACGATCCGGCTGAATGTCGCGTGCGGCCATTGACGGGGACAGGTCAAGCACCAGCACCGTTGCCCGTTGTGAGGTTGCGGCTCCGGTAGGTCGCGATTCCAGCGCCGGACCTGCCATAGCTATACTGGCGATAACCACCGGTAAGGCGAAATAGCGGTAATACTTGTGGCGTAAATGCGAGGTTCGAAGGTGCTGCAGGCTCTCACTGGACAGGTGTTTTTGCCATCCGGCGTTGCGCTGCGTTGCTGATAAGTACCATAACCAGAGCAGTGCTACCGGAATTGCAAGCAGCCAGCCGGGTCTGAGCCAGATAAATTCTGTAAAGACCGAGGCGATGAACTCAAACACTATGAATACAGCCGTCGCGTGTGAACTGCAATTAGTAGGCATAACATAGACAGTGCCAGTGGCCAGTGGAACAGACTGCGTTCAGGCTTCACTAATTCTTCCGCTGGTGATGGTTCCATTTCATCAATCAGCACATAGATGGATTCCAGCTCGGTGGAATTTTTGGCGCGAAAGTAACTGCCTCCGGTTTGATTTGCAACGGTTTCGAGTGTATCGGTATCGAGATCGCTGGACGGATTAACGGTAATACGTTGACCTGCTTCATTGACCACCGTGTGTTCTGTGGCACCAAAGGCGATGGTGTGGATTTTAATTTCTGCATCGACGGCGACTTGTGTAGCGTCGAGTGGATCACTGCCGAAGGTGTTTGCGCCGTCAGATAACAGAATCATGACTCGGCTCTCGGAGGGGCGATCGCGCAGCAACTTGATGCCCATACCCATGGCATCCCCTATCGCTGTAGATGACCCTGCGAAGCCAGGCAATGCCTCATTGAGTTGAATTGCTACTGCATTGTGGTCGAGCGTGAGAGGTGTTTGCAGGTACGCGCGCTGGCCAAATAGTACGAGGCCAATGCGATCACCTGTACGACGTGAAATAAAATCTGTAGCGACGGTCTTGATGATATCAATTCTTTGTAACGGCTGGCCGTTTTGAGTCATGTCGTCGATTCGCATACTATCTGACAAATCGACGAGTAGTAATAGATCCCGCCCACTGGTGGCAACATTTATTGATTCGCCATACCAGGTCGGTCGGGCGGCAGCCACGAGCAGCGCCAGCCACATGGCTGCCATCAGTGTGGATTGCGCAATCGCATATTTTGCTGGTAGCTTTTGCTGTTGGCTATTGTTGAGCGTGGTAAAAAAGGGCACGCGAATCGACTGCGGGTGTGACACGACAGGGGGAATGAGTAATCTTGCCAGCCACGGCAACGGCAGTGCGAGTACTACCCATGGCCATTGCCAGTCAAGCATTGTGTGGTTTTCTGTTGTTCAGTTGCCCGATGGTTTGTCTATTTGCGCGCGGGTTTAACGTCGAGTTTTCAGTATAGCGTCTGTTCCATTGAGTGATTTGCGCATGAGACTGACGATCGGGCAGAGGGGGTGACTTTCGGTAAGCGCTATGGCCCAGCAGTGCGCGGGTGTTGCGGCTGAAGAGGGTGCCTGTCTCGCGCTCCATCCACTCGATCCACTCAGGCCCGTGCAGTCGTGCAACAATTTCCCTGCCGGTATACCTGATAGCCGATTGTTTGAGTAGAGCGCTGACTCCGTGTATATAACTCACGGTGTCCTGATCAGATTGCCACTGATCAAAACAACGGTCCAGTTGGCGTTCGATCGTGGTCAGGTGTTGATTACTCTTTTTTAAAGCACGCTTGCGCAGCCATTTGTAACTCAATGTGCCTGCCAGCACGACAAACAGAAGGGCCACTATCCACCAACCCGGCGCAGGCGGCCACCACAGGCTTTCAACAGGTGTTTGCAGAGCGCGCAAATTTTGCACAAGATATGTGTATTGTTCAGCTTCAGTCATAGCGTGTTGTGCGACTGTCTCCACGTGTCAGTCGCGACTTATTGTGTGTGACGCTGTTGTTGTGAGACAAGGGGTTGAGAGACAAGGGGTTGAAGGAAAATGTGTTGAGAGAAAATTTCATACCGGGTTTGATTGACTGTTTGTTTAAGTATTGGTTTGGTGGTGCATTAACAGCGCGCCGCAGCTATCAGCACTGCGCTGTAGTTCGTCCAGAAATATCTGACGATTGTGCAGATACGCCTGTCGTCGTTTGTGAGTCAGCCGGATCGTCCGGTGTTGTGTGCCATCGCTTATGCCAACCGGTCCGGAATCAGGTAGCTGCTCCTCGAGCGGATCCGAGATACGGATCATTACCAGGTGACATTTTCTGCCGATAGCGCTTAGCGTTCTGGCAGTGTCTTTGTTGAATCCGTGGAAGTCGCTGATTAGATAAACCGTTGATCCGGTCGGCCTGTGGGCGAGTGTATGTGCCAGCATTTGATCCAGACCTGCTGCCTCATCACGGTCGGTTGTACAGTGTATAGAGAGTGCATTGTTGACGAGGGAGAGCTCGTTAATTAATTTTAACGTCGTTTTCTTTGCCGGACCGGTTCGCACCGAGCCTGTATAGCGGTGTTTTTCCTGCGCGGTTCCTATCACGGTGCCCCCGAGTCGATAGCCGCGATCGACAGCGGCCCACGCGATGGTGGCGGCAATTCGGGCGCTGGTATACGACTTAAATTCCAGTTCTGACCCAAAAAACATATTGATTCGCTGATCAACAGCGAGGTAGATCGTGTGTTGCCGCTCTTCATTGTACTCGCGAGTGTACGGGTTTCCTGTGCGCGCGGTTGTACGCCAGTCTATATGACGTACTTCGTCACCCGGGTGGTAGGGTCTGATATCGGCAAACTCGATGCCGTGTCCTTTGATGGTCGACAGTATATCGCCCGTAAGATTTGAGTTTTGACGCCTTGTTTGTCTGGTAGCAGCTTGTGATGATTCGTGCCTTAAGTTTAACAACTGCGCACGTGAGATATAAATTCGACTGTTCGCGTTTGTGTTTGTGCGCTTGCCTGTCATTGTGTAGTCCTAAGGCAGGCTAGATCACCGGTACCAGATTCAATAAATCATCAATAACAGCATCGCGGCTGATGCCGCGGCTTTCTGCATCCAGGCTTAGCACCAGTCTGTGGCGAAGGCAATCGTGTGCCACTGCCTGAATATCGTCGGGAGTCACATAGTCTCTGCCGCTAAGCCAGGCACGCGCACGGGAACATCTATCGATCGCAATGGTGGCTCTGGGGCTGACTCCGAATTCGATATCGCCTTGTAATCGGGCTGCGGATTGCGTTTTGTAGGCAGCTGCATCACGCGTTGCGACAACCAGCTCGATCAGGTAGCGTTGCACGGCCTCATTCATATGCAGCGTCATGATTTCTCTTCGTGCATCAAAGACAGTTTGTGCGTCGAGAATCGCAGTCGAGGTCTGTGTCTGGTCCTGGTAGAGTTCGGCACGTGCCAGCTCCAGTATTTCGTTCTCTGCCGCTGGTAGTGGATATCTAATGTTGATATGCAGTAAAAAGCGATCAAGCTGAGCCTCTGGCAGATGGTATGTGCCTTCGTGCTCGATCGGATTTTGCGTGGCCACCACCATAAAGAGGTCAGGCATCAGGTAGGTGTTATTGCCAATACTCACTTGCTGTTCACCCATCGCTTCAAGTAAGGCTGACTGCACCTTCGCGGGGGCCCGATTAATTTCATCGGCGAGCACCAGCTGATTAAAAATTGGCCCGGTCTGAAATTCGAAGCTACCGGCGTTTGGTTTGAATATATCGGTACCGGTGATATCCGAGGGCAACAAGTCTGGTGTGAACTGAATACGTTTGAAACTGGCATCAATGAGGCTGGCCAGCACCTTGACTGCTCTGGTTTTGGCAAGTCCGGGGGCGCCCTCGATTAACAAGTGGCCATTGGCAAGTAATCCAATAGTTAAACGCTCAGCCAGGGCGGACTGACCAACCACAAGGCGACCCAGTGAATCCTGCAATGACTGGAAGAGCGACAGCGATCTATTCAATGAAATCGTGCCTGTTTCAGGTTGCGGCCCGGTGTAACAGTGGCGACCGATCGAAGGTGTGTCAGGCGTGCGCTCATACACCGGGTTGAGTGAATGTAGATGTCGTTGACCATGGGTAAGCTGTCCGCCTGTTGCTACGTAAAAAAAGCTTATCTGTCTGCTGTGGCCGCCCTGAAACAATGGCAGACCACAGGACGTGGATTGTCAGGTGTCAGTTTGACAACTGCTCCACCACCCAGTTTAGCTCTCGTGAAATTGCCTGCGCCATTGGCTGCTGTCGATATTTTTCTGGCAGAACATTCCAGGTGTAGGTCTCGACTTCGAGGTGATCGCTAACAGGGGATTGCCTGTGTAGAGCCAGGATCTGTCGAATAAAAAATTGCGTCGACGAAAACTCTCCCAGATCATCAAGGAAGATCGGTACATGAAAATGTACACGCCATTGCCGATCAGAATCCGGATAACTCGAACCCTTGTCAGTGGAGAGTTTTTGATTGCTAGCGGGTAGCTTTGCGAATGCCTCTGGCAGGTCTTTATAGCGATTTATTTGATCACCGTGTCTTTCGATAACCTGGTGCAGGTAGACGTTGTCGTCAAATGGCTTAAGTATTTGTGCAGTTTCCTGGTCGACCTGGTCCAGCAGGAGGCCTGCGCTGATTTGCATCTTGCCGACTGTGATGCCTGCATTTTTTAGTTTATCGACACAGTCACTGGCGTCCTCGAATTCCACTGCGGCGTGACACAGGTCCAGACATAGTGTCAGGTGTTTTTGAAGTAGTACGCGGGCTGTTTGTCCATCGACATCAACCGCCCGCGATAGTTGAGCTGCCGATTCAGGGCTATACAGATACTGTTCGAAAAAGCTGACTGATTCGTCGATGGTTTCGAGAAAGCAACAGGGTTCCGGTTCAAGAGCCAGGTTTATAGATGCCCCGGTGGATCGTTCAAGTTCAACAAGATGTGCCACGTGTGACACCATCTGTGTAGCCATCAATTTGATATCACTTTCGCCGTCGACACAGGCTTTAAACGCGCCGGGTACTGTGCTGATACTACCTGTTATATTTTGTGGTAGAAACTGCGCAAACACATCAGCTATTTGATTGGTGTAGCGCAGGCGCTCCGGATCCTTCCAGTCTGGTAAGTACACATCCTCCTTTACCCGTGTGCCGTGGAACGGGCCATAGGGAAAACCGTTGATGGTAAATACATAGACATTCTGCTGTTGCAGGTAGTCTTTAAATTCCCTCAGGGTATCTGTCTTTGCGAGTTCGTTGGTTGCTTCAGCCGACAGCCGCAGTCCGATGCCAAAGCGACTGGTTTGAGGTAGTTCCTGGCGGATTTCGGGGATATAGCGCTCCAGGTTGCTTCTTATTTCAGGCCAGGTTTCTCCGGGGTGAATGTTCGAACAATACGTGAGCTGACCCTGTACCGAGGGATTCGATTGGCAGAGCTCTGACAGGTTCATAAACTGAGTCCGAAATTGTTACCCTTGTACTGTAACACTGACTGAGTACAAACCAGAAGCACAGGAGCAATGACGCGGCCTGCTTTATCCAGCGCGACAGGGGTGACGAATCGACGCGACAAGGTTGTCGCATTGGGTTGGCGCGTCGAGTTGGCGCTGACGAATTTGTTTGCATTGAAACTTGTTGCGTCAGTATCATCGACGCATGCAAAAAACTCTCGTTATTCTGGTTGTAGGACTCAGCCCCGCGCTGGTAGGTGAACACACACCACACTTGCTTGCGTTGTCAAAGCGGGGTGCCATGCGACCTCTGGGCGCGATCACGCCAGCTGTTACCTGTTCCGCTCAGTCAACGCTGTTGACCGGGCTTTTGCCGTCGGAACATGGCATTGTCGCTAATGGCTGGTACTTCAGGGATCTATCAGAAGTCTGGCTCTGGCGGCAGTCAAACCGACTGGTGGGTGGGGAAAAGATCTGGGAGGCAGGTAAAGCCATCAATCCGGATTTTACCTGCGCCAAGATGTTTTGGTGGTACAACATGTACTCGTCTGCGGACTGGAGTGCGACACCCAGACCCATGTATCCGGCTGATGGTCGAAAAATACCCGATCACTATACCGGGCCTGCGTCTTTACACGATGAACTCGATGCCAGGCTGGGGCAGTTTCCTCTTTTCAAGTTTTGGGGGCCGGCGGCGGATATTACATCGAGCCGCTGGATTTGTGACTCTACGTTGCACATGATGGAAACACGCGACGCAACGCTTACGCTGACGTATTTACCACATCTGGACTACAACCTGCAGCGGCTTGGGCCAGACCTCGAACATCCGGATATACAACGCGATCTGACACAAATAGATGAACTGTGTGGCGAGCTGATTGAAAAAGCCGACAGTCAGGGGCAGAACGTAATCGTTGTATCTGAATACGGAATTACGAAAGTGACGGATGCCGTACATATCAATCGTGTATTGCGCAAGGCCGGACTAATCAATGTGCGTGTTGAGGAGCATGGTCGAGAGCAACTTGATGCTGGTGCCTCACCGGCTTTCGCCATGGCTGATCATCAAATCGCTCATGTGTATGTTAATGATCTGTCGCGCCTGGCTGAGACGAAGCAATTACTGGAGCAACTGGATGGCGTTGAGCACGTGCTCGATGATGAGGGGAAAAAGGCCTGGGGGCTGGATCATCCAAGATCAGGTGAGCTGGTGGCGATATCCAAAGACGATCGGTGGTTCAGTTATTACTATTGGCTGGATGACGATGTTGCACCTGACTATGCACGCTGCGTAGATATTCATCGTAAGCCGGGCTATGACCCGGTTGAGCTATTTGTCGATCCGGAAATAAAGGTGCCAATGGCGGCGATTGGCTCACGATTGATCAGAAGAAAGCTCGGGTTGCGAACACTGCTCGATGTCATATCACTGAAGGATACGGCGCTGGTCAAAGGCTCGCACGGTCGCCCTACAGATGACCCTGAGCACGGACCGGTAGTCATCAGCTCCAATGCTGAGCTTCTGCCGGAAGGACAGCTTGAGTCAACACAGTTCAAGCAACTGGTGCTTGACCATGTCTTTGCGCGTAGCTGATTTAATGGTTTTATTCATACGGCTGATTGCTGCCATACACAGGCAGCAATGCTCTGATTCAAAGGCGGCAGATACAAAGTTTAAGGTACGTTTGGCAGGGCAACCCTGTCGAAAAAAAAGCCTGGTTTGGTAGCATTTTTGTGCTGGAGGCAAAGAAGCATTCGGCGATCAATGAAAAAAAAGTCCTGTATTGCCTGCTTGTTGCAATTGTTTCTATTTTTGGTTGCAGCGACAGCCGGGAGTTAAATGAGAGTCACCATAGTATAGTCCTCTGTTACAAATCACCGGGTCGCTCAGCAGAGGAAAATGAATCGGACGTAACAAGGCCGGTAGAGAAGATTTTACAATCATTGCAACTAGTAAAAAGTATTAACTCCGCTTCGACAGAGAACAGTGTGATAATTTCTCTGGAAATACCTCAAACTTCCAATGTAGAAAACACAATAGAGTTTATTAAAAACAGACTGGCACTCAAGAAAACATCGCTACCGTTGGATATTCCCGACCCAATGGTCTTTGATTCTGCCGAGTCTTTTGGGATGTGTGAATAAATACCTGACAAATCCGCGTTACTTCAGTGGCTACTTCAGTTGTTGACCCAGTTATGCCGGTTGTTGTTCATCGCGCGTCGTCTAGGGAGAGAAACGGTCGCTCATAATATAGGCGACAATTTGCATGCGCTCCTCCAGGGTAAATACTGTCTTCCATGCGGGCATTTTTTTAAAGCCGTTGGTTATGCGATCAAACACGAAATCTGGCTGGTAGCCAGCAGGTTTCAGTTTGGGCGCCTTGCCTGGATAGGCAGAGTTACCATGACAATGGCGGCATTGTTTGCCCCACAAATCCCCGCCGCCGGCAATTGCATCTGCCATGGCCATGAACTCTTCTGTAAACTCCGGGTTTTCCTCCACAGAGTCACCAGAGGGGGGAGGCGGCAGGGTTGACGCGGCTATCTTTTCAGCGCTAACCACCTTGCGAGACTTCGGCTCATAAGCGGGGGAGAATTGTATGAGGAAAGCCAGTAGATCTTTTATTTCTTTCTCGGTTTTCAAACCGGAAAAAGCCATCGTTGTACCTGGCACGCGCTTGGCCGGGTTTGCCAAAAATTTGTACAGTGTTTTCTCCTGCCAGACATTTTTCTGCTCTGCCTGGCCTCGGGCAATCATGCCTTCCGAGTAGGTCGGGTAACCATCTGCGGTTCCGGCAACGCGTCCGAAAACATGGTTCAGCGTGGGGCCAACGCCATGTGCTGCGCCTTCACCGATACTATGGCAGGCAGCACACTGCTTATATATTTCAGCCCCTCTGACCGCGTTGTCGGCAAGGGCTGTTGTGCGCGAGCATAGTGTTAGTACAAATAGAGTTAAAACAAAGAGAAAGTGGCTCGTGTATTTCAATGGAATGGCACTTGTCATCAGTGAAAATGGTTAGACATCTACCCGCAAATTGCGGGTAGAGATTTACGACTTCATCAGCACGACTTCAGGGTACCGAGTTTACCGCAGTACTCTGCAGACGGCATTTACTCAGCAGGTACTATTTTGTAGATGGTATCGAGTGAACCGACAGGACCTGT
>CAYMVV010000019.1:21354-75712 GCA_964393885.1 uncultured Granulosicoccaceae bacterium | reverse complement strand
CTACAAAGTTTCTGCAAGATCATCAAACAGAGATTGAGCGAGTCAAAATGAATCGGTTTCAGATCATGAGCGGAACTCTGTTTGCACGACAACTTGAAAAGTCGCCGCAGAAGTTTCCGCAAGTCAATGATGTCCAGTCGGATCATCGAAATGCGCAGCTTTCTCACCACTACACTGAGACCGACAAGCGAGACTACAGAAACGCTATCTCGCGCCTTCTCAAAATGGTGCACACGATCAATCGCAAGCCGTTGAGTTCGGCTGCGAGTGACTTCGATGGGGTGATGTAGTGTGAGTATTCAACGAGTGAATAATTAATCATTCGCCCTGTTTCATCAATTAAACAATTAAAATGACAGTCATTATAGATAAAGAGGAGTAGCGGCAATCATCTTCTTTGTTTAACGAGGCGGGTTTATTTTGTGGTGAAAGGATCAAAAAAACTTTGAATGGTCAGAATCGTATTGTAACAACCTGTCAACATGATAAGATTCCGGGTGTTTTTGAAAGTAGTGTGAGAAAACCACAAGTGAATGCCTCGATAGTATCGCCATCAGTACCTGGTGCAGTGGAAGCTGATAGAACTTCTAACGAAACTCCGAACAAAACAAATAACCACTGTCCCTGGAGCCAACATATCGACAGCTGGCGGCAGCTGGCCGGGTCTGAGATCGGAAGGCGTAGTTACGTGCCTCTGCCAGACGATTGTATAGCTATGGCAATCAAGCCCTTTGCGTTGCAGGCAGGTCAGTTGCAGTATGTAAACAACCAGTGGTTGGTTCATGCGCGTGCTGAGTTTACGGATCTTGAGGTAGCCGAGCGCGGACGTCATCTGGTGAGAATCTGGAATAGACGTCCCTGACGTAATTGCTCTGACGCAGTTACATCGCCGCACTCAACAACGACACGAATAGTAGCCGATGATCACATCAACGGAAATGGTTATCGGGTTTGCGATTTTGTTTTTCGCCTATTTGGTACGTGGTATTGCAGGGTTTGGGTCGGGTTTAATCTCGATTCCATTGCTCGCCTTGATGTTCCCTTTGAAAACCGTTGTGCCGATCGTGGTGTTGCTCGATCTACTGGGTTCAGCTGCACAAGGTGTGTCTAATCGAAAGAGTATTAGCTGGTCTGTGCTGATACCGTTGCTACCGGCGACCCTGGTCGGAATTGCACTGGCGTTGTTTTTCTTCAATTCGGTGGAGGCTGGTGTTCTGAACAAGTCGCTCGGTGTGTTCGTACTGTTGTTTGCGATCTACCAGCTCCTGCCCGCACCAGACCTGCGTGGCGGTGTGCTAATGGCATTACCGTTTGGCTTGCTGGGTGGTTTGATCGGTACATTGTTTGGCACCGGCGGGCCGTTCTACGTGATATATCTGAACATGCGTTCGCTGTCGAAAGAAGCATTCCGTGCGAGCTTTGCCGGTTATTTTCTGGTCGACGGTATGGTTCGGATAGTCGTGTTTGTATTTGGTCTGGGTCTGTTAAACCGACAGTTCCTCGTCATGTTATTGATGGCGCTCCCGCCGTTCGCCCTGGGGCTTTATTGTGGCGGTCGCGTACATCGAGAGATACCGGCTTCCACATTTAAGATTTTTATCTCAGTTCTATTAGTCGCCAGTGGCTCGGCACTGATTTTACGATCCTGAAGCTATATAAACATATCAAATTCACCACGCAAGATGAACCCATTCATTTGAGGCGAATGTTTGGGTTTTTTTTGGCCTGGTTTCGGATGATTTGACTCGGAGCCATGCAGAAGGAGCCATGCAGAAGGAGCCATGCAGAAAAAGTGCAGATATCTATGTGACGGCCAGGAAGAGTTGTCCCGAGCCTTTCAGGTATCCGGCGATAGGTTTTTTTAAAATGTTCTGATCGCAACCACGTTGGTTACTACTGATTTATCGGTTGTCGAAGGTTCACCGTTGTCCAGAACATTGGCTTCGTTCTGGATGATAACGGTAAAGGCGTTCAACTGCGTGTCTTCCGTGGATGACCAGAATGCATCGCCCTGGCCACCTGGCAGGAGACCAAGGTCTCGAATGCTCACCAGTTCATCTGTTGATGGCAGATACCAGTCGTTAAAACCGTTATTGGTGAACTCGAAGGTGAGTTGCGCTGCGGCAGCAAAGCAGATTCCAGTGGTATTGGCAGTGCGTATGATTTCACTGGATACTGTGCCTGAAGGCGCACCGACTCCGTTCGAAGGTCCGTTCACACTGACAGCATCCACCACAACACCCTCGCAGCCCCAGGCTGCCTCACCTATTACAGCAGGGAACATCTCCAGTCCGCTGGTATTGGTGTCATCGAAAAATGCAAACACAGTTCCGCCGCCCGGTCCGGTACTGCCGACGCCCAGCGTATCAGGCTCGCTACTCGAGGAGCTACCCGAGGAACCACAGCCGGTAAGGCTAACAATGAGAAGTGCAAATAAGCAATTCGTAGCTCGTTGAATTTTCACGTTAAAAGGATCTCTTGTAAACTATGAGCGGAAAACCATGCCAAACGTTTCAGATGGTAACCTTAGCACGGGCGTATTTCTGCGGCAGCTTGTACATTAGCATGCAAAATTTTTACAAGTTCACTATCTCTGTTTAATTTTGTATCCAGCAGGGTGTAGCCACAGACATGTAGTGAATTGCTCATTGACAGGGCTTCCCGGTCTGCTTGTGGTAAGGCGAAAAACCGGCCGGCAACGTTATGTACATTGACATCTGTCTGTGCATCGATACTGTTGCCGGTTCATCAAAAAAAGCCAGACTCATGGCAAGTGGCGTGTAACAAGCGGAATAATTCCCTGGCCAAAGTCCCCGAGTGGATCGTACAGGTGGCTGGAGATATCAAGTACCGGTAACCTGTTGGTGGTTTGCGTATACGGTTGGGTCTGGAAATCGAGTTTGTTGCAATGGCCGCTAGCCGGCAACTAGTTGAGAGCCGGATAACGACCACTGAGACGTCGCATGGAATAGGGTGCCGTTGTGTAAACGTGCAGACCCATTGGGGTGACGCTGGATTTTGAAGTAGACTAAATTTCAGATGTTTAATCACAAGGCCGGATATCGGTACTCGGAGAGACAATGTCACGAATGAATGATGGTATGCACACCTGGCAGCGTAATAGTAATCACAACCGGATGATTGAATTGCAGGCCAATCCGGTCAGTGAGATACCAGGTGGTGAAGTACAGTTATCGTATTTCGGCGCTTCCTGCTTTCGCATTCAGTCACCATCAGGTATTACTGTGATGATTGATCCGTGGCGCAATCACCCGTCGGGTAAGTGGGACTGGTATCGTGGTGACTTTCCCGTTGTTCCGGTCGATATTTGTTGCTCGACACACGCACATTTTGATCACGACGGCGTGCATCAGCCGGATGCGCATGTTGTATTGGACCGTCCAATCGGTGAATACCGATTCGGTGACGTGAAGATCACATGTATCGCTGACAAACACTGCAGCGTGGCGCCACCGGGTAGTTTTTACGACTGGCCCGAAATGTATCTTAAAACCGCCGGAATTGATGCGCGACCACCAAACAATCCGCGTCAGTTCGACAATACGATAATCACTGTTGAAACTGGCGGTATGCGAATTATGCACTGGGGCGATAACCGTATAGATCCCAATCCACATGTTTGGGAAATGCTCGGCAACGTGGACATTGCACTGTTACCCATAGATGCGTCAATGCATATTCTGTCTTATGAACAAGCGGACGACATAGCCAGCAAACTGGCAGCGAAGGTAATAGTGCCGCATCATTACTTTATGTGGGATCTTGTGCAGCGCAGTTCTACCTTGTTAACTGCGCAGGCCTATGTTGCAAGCCGTGATCACATCGAAACTAATGCGCCTGACTATCATTTCACCAGTGAATCGATCAGCGGCTGGCGAAACAAGGTAGTACACTTTGGAGAACATGTCGCGTTCGACAAGCCGCCGCTTGCTGATGCGTCTACATCGTCTCAGGACTGGGGCTGAGCCATGGCGGGCTTTCACGGTGAGTCGATATAGATTTACCGCAGAAGCATAAGAAGGTGCGTCTGACACAGCGATAGCAGGGAGGGGCGCCATGCAAAATCTGAAGCTTGTCTGGCTTGTGCATAGGAAGTTGTTTCAACGTGGTTTATCGCTTTCTGTACAACTGTTTGGATCCTCTGGCTATTGTGCTCACTACAAGTGGCAAAAATAGCTGGTTTAGGTGATAGTGACTGGTCCATGAGTAGCGTACGCTTGGGACTGAGGAATATCAGTTAGGTGTTCGACAAACGTGGCGTGTCATGTGTGAAGGGACTGACTGTGACGGGTAACGCCTGTACTCACTGAGCGCTCCGGTATTGAATCTGGTGTTGAAAAAGACGGTATGTATTTTCAGACCACGGAGCATAATTCATTAGTTTAAAAATACGTGCAGAGGTCACGTATAGTTTGCTTTCGAGATTTTGATAGTCTGTTGGTGTTGAAGGATCAATCTATTTTGATAAAAGGAGCATTATCTATGTTTTATCGTGTTGTAACGTCTGTTGTATTCACCCTTGCCCTGTATCTTCCAGGTGCGCCGGCATTTGCTGTGTTACCTGCTTGTGTGTCACCCTCATCTGATTCAGATGGTGACGGATTCGGTTGGGAGAACAATCAATCCTGTGAGGTAAGGTCTGCTAATCAGACACCGACCTGTAGATATACCGATAGCGATCCAGACGGTGATGGGTGGGGTTGGGAAAACAATACTTCATGCCTCATAACTGAAGCGAGCTTTCCAACTTGCACATCAGCAGAATTTGATCCTGATGGTGATGGATGGGGCTGGGAGAACAATCGAAGCTGTCGTGTCTCTGATACAGAAGTGACTACTCCCATAGTGAGTGATCTGCCGGAAGACGTGCCAGTACTGGATGAGTTGCCAGATGACGAACTACCATCAGAAGACGAGATACCATCAGAAGAGGTAGCGTCAGATGTGCAGCCAGTAGATGGAGATCTTGCTGCTGACAGTATTATCGGGGCCTGGCACAGCGAGTGTGTGGCCAGCGGGAATGACTACATAAGAACAATACTGGCAATAGATGAAGACATCATCGCGCAGGATGTACATCAGTATACTGACAGCAATTGCAGTGGCGTACCGGTGGGTCTGTCTTTTCCTGTTCGTATCTATGCGTACACTCTGGGCAACGAGGTTGCCCTCGGTCAGGCGGCGTGGGAAATAGACACGCAAGTCACTCAGATATCACAGTCTGCTGTATTTCGTGACGGGGTTGCAACAGGACAGCAAAGGTTTGGACTGATCGGGTTTGATCAGAATCGCTTGCACTTCTCGCCGGGTAGCCTATCAATTGAAAACAGATCGGACAGCTTTGGTTCAACAAGCTTCTCGCCCAAACCTTCTCTTTCAGCTGCAATTGAAGGGGTTGGCGATTTTGCCGGCCTCTACGAATCCGGTTGTATCTTGCGTGACGATACGGGCAGTACCCTGCAACAAATTACTGTTACGGGGGCCACTGCAAATACAACGGACTTTTTGTTTCTGAATGATTTTTGTGCCGGCCCGAGCGACGTGGAATTGCTTCAGCGCACAGCTTTTGTGCCTGAACCGAATCCCTTCACTACGTTTTTCGGTGACTACGCGTTAAACGTCTTTACCAGTCGTGATGAGCAAGAGATAGTCTCTGGCGCTGATTTGCTTGAAGAGGAATTCGATGTGCTGGCGGCACGCGATCGCTATACACTCTTTGCACTGGCAAACAATGACACATTGATGCGCGGGGATTGCGTGGTACGCGAATCCACCTGTAAAACAGCGCCGGAATATTTTGCCGATATGATTGATTTCGAATTCAACCCATCGCTGCGATTCAGGCAGGTTGACAGCTTCAGCCATCCACTGCAGGGCAGTAGTGATTCTTCTGCTGTCGCCGGACTGTGGGACTTTTCAAGCCCGGAAGATAACTTTTTCGCCTACCAGCGATTCGATGCAAACGGGCAGGGAGTCTTCTATCAGTTGGAACGTGGTACTGTGGATAGTCCCGATGCATGTTTAAGTGCTTTTCCAGAAACCATAACAGTGTACCCGGGTGGTATATATGAACAGGAATATGACCCGGACAATCCTGACAACGGGTATGTGATTTTTTCCAGTTACGTTATAGAGGGGGGCGTGTTGGTGAGTGAAGATCCAAGGCTGGAAACAAGATTCGAGTACCCGGCGTTAGATGCCTTGCCAGCTTTGCCCGAGTGCGTTTAGGCCCTAGTTGTATAGCGTAGTTGATAGGTAGTTATAGAGTTCGAGGGTCAGGTGTTTTTTATAGAGACTTCCACCATGACGTCTTTGTAGAATTCACCTGGCTCAAACCTGCTTAGTGTCCCAGCTCGGTAACCAGCTGCCGTTCCATAGCTGCCCGTGGTGCGACAAGACCGGCCAGCAGGTTGTAGAGTACCGGTGTTAGAAACAGGGTCATCAATGAGGCGAGTGCCAGTCCGGCTATGATCACCACGCCGATGGCGTAGCGGCTCTCGGCACCTGCGCCGGTTGCCAGTACCAGTGGTAGTGCGCCGAGCACAGTGGATATAACTGTCATTAGAATGGGTCTGAGTCGTACAACACTGGCTTGTAAAATGGCTTCATGTACGCTGTGGCCTCTGTCGCGTAGCTGATTGGCAAATTCCACAATCAATATACCGTTTTTGGCCATCAGTCCGACCAACAGGACAAATCCGATCTGGCTGTATATATTGAGCGTATTGCCGGTTAGCCACAACGCGTAGACGGCACACGCCAACGCCAGCGGTACACTAAGCATAATAATAAGGGGATGTACAAAACTTTCAAACTGTGCGGCCAGCACAAGATAGACAATCAATAGCGCCAATGCGAATACCAGAGCCATGCCGCTCGCCGTTTCCAGATACTGCTTTGCCTGGCCGCCAAAATTGATGGTTGCATCAGGTGGCAGAGTGTCGGCACTGAGTTGGCGAATATAGTTTATGGCGGCACCCATTGAATAGTTTTCCTGCAAGGAGCCAGTGACGGTGACCGATGACTTGCGATTGAAACGATTGAGCTGATAGGACGCAGCCTCCTCGGTGATATTCGTAACTTCTCCGAGTTGCAGCAACTGTCCGGTTTTTTCGCTGCGAACCAACAACCGACGAATGTCATCGGGGGTTCTGCGATCCTGCGCTTCCGCTTGCAGTATGACCGGGTATTCGCGGCCACGTTCGAGGAAGGTCGATACTTCGCGAGAGTTTAAAAATGCCTGTAATGTGGTGGCTATTGTGCTGGCGCTGACACCCAGTTCTTCGGCTCGTGGCCGGTCAATGCTGACAGTAACCTGGGGAACATTGGGCTCGGCATTCATTGCCAGATTCAACAGACCCGGGTTGTCGCTGGCCTCGTCCAGCAGGGTTTCGGCATAGCCTTGTGCCGAGGCCAGATCCGGTCCGCCAACAACGACACGCAGCGGTGTGCGGCTGCCTCGTAACCCCAGTCCATTCGGGCCAAACGGGCGGCCTTTGGCCCCGGCCAGTGAGTTGGCCAGTGGCGCTATACGCTGCGTAATTTCGCTGTGGTTGAGTTCTCGTTTTTCCCAGGGTGACAGTCGCAATACGATAAATGATCGATGCGTGCGACCGCGGCCTCCGGTGTAGCTAAAAATAGTGTCGACACCGAGTTCCTGCTGCAAAGGTGTCAGCAGGGTTTCGAATTCAAGTGCCAGCTTGCTGGTGTTGTCGAGTGTATTGCCCAGCGGAGTGGTCAGTGGAACAAATAAAACGCCCCGGTCTTCGGATGGTGTTAATTCGCGTTCCAGAGACTGGTAGACCAGCCAGCCTCCAGCGGAAAAAAGTAATGCACAGACCACCACCACCAGCGGCATCCGCAACGCGACCTCAAGTGCAAACTGATAGCCCCGGTGTAGCCGGCTACTCTGGTTGTTTAATGAGTTTTCGCCAGTTAGGGTCGCGTTGTTTGTAGCGGGTTTATTCGCGACAGGGGGGTTATGTACCGGCGTCGGTGAGCCGTTTGTGTGTTCGCTTTGCGTTGCAATATCCGTAGCAATAGAAGCGGTGCCGAGAGTGGCATTAGCAGTTGCGCTGGTGTCTTCGTCGCGCTTCAGAATACGCGACGCGAGTGCCGGACAGGCAGTTAGAGCGACAAGCGTTGAAACCACCACACAGCTGGCCAGTACATAGCCGAACTCGGCAAACAATCGGCCGGCCGCGCCTTGCATAAAGGAGATAGGTAGGAATACTGCGATCAGCGTGACCGAGGTTGCAATGATGGCAAACGTAACCTGTCTGGCACCAAGTACACAGGCCTGCAGCAGTGACTCGCCTTGTGCCCGACGACGTTCAATGTTCTCAAGCATAACGATGGCGTCGTCGACTACCAGGCCAATGGCCAGTAACAGGGCCAGCAGGGTCAGCACGTTTATCGAAAAGCCGAGCAGGTAGATCAGTCCGAATGACCCGATCAGTGAGACCGGTATGGTTATCGCGGGAATCAACGTGGCTCGCGCCGAGCGCAAAAAGACGAAGATCACCAGTACCACCAGCAGCAGTGATAGCAGCAAGGCGACAATGACCTCACGGATGGATGCTTTAACAAAGATCGCATCGTCGGATCCAACATGAATACTCATGCCTTCTGGCAAGGTCGGGTCGATGAGACGCAGCTCCTCGCGCACCGCGTTGGATATGGCAATCGTGTTGGATTGAGATTGCCTGATGACCGAGATGCCGACTGCGTTCTGACCGTTGTTACGAACGATTGCATTCACATTGACTACACCGCGTTCGATACGCGCGACATCGCCCAGTCTTACCGGCTGGCCGCCTTTGTCGATAATCACCACACGATTGAATTCTTCGAGCGAATTAATCCGGCTGTTCAGACGCACGGCGAATTGCCGCATCTGTGAGCTCAATTGTCCGGCAGGCAGCTCAACACTGGTGTTGCGCAGCGCCCTTTCTATATCTTCAACGGTAACCTGCTGTGCTGCCATTGCTACTCTGTCAAGCCAGACGCGCATTGCTCCGGAGCGTTTGCCATAGACACTGACGCTCGCGACACCATCGACGGTGCTGATTCGATCAGCGATATTGCGTTCGACATAATCGGTGATGGCGGCAGCATCTGATATGGAACTGGTGACTGCCAGTCGCATGACCGGATCACTGTCGCTGTCGTTTTTTATGACTCTGGGTTCATCGGCATCATCCGGCAAGCGTGAGCGCACAGCACCGATTGCGTCTCGCACATCGTTGGCTGCCGCCTCCATCGGGTAGCCCGGCACAAACTCGAGTACGGTGCGGGATCGAGCAAACTGGCTGTTGGATCGAATCGAATCTATGCCAGCGATTCCTGCGACTGCGGCATCGATTATTTCAGTGACGGCTGTATCGACCGCACCGGGAGAGGCGCCGGGATAGCTGGTTGAGATCGTCACTACGGCAGCGTCAATATCCGGTAGCTCGCGAACCGAAATTCGATCGAGCGCGGCCAGGCCGAATACGACCAGCAGCAGGCTCACTACGGCCGCCAGTACCGGCCGACGGATACTCAGCTCAGACGGGCTCAAGTTTCACCAGTGCGGGTGTGGTCCGTAGCTGGCGTGGTCGAGCCGGTGCCGGCGTTCTTGTCGCTGTTGTTGTCCGGGGCTCCTTGCAGTGCCACAGCAGCACCATTTTTCAATCTGGCGTGTCCTTGCGTAATCAGCAGTGCGCCCGGTTGCAGACCGTTGACGATTTCGACCATGCCATCCAGTCGTCGACCCGTTTGTACCTCGTATTCGCGGGCTTGCTCGCCCTCGACCGCCATCACAAAGGTGCGTGTGCCACGCGGGATGATGGATTCCTCGGGTGCCAGCAGTGCAGGCTGGTCTCCCAGATTCAGCACCACGTGTACCCACATGCCAACGCGCAGTTTTTGTTGCTCGTTAGGCAGTTGCGCCCGCACGCTGAAGGTGCCGCTGTCAGCGTCAATGCGGCTATCGACTTCGGTGATGCTGCCGGTGAACAGGGTGTCGCCGTAGGCGACTGTTTGTACCTGCACGGATTGTCCGTTTGCGACCAGTGGATAGGATGCTTCGGACACATCGAAATCAACGGTCATGGATTGAAGATTGTCGAGGGAGGTAACGACGGTGTCCGATTCTATGTACTGTCCAACGCTTACCATGGGTAACCCGGTGGTGCCGGCGAATGGCGCTGACAATGTGCGATCGGCAAACTGTTTGGCATTTCTGTAGTGCGCCGCTTGTGCTGCAGCGACGCGGGCGCGCGAGGTGTCGACTGCCTGCTGGGAGCCGGCGTTGGTTTGCTTCAGCTTCAGCGCGCGTTGCAATTCCAGTTCTGCCTGGCGCAGGTTGGCGTTGGCTTCGTCGCGGTTTGCGCTTTGCATAGAATCGTCGAGCAGTATCAGAGGTTCATCTGCTGCAACCTGTTGGCCGCCTCGAAACGTCACACTGGCGACACGACCACTGGTGCCAGTTGTCAGCAACAGGGATCGAGATGCGCGCAGGGTGCCGAATGCCTCCAGTTCGACGGGCAGGCTTTTCAGGTTCGCCTGCGCCACTTCTACCGGCGATGCCGAGCGGTGTCTTTTATTGATATCGGCTGAATCGACGCTGTCGCGCCAGACCAGTGCCCAGCCCAGCAGAGCCACGGGTATCAGAATACCGAGCAACACGAGTATCTGTCTGGACGCTGGCAGCGGGCGGGTATCAGTCATCAGGGGGAGACCCGTCTAGTGAGTGCATGTGGTATTTCATCAAGTTGTTGAGTCTTCAAGTTTAGTCACGAGCATGCAGAAATGGATGAAATTTTGACACAGGATACTTCTCAATGTTCAGACGGTAAACACAGACAGCGCTATCCACGGGGGTCGCCGTGTGAATGGTTGTTCTCGTCTGACCGCGTTCTGCCGCCGGCTCAGTCGTTGGCATACGGTTTGCGGATTGTCAGATTCCTCGCCGCCCGGAATCCGGACCGCAGAGCCTGTATTGCCACAGACGTGTGCTACAGCGTTATGGCAGGCCGTTGTCGTTGCAACCAAGTACGAGTTTATGAAGGCAATTTTGCAGTGAATGTCGACACGTCAATGCTCTGTAATCGTGCGCTTTACGTCATGCTGGTCGGGCTGGTTTCGTTGCACCTGTCAGCCGCTGCTGCCTGGCAGGAAGCACTCAGTCCAGGTGAAATTTCAAAGGCGATTGAGCTTGCGGAAATAACCACAAGTGCAGATCTGCAACTCCCGACGTCTGTTGCGGGCGCAGATAGAACAACTCTGCAACAGACATCGATCCATGCACTCGGCACGCAGGTGATATTTGTAGAACTCGTAGAGCAAAAAAAGGCGCAGTCGGATCGACGTCTGGCTGAAATCTTTACTTACGATTACGACTCGCAGTCGGCTCAACGGCGAATTGTCGATGTACAGCTGGGAGCGCTTGTCAGTATTCAGGATATCGACAGCGCACATCTGCCGTTATCTGACATCGAGATCGACTATGCGAACTGGTTGCTATGGAACAACACCGGATTACGGCAACACGTACTGCAGGAGCTGGGTGATCTGCAGCTGACGCCGTCGGCGGATTTGCTGGCACTGACTGATGCGCGTGTGTCCGTATGGGTACCGGGCTCTCACGAGCAAGGCGCATCCAGTGGTTGCCATTTACAGCGTTGTGCGCTGTTTTCTCTCTATTCGATAAACCGCGACAGCCTGACTATTGACCCTGTCGTGAATCTGGTGTCCGGTGAGGTTTTCACCGATCTTCCATTGTGAAGTATTGTCTGTTTTTTGTTGTGTGTCTGTTGTTCAGTGTGTCTGCCGGCGCGAATGACTGCGCGGTGGAGAATTCCAGTGTGTTAGAGGTGCCGTTTGAAAGTGGCGCGCGCTGGCATATGTGTTGGCACATTGATGAACACGCCGGTCTTGTACTAAGTGATGTGTTGTATGGTGCGCCGGATCAACCCGCTATACGACTACTGGATAGCGCGTCCGTTGCACAGGTGTTGATCAAATACGATGAAGATACCGATCCAACCCATGTGCTAAGTGAGTCTGGTCTGGGAGGTAGCCACCTTGTAAAGCCGATTGCCTGTGATGATGGAGAGTTACTGACACAGCCTGACGAACAGCAGATATGCATGATATCGCGCTATCGTAATTTAATGACAAAGGTACGTGGCGGTGATTCGTTTGGCAGGCGTGAAGTCATACTGCAATCGTGGTCAAAAATTGATAACAATATCTATAAACAAGCCTGGAATCTCAGTGAAGATGGAGAGATTACCGCGTCGATGACGTTGACCGGTAAGCTGTCCCGATTCACCACTGACTCACGTTTCGGCGTTGCAGTTCACGAGCAGCTGCCGTTAGCGGCAACGGCGACGATGCTGGTCAATTGGCGACTGGATTTTAATATCAATGGCACTGCGGACAACGACCTTGTAGACGAGATTGAGTTTCAGCCCGGAACGATTGACAAGACGACCCGATCGATGCGGGTTACACCGTTACGCGAGGAGATTGCACGTTCTGTATTGCGTGAAAATTTTCGAGGCTGGCGCATCAGTGACGAGAGCTATTCCAGTGGCACTAATAACAACATAACGCGTATAGGATACTACCTCGATCCCCGGACCTCGGGTTACCGGGCGCACTATAATGATACTCCCTGGTCGCAGTTCGATCTCTTTGTCACCCGCAAGAACGATTGCGAACAGCTCTCTTCAGGTAATCAGTTGGTGTACCCGGAATGTGAAGATGACCTTACGGGCTATGTTGATGAAGAGTCACTCGAGCACCGCGATCCTGTGGTGTGGTTTTCGGTGGCGCGTCACTTTGTACCGGATGCGGGCGACTATCCGCAAATCAATGCATTCGAGATAAATTTTAGCCTGGTACCATTCGACTGGTCTGCCCATTCCCCGTTCGGCCCGCCTGATAAACCACAGGCAAGCGTTATACACAGTGACGAGCAGTGGGTGCTGGACGAACAACAGTGATTATCAATCAATTACAAGGCAACAGCCGGTGGATGGTGCTAAAAGCGGTTATGGTGTTTGTGTTGCACTGTTGTATTTTGTTACACGCTCCGGCGTCTCATGCCAATTCACTGCCTTGTCCGATTGAGCAATCGATCTCGGTTACTTTTGAAAACGGTGCGGGCTGGGATATGTGCTGGGAGTCAAAGCGACGTGAGAACATCGTACTCAGTGAGGTTCATTTCAACGCTGCTGACAATATCACCACACGTGTGGCCAGTTCAATGCGTCTTGCCCAGCTGCATGTCACCTATGATGACGGTAAGATTACCTATAACGATGTGACGCAGTTTGGTCTTGGTGGTGGTTACATCAGCACGCTGTTTGAGAGTGAATGTCCAAATGGCGAACTGATTGAGATCAATGGTCGCGCCGGTTTATGTAAGACAGTTTCAAGTACAGGCGCTGAGCAGGCCACAAGCAATTCGCAGCTGGCACAGACCTTAACCTTGCTCTCGGTATCGCAGGTGGGCTCGTATTCCTATCTTGTCAACTGGGCGTTTCATGATGACGGATCTATCAGTCCATCCATTGGCGCCGCCGGTGCATTGCAACGAAGCACTTCTGACGCAGACTCACTATACGGGCGCGAGCTTGAAGGCTCGCCTGATAAGCACTGGCTAAATCATACTCACGTCTATTACTGGCGCATAGATCTGGATCTTGGTGACAGTGCCACAGATGATCAGGTCAATGAAGTGTCTTACCCACTCGGTTCTGATGGCAGACGGGCGCGTTTGGTCACACCTCTGACAAAAGAGGCGGCAAAGAAAATTGACCCTCAGGCAATGCTGGCCTGGTATATCACTGACGGGGTGGGCACAGATAGGGCAGGCACTGACGGAGCAAGCGCAGATATTGCCAGAGCCCCGGGCTATGTTATCGAGCCACTGCAGTATGGCCACAGACATCAGCGTACAGACACTGAAGCGTTCAGTGAATTCGACTTCTTTGTCACAAAGCAAAATGACTGCGAGCGATTCATTAACGAAAATGCGAATTTCTATCCCGACTGCGCTGATGACATTCTTCAGTTTATTAACGATGAATCAATAGTTGATCAGGATATAGTCATTTGGCACCGAATCTCTTTTCATCATGTGCCACGCAACGAAGACCGTCATCTCATGCACTCCCATTGGGATGGCTTTACACTGCAGGCCCGAAACCTCATGGCGTCAGGCCGCGACTCCATCATAGAGAACGCCCCGCCTGAATTATTCACACCGCCCGCTGTAGTAATTAACTCCGGAGAGAGTATAGATTTATCGCTGCAGGCAAATGATCCGGATGACGATAAGTTGACATTTTCTGTGAGCGGACTTCCGTCCGGCATTGTTATGGATCCGAACGGCAGGTTCAGCGGGTCCTCTCAGCGCGACGGCAATTACACTATTACGGCAAGGGTAACAGACGGGCTTCACACAACCAGTTCCACCTGGCTGTGGCAGGTTCAGGGTGAGCAGGGTCGCACGGGGCTTGGAGGACTATCGTGGCTCACCGTGTTTTTTCTCCTGTGCCTGATGCCGGGAAAAAGAGTTTTCCGGAATTTACATTAGTTAATCATTGTCGTGCCAGGATATCAGTCATCTCGGCGAACTGTTTATAGATGATTGAATTTGCTAAAGAAGAATTAAAACGCGATTGCCTGCAGACAGATAAAGCAGGAGGAAAACCCGCCACACTAACAGCTCTTGCCGCCAGCAGCACCGTAAAGCACCAGTAATTTAGTCGAATAATGCCCCTTAAGAGGTGATGTCAATCGATTGCTTTTAAACAAAAAATTTTGGTCGCCGTTAGCCATTAGGAAGGCGAGCAGTTTGTTGTGCGTCTCTCCAACAGCTTGAATAGTTAAAAGCTTATGAAGGATATCTTATGACCAATTTTTGTAAACCAGCCATGTGGGGGGTCGCGTTCTGCGGCCTCCTGACAGCATTGCCTTCATTTTCTAATGATATAGTAAATGATGATCTGATTACTGAATCAAGACATACCACGCCCTGGACGGTATGCGATTCAGACTCAACTGGCATTGACATCACTAACCTCGATGCCGGCGGGTGTGCATACCGCACTACACCGGCAATACCGGGCACTACCTACACCATGACTTGCGGTGTATCAGTTGTTAAATTCGCAAGTATCACATTGGCGTTCCTCGATCCTACTGACACGGTTACGCTGGCGACAAGATCGACTGAAATCCATGAGGATGGAAAAGGTGCTCACTCGGTAACCTTGCAGGCACCGCCGAATGCTGGTCTGGCGGCCATTGGTATCTATGGCGAGCCTGGTTCGGGCTTCCAGGACTGCGTACTGATCGATTCCACGCCTCCTGCGGAACCCACTAAAGGGTCGATATCCGGCATCACCTGGTTTGACGAAAATGGAGATTCACTGTACACATCTTCCGAGGCGGCAATCCACGGCACTTCAGTTGCTCTGAACCTGGATGGCAATGTTGTAGGACAGACCACTACCGATAAAGACGGTTCATACTACTTTGGTCACCTTGATGTCGATGCGTGCTATACCATTAGCTTCGATTCGGCTGATCCGACATTAATGCTGGGCGCAGCAGGCGGCGACAATGACGCTAATGCCGATGGTGTAACGTCTGAGATATGCCTGACGGAAACTGCTGCTGACATCGATAGAGTTGACGCACCTTATGTTGCGGTTCCTCCGGTGATGCCACCTGCAGATTACGTTGTTTGCGGTACAAGCTGGAAAGACAGGAATGGCGACGGTATCTTTAATAACAATGACGCCCCGCTGGCAGGCGTTTACGCTGTTCTACTTGATTCTCACGGCAATCAAGTCTCGTCAGTCAGAACCGATGATTACGGTAACTACGTTTTTGGAAGTCTGGTTGAAGGCGACTACCAGGTTCAGTTTACGACTCCTGACGGGCATGAGCCAACTGTCGCATCGGCAAGTCCCGAGCATGGCAGCAGCTTCATTGATGCCGATGGACTGACCAACCGGTTTGCTCTGCCACGTAGCGTCGATACCGGTTCTGCATGTACTATCGAAAATGTAAATGCTGGATACAGCGAGCTGCCGGTGGTACTTGAACCGACAATTGCGAATGACGACTATGAGCAAAATTTTGTTGGTGAAGACTTCGACGTAGCGTTTCTTGACAATGATCACGCCTGTGACGGTGGTGTAAGCGAGGTTAACATACATGGTCACAATGTGCCCGGTCTGGTTGTCTATAACCCTGCATCGCAGACGATTACTGTTTCAGATACAACAAAGCCCGGCACCTTCTCGATCGATTACGGTATTCGCGGCCTGTGTGGATCCTATGACACAGCCACTATATTCGTAGAACTGATAGAGGTTATTCCGCCAGCACCACCAGCGGCGCCAGACGCACCGCTTTGCCGTGTGGAAACTCGTGGTAATACCCATAACGGTGGTGTTGACGTATTCAGCGCTACAGAGTTCGGGTTTGCAAGCAGCTATAACCTTTTTGATATCCATAGAAAACTGGTTACTACTGTATTCTCTGATGACCGTACCCATAAGTTCCTCATTGGCAATGATGTAGATCCCAGAATATTTCCTTCTGTTTTGGTTGGTAACTACGAAATTGAGTGGAATGGTACAGCTTATGGATTTGATCAAACATCAATCTACTATGTGACTGCTATAGAGAACGGCGTAGAGTCTGAACTCTCAGAGTGTGTCCGAACGCTTATCTCTCCTATCGCACTTGATCTTGACAACCAGGGTCGCATTGAACGCATCAGCGGCAACTACTCTGTTGACGTCGATGGTGATGGCATCAAAGAGGCGATTGGCCAGTGGTTTGGACCAAAGGCAGGCATTCTGGTTACTGCTGACGCAAGTGGTCAGATTAACGGCAATCACATGTTTGGTAATGTTCCGGGAGTCTACGAAGACGGCTTTGCCGAGCTGGCGACACTCGATACCAACAATGATGGCAAGGTAAGCGGTGAAGAGCTTCAATCACTTGCGATATGGGTAGACAGTAACAGCGATACTATCGTTGATGATTCTGAGCTCTCAACCCTCGCGTCGCACGATATAGCTTCACTCGCTGTGTCGCACTATAAGTTCTTTGCAAGAGCTACAAAGAGTGACGGCAGTACAATCTTGATGGAAGATGTCTGGTTGCCTATGGCACCGCTTGCGTCTATCGTTGAATAACTCTGACAGAAAAAAAACACGGGTGCCTTGCACCCGTGTAAATCAATTTGAGGTTAATCTATGAATACCAGAATTATTAACAGGAGTGCACTGATTGCCAGTGCGGCAATTATGCTGAGTGCATGCTTCGGTGGAGGTTCCTCCGGCACTGTCAGCACAGATAATGAGGAAGTTGGCAGCCCTCTCATTCAGAGCGCATTTGCTTTTCCTGATGTTCAGCTGGCCGACGGAAGCAATGTAGCTGGCTTTAATCCGCCGGAAGGCCCTGTGCCAGATTTCTCGGCCAGGCGCACGCTTGTAGCTGGTAGCGGAGATGTTGTCGCGTTTGGCGATCCGGTGCAGCTGAAGTACAACATGTATAGCTGGACAAGTGGTGAGTTGGTCGAAAGTACCGATGATTTTGATGAGGCGGTTATAATAAACGCAGGCGTTGCAGAAGGCGTTCCTGTGTTTCTTTCAAACACCGTACTCGGCCGCAACAAGGGAGAGACGGTTCAGATCATATACGAAGCGGGTATGGAAGATCTTCCAGGCTATCTGGATAACAGCGATGCCTATATAATGGTGCTCGAGGTTCTGTGATCTTTCAATTGTTTTGATCGGGTGATAGCCTGGAAAAACGATAGCACGGATCGGGTAGTGCAACGGCGTTTATAAAAATTAAGTGCTATAGGCCATTGCCAGATCCAGGTTGTATCATTAAAGCGAATCTCATTTGAGATTCGCTTTTTTTGCTTTAGAGCGTTACAAGCCTGCCTGTCTTACGGCTGTTTTACGGTACGGATGACAGGCAACCTGGTGGAGCGCATTGACTGTCGGCTTGTTCTTAACTGCCTTTTACAAACTACTGATCCGCGAGCAGTGGATAGGACCCATCCTCATCATGCGTCTCCGGTCCGGTCAGTGCGGGTGTAAAAACACACACCAGACGCATATCAGTCTGAGCTTCGATGGTATGCCGTTCGTGTTTATCCAGCATATACATCGTGCCCGGCTTTAATTCATAGGCTTTGCCGGTGGTTTCATCAGTCACAGTACCGTGTCCGTCGATGATCAGATTGGCTTCTTTGTGGTTTTTATATTCGAAGGTTTGACGGGTGCCGGCAGCGACGGTCGTTTGCGTCAGGGTAAATCCTGCCTGATCTGCACTGAGCAGATATCTGGCACTGGACCAGGCTCCTTCTTTTTCACGATAACTTCCATTGGCTTTTAAATCATCGATGTCTCTTACAAACATGGTTGCATCTCATGTGGGGGGAGTAGCAATTGTACGCGATGATCTGTTGCTGAGAGTTTGTTAGTATCGAATGCTGTCAAATCTTTCGGCAGCTGTCTCTATTCGGGACCCCGAGTTATTGCCTCGGTATGGGGGTGAGAGGTTCAACGAGAGGACGGATCTGGGTCCGCCCTCCAACTGCGACCTCCCTGGTCTGGTCAATAAATGGCGAGTGACTCTTCCATGATTATTGTGTTTCCACAAGCTCCCTGTGTAGCGTACAACTCCAGCGTCGTACCTGTTGCGTCGTTTGTGTACACCGGTTGTTCGGCACGCCAAGCTTCTCTGGAGTTTCTTTGATGCAAGCTTTGTAAGTGTCGGCATCCGAGCAGCCGGCTCCAGTGGTGATGTCGATGCAGTTGTATCTGCATCTGGCGGCTGGCCCTGTCGCGGATCATCACTGAAGTCGAGGGTATCGGTCGACGCGACCCGGATCTTCAGTAATGGGTGGTTAAATTATGGATGTGGTCACAGTAGCCGGTTTTTTCTGTGGTTAATCGCGTTCGTCGGAAGAGATTCGGGTTAAGTCGCTACCACAGCCAGCGTTGGACATTTTCCTTGTAATGTTTAAATTCTTCGCCAAAGATCTTACTCAGTGCTTTTTCCTCGGGGATTATCTGAAACACAGTGACGACAACGACAAACAGAGGCAGGACCAGCAGTGGTGTCAGGCTGCGTAATAACAGGGTAACACCGAGCAGGCACACCAGTAGGCCCACATACATCGGGTTGCGACTGTGGGCATAAAACCCGCTGGTCACCAGACTGGTGCTCGATTCGGGCCTGAGGGGATTGATGGTTGTCTTTGCCTGCCTGAATTGCACAATGGCCAACACATCGATCAGTATACCGACAAGGATCATAAGACCGCCCACTATAACCGGCCACTGTTGGGTGGTTTCGAGCACCGGATAGTATTTATTCAGAAACCACATCAGTACCACTGCTGCAATGGCATAAACCGGTGGAGGTAATTTCATAGTGACTCTCCGCATAGTAAGACCAGCAGACGCAGGGAAATCTTGCTGACGATGACTATTTACAAAACAGGTCGTAGACCACATCAATCATTTTTTTTACGCGCTCGTCCTTGATCGCATAGTAAATGGTTTTACCTTCGCGACGTGTTGTTACCAGGCCCTCCAGTCTTAACCGTGCCAGCTGTTGAGATACTGCTGCCTGTCGCGCCGACAGCATGTTTTCCAGTTCGCTCACAGGGCACTCGCCCCTGGACAACCGACAGAGGATAATCAAACGGCCTTCATGTGCCAGCGCTTTCAGGAAATCCGTAGCGTCACGCGCGTTACCGAGCATTTCGTCAAGCTCGTGTGCTGATAGATCCCGGTCAGTATCGGGGGTTTTATCCGAATTGCCCGGTTTACCGGTGCCAGATTGCATACTGCGACTCTGACCGGTTGCTGCGATAATGCCCGGCTGTATATTCAGACAATGGCTGATCGATTTTCCGAACCAGTCCATTCATCAAAGTGACAGTAGGCAATGTCTTGCCTGTGTAATATAGCCCCCGGTAATACAGACCCCTGTAATACGAGCCCCAATGCTGGTTAGGCCGAAACCTGTCGGGAGTGTCTGGCACTTCTTGCTCATACGATTTTGCTGTCATTCAGTGCATTGTACATCAGGATCTGCTGATGCCCGCAAGAGACGATCGGCGCAGGCTATCCGGACAGGCGCGTCAGGCTGTGTCGCTCAGGCGAAATTCAGCGATTCTGACGAATGGCGTGGTGCGATCCACTTGTCGAAAAACGCAGAGCCGGTCAAGCAGTGGTGTTTGCGGCACCATCTGCTGATAAATCGAACGTACCCAGGGCAGGAATCGATCCTCGTCTGGCGGCAGCGCATCAGATAGAGTCATATGAAACTGGAAATCATCGAAGATATAGGGGTAACCATAGTGCTCGAGATTGTCGAGTTGCGACGGCGATAACGTGGCAATCTGGCGACGCTGCCTGTCGGCGCTGGTGAGCTCCTGTCGGTAGGGTTCGAAGTGCTTCACCACGTCGGCCGCCAGTTCAATCAGTTCATTGGGTTGAGTGGGCAGAGTAAGCGCGGTAAATCCCTGTAAGCTGGTCGGTGCAAGATCCGTTAATGCGATCGCAGGCTTATTAGCGCAAAATGATGACAGCTCACTGAGCAGTTCGGCGGCGGTGCAATCCGCTGCCAGCTCAAATGGCGCTTTGATTGTCGCGTGAAATCCGTAGTGGGCAGGTTTCTCTGTGTAGCGTCGCCAAAGAAATACATCTGCAAACGGTACGATATCCTCACTCCTGCCTGTGGTAGTTTTTACACCCGAGCCTGTGTCAGAGTGTGCAGCAATAGCGGCGTCAGGGTTTCTGCGTTCTCTATGGGTGGTGACCTCTCTGCCGAGTACGGTAGCACCGAAGCGGGCGAGGGCGGTGCCATCGGCCGGGGTGAAATATACAGCGTAGCGAGCCGTCATGATGTTTGAACCAGATTAGCAGAGCTCCGATAATAACCGAGCCACCACTACTGCTCGCAGATCAATTTTGTTATGGAAGTGAAATGATAAGAGAAATACCGGAAATTACCGCGCATGAGGCGGCGGCGAAAGTCAACTCCGGTGACACACTGATTGTCGGCGGTTTTGGAATGACGGGTTATCCGGTGCATTTAGTACATGCGCTGGCCGAGTCAGATGTGTCCGACCTTGTTTATATAGGGAACAATGTT
The DNA here is from genome assembly GCA_964393885.1 of uncultured Granulosicoccaceae bacterium. GTDB lineage: Bacteria > Pseudomonadota > Gammaproteobacteria > Granulosicoccales > Granulosicoccaceae. Next base: position 54,487 of record CAYMVV010000019.1, on the reverse strand, counting down.
GGTGAGCCCGGGCTGGGTGGCGGCCGGCTGGTTCGCAATGGTCAGATAGCGCGTGCTATCGGTTCCTTCTTTACTTCCAATCGCGAAGTTGTCGACGCACACCTGGAAGGTAAGATCGAGTGCGAGTTGCTGCCGCAGGGCACATTGAGTGAGGCGATCCGGGCGGCGGGTGCAGGCATTGGTGGTTTTTATACACCAACGGGTGCAGGCACCGTGCTGGCAGAAGGGCGTGAAACCAGAGTCATCAACGGTGCCGAGATGGTCTTTGTCGAACCGTTGCCCGGTGATGTTGCACTGATTCGAGCCTGGCGTGCTGACCGCGCCGGCAATCTGCAATACCGCATGACAGAAAACAATTTTAATCACGCTGCTGCTACGGCCGCGACACTGGTGATAGCCGAGGTCGAGGAAATTGTAGAGACCGGGGAGATAGATCCCAATCAGGTACACACGCCGGGCTGTTATGTCGATTTTCTGGTGCAGGCCAGTCTGAAGATTGAAGATCTCGGTACGTCTGGTTCAATATCCGGTGGCGCAAGAAAAACGGATGACACGCGTCGTTTGATGGCAGAAGCTGCGCTTGCCGAGTTGCGACCCGGTGACATTGTCAATCTCGGGGTGGGAATCCCGACACTGGTGGCGGATCTGATCACCCCTGCGCACGGTATTGTGCTGCATAGTGAAAACGGCATGCTGGGGGTTGGTCCGGCACCGGACGCCGGTGGCGCGCTGGACTATCCGGTAAACGCTGGCAAGGTGCCGGTGACTGCACTTTCAGGCACCAGTTATTTCGACTCTGCGGCATCTTTTGCAATGATTCGCGGCAAGCACATCGATGTGGCGATACTCGGTGCGCTGCAGGTCGATGCGTCCGGTAGTTTGGCGAACTGGGCAGTGCCGGGCAAGCCCCTGTTGGGTGTGGGCGGTGCGATGGATCTGGCGCTGGGCGCAAAGCGAGTCATTGTCACCATGACGCATTGCGACCGCGACGGTAGCAGTAAAGTGGTTCCTGCCTGTACCCTGCCATTGACTGCATGTGGTGTGGTAACAACCCTTATTACTGATATGGCCGTGTTCAATATCGACAAGGCTGGTCTGACGCTGATTCGCACAATGCCCGGTGTCTCGATAGATCAGGTAACCCGACATACCGGTGCGGCGTTTAGCGTTGCGAAGACTCTATAGCCTTTGATATGCAGCCTGAGTTGCAGGGAGATACCGGTGTTGAACAGTGTCAGAGCGACATGCCCGACAGTCAGGTATGTGTCGGCCCGGAGAACGGTTGAGCTATTATGCAATCGACAGCGCTAACACCATCGCTCGACGAATTTGAGTCAACCGCTTCGCTGAACGGTCGCACGGAAAAACTGTCTGCAAACGAGTTTGAACTGTTATCCCAGTTGTTGAGGTATCCGGAGGAAACCCTTTCACGGGAATCTCTGAAGCGGATCATTGGCAATGATGACGACAGTCTGTCCAACAGAAGGCTTGATGCGGCGATGACCGTGCTGATTAGAAAGGTCAATGTGCTGCATCCGGCTTTTAATCTGGTCAGGTTTAATCCGCCGGACGGTTATCTTTACACAACAGTTGCACCAAAACGCAAGCCACGTAGCTGATGCTGCTACTGATGCTGCTATAGCGCCGAGGACTTGTCCGGTGTGTATAAGCGATCAGCTCCCGTAGAGACGATCTTCGAGCGAGCGTCCGTTGATCAAATAGCGATAGGACCAGCCGCGGGCGGCGAGCAGTTGAAGTAACTGCTGATCAACCGCCTGCTGTTTGTCGTACCGAATCAGGAAGTCACCCTGCGCTTGCTGTTGCACACTACTCACGCCTTGCAGTGACTGACAGGCTTCTACGAAGGCATCATCATCAATTTCAACAGGCCGCAGAGTGAGGTAACCGGAGTCCGCTGATGGATCGATGGGGCCGTATTCCACCAGTTTTCCGTCAGCCAGATAGACTACAGAGCCACACAGCTTTTCCAGCTCATCCAGATTATGCGAGCTGATTATAAAGGTTGCGTTGGCAGATTCAGTGCGGATCAGGTCGCGAATGATTTTTACGTTGGGCGGATCAATACCGGCTGTTGGTTCATCGAGCATAATTAATTCGGGGCTGCCGATCAGTGCTTGCGCCAACGACACGCGCTTGCGCATTCCGTGGCTGAGTTCGTCAGGTTTTTTTGATCCGATCTCGCTCAGCTGGACTGCACCGAGTACACGTTGCGCCTCGGCGTTTGCCTGTGCTGAGGACATGCCCTGCAGACGGGCCAGTAGCCGCAGTTGCCGCATAATGGAGATACTTGGATCAAAGCTGGCGTCCTGAGGCAGTGCCGACACCCTGCCAACCAGCGCCTTGCTGCCGATTTTGTGTCCCAACACAGTGGCTGTGCCACTGGCGGGTTTTATAAAGCCACACAACAGGCTGAGCAGGGTTGTTTTGCCCGCGCCGTTAGGACCCACCAGCGCGATAGGGGCACCAGCGTCCAGTGTAAGATCCAGCGCATCGAGCGCCCGCAGTTTTCCGTAGTGTTTGCTTAACCCCTGCGTCGTAATCAGGCTCACAGGTCGATCCTCCGCATTGCCAGCCAGCCGGCGAATAGCAGTACCGCTGTGTGTAAGAGAGGTATGGGTGCCAGTGCCAGCGTGTCCCATCCATCCAGGCGCAGCAAATTACCAATCTGCGAGCCCGGCAGTACCCAGTCAAGCATCGGTAATGGTCCATAGCGATTTTGTATAACGCCGATCGCGATCGAAATGACAATCCATGCGACGATTGCATAGAGTGTTGCCTGTCTTGCAGAACGCGCAATTACTGACAAAAGGGCCATCAGGGCAATATAGGGCATCAGTACCAGAAGCAGGTTAACGAACACCACCGGCGTGGATTGCAGGGCGCCGGTCAGTTTATCCGGGGAGTAGTAGCCGACCAGTAGCAGCACGCTGAGCAGTGTGGCGGCCACCAGCAAGATCTGGATGGTAATCTGGCCTAAAAAGCGGCCGAAGAAAATCTGACTTCTGGTTGTACGCAAAGCCAGGTATCGCAACGTGCCGCGTGTTTTATCCGACGCGATCTGGTCTGCGGCAATCGTAATAGAAAACAGAGGCAGCAGATAAAGCGAAATTACCCAGTACAGCGCCATCTCAACAGAGGGCCAGCTGGACAGGTTGTCAAGGCCCACTGCCTCCAGCGCCACTGCCGCAAGGCCGCCCAGTTCGGAAGTGACTACCCGAGCAGCTGGCGCAATGATTGTGACCAGAATTAAAACCCACACAAGCAGGAAGGCGGCGATTGACAACCACCCGCGGCGAGTTAAAAACAACCGCGACCATTCGAATTGACAAATACTAAAGATTGACATGGGATTTCGCTGATTTATACACTTTCGTTATTGGGACGGATGATAGCTCTCAAATGGCCGAGCGCTGGATAAATTTATAGCTTGCCTGTTTTTTCTAATGCTGGTTCAAAAGCACAGCTATAATGGAAACAGCAGGGTCGGGAATCCCCGCCCCGGCGTTGAGGTGAATGCTCAAATCCGGTGCCCGTTTTTTAGCCGGCTTTTACCCGAATTGGAGTATATCTTGTCGCAAGCGGCTTGCCTGCAACAGTCAGGCTGGACAGGGTGAAGGCAATCAAAGGGAATATTGTACATTTGACGCCATATATTGATATTAAAATTTGACACTGCGGTATGACGCCGCGTAAAAAGCGCGGTTCGTATAGACATCATATTTAAATAAATCGAATACACACAGTCTTGCCGGACATTGACCGCAAGACATTTACTCTGCATAAAATGTAAGCGGCACTAACCGTGTCTCGTGGTCACAAGTAACTGAAACCTAATAGAAAAAAATTGAACCCTGACGACTCATTTTTGAGTATCGCCCGACGGCGTGAAGTGACGCATACCGCATTCAAAGCGGCATTGGTCGTTGGCACCGTCTTGTGTTTTATTAATCAAGCCCCTGACATTGTTAACAGGGAGTTGACCATTGCCAATGCAGTGCAAATGCTGTTTACCTATTTGGTTCCCTACTGTGTGTCGACTTATTCTTCGGTGAAAATGATTCGCAAGTATACGAGGTCCCGAGAATACTGAGCCTGGCCCTGTCGCTGTTTTTTTGCGATACAGTGCGATCTGTCGGTATGCACCAGTAAAAAATCCCCCGATAAAACGGGGTCGGTTACACGCTACGGTGGTGTTTGATCCTCATCTGTTGCGATTAGATTGGTTAAAAATGAAGGTTCATTTGCGTCATTTGAACGCAATATCTGGCCGAATAAAGCGTAACCTCCTCCTGAATTCCTATCCCCGATGCTGTTTCTGTGCTTGACAGTAAAGCACTCACAGGAATACTGCGTTTATAATTGGCCAGCGAATTGGTCAACGGCTGAATTGAGGTTTGCTGTTTCCAGACTGGCAAGCAAGCTGATCTTCAGTAACGGAGGGACTCGCGGGTCAGGTATTTTATGTGACGATTCCAACGGTGCCTGCCGACAGTGCCTGCAAATGGGGCCAGCAGACAGCGCCTGCAAAAAGGGCCAGCCGACAGCGCCTTCAAACAGGGCCTTCAAACGAGGTAGTATTTTGCAGTATTTGTTATGAAAGAAAATGAGTCCGACAATCTGACGATGGGCAGGATTGATGAGCGCCTTATCAACTCTTGCCTGCAAAAGATTTTCGCTGGTCGAGAGGAAGGTTTGATCGAGGCGGTCAAATCAAACTCTGAGGCTGTGACCATCAAGCGCGGACAAGTATTGTTCAAGCAGGGTGCTGAAGGCCATGAGATGTACCTGCTGGTACGTGGACGGTTGCGTATGACCGTAAAAGGTCCAAACGGCGAACTCCTGCTGAATGCGGAAATCCCGCGTTTCCAGACGATAGGCGAGATCGCCCTGTTTACCGAGCACGACCGCACCGCCACTGTGCTTGCACTACGCGACAGTGTGTTGCTGAAAATTACCCGGACTCAGTTTGAAAAGCTCTCTCGTCGCTGGCCCGATTTCACCCTGCAGGTTGGCCATGTCATTGTGCACCGGCTGGCCAGTCAATCTCTGGGCAAGCACACGCAGTCCACCAATGCGACGATACTGGCGGTAATTTCAACCAGTGATGATCTCGACCTGGATCATTTTCATCAACAGCTTTGTGCAGCGCTGGAACCGTTGGGCAAAACACTTTCGATCGATGAAAAAACAGTCATTCGAGAGTTACGCGGCAGGGGCTTTGATCGATTGCCCGCGCGACTTGCCCATGTGCATTTGGCTGAATGGCTGGACGAGCTTGAAGATAACTATGATTTTGTTGTGTGTAATGGCGGTGTGGTGAATTCCGCATGGGCCCGCCATTGTGCCCGTTATGCCGATCGCATGGTACTGGTTAGCAACCTTGATATACGCCAGACACTGGCGGCGCTTGAGTCTCCGATGTTTACCGGGATAAGAGTCGAATGCGAGCTGGTGCGTCTGCACCGCGGGGAATATCGCAATGTTCGCGATACTCAGTTGTTGCTCGATACCGGCAGAGTGAGCAGGCATCACCATATTTGTTTGCAGGATCTCGATGGGATGCATCGACTCGCGCGCTACCTGTCCGGGCGCTCTGTGGGGCTGGTTCTAGCCGGGGGTGGTGCGCGCGGTTTTGCCCACATAGGAGTGATTCGTGCCGTTCGCGAGCGTGGCATACCAATCGATTATGTTGGCGGCACGAGTATCGGTGCGATTGTCGCCGCGTTTGTTGCGATGGGCATGAACGATGAGGAAGTACTGGCAAGCTCGCGCCATGTGTTTGTAACGGAGCGGCCATTGCGAGACTACACCTTGCCCACGCTGTCGTTGCTCAAGGGACGACGCATCGACAATCTTCTGAAAGAGCACACATCCGAACGTGAGATACCTGACCTGTGGCTTAACTACTATTGTGTGTCGGCCAGCCTGAGCCATAATCAGCAGGTGGTTCATGAAGATGGTGAACTGTGGCGCGCAATCAGAGCCAGTATTTCACTGCCAGGTATTCTGCCACCGGTGGTGCGTAATGGTGAGTTACTGGTTGATGGCGGCGTAGTCAACAATTTGCCTGTCGATATAATGGTAACCAAGGGTGTCGGTCGTACCATTGCGGTGGATCTGCTGGGCGATGCGGAGGAGCTAACAGCAAGTGGGACCGCGTTGCCGGATGGCGTGGCGTTGTTAAAGCAAAAGCTACTGCCCTTTGCGGATGACGGTATTGAATCTCCGCCGGGTATATTTGAAGTGATCCTGCGCTCCTCGATGATAAGCAGTTCCAATCAAACGCAACGCAATCGTTCGATAGCTGACGTCTACCTGAACCCGCCGGTAGAGAATTTTGGATTACTGGAGTTCAAGTCGTTCGATGAAATTGTAGAGGCCGGGTATGACTATGCCAACAGGGTTCTGGATGACGAGCATCTGTCGCTATTAAAGTAAACACACGCGCCTGGTGCTGTGGCTATACGCAAGGAAATTGCAGCCAGGTGACGACACTAGATTTCTGCAATGTCCTCCAGTTGTTCCTTGTCGATAACAGTAACAAACCCTTTGTCAAACCTGAGTATTGCAGACTTTGTCCAGGCGTTCAGGTAACGATTGACGTTTTCTCTGGCTATACCCGATATTTCCCCCAGTTCTGTCTGCGAAAGCTGTTGCGTGACTCGTATGGCACCACCTGTAGTCCGCTCACCCCATTTCTCGGCCAGCCGCAGAATACAACGCGCCAAACGCGCATTTGCGTTGGGTAGCGACTGCGCTTCATACAAATCAGAGGTATTGCGTACCCGCTTGCACAAGGTATGGATAATTTCGAAGCAGGCTTGCGGATTGTCACCAAGAAAATCCATCATCGTTTTGCGGCTCAACACAATGCCCGAGACATCAGTTTTGGCAACCGCACTGGCGCTGCGCGGTTCGTTATCGAGCAAGGCAATTTCGCCGATGATATCGTATGGCTCCACCAGGTTGAGGATCGACTTTCGACCATTGAGCGAGACGACACTGATTTCGACAATTCCCTCCTCAAGCAGTAAAACCCAGGCGCCCTCATCGCCACGCAGGAAAATGGTTGTGCCTTTCTCGAAGGTTTTATTTCGCCCCCGGCTTATTAGCGCTCGCAGGTCTTTTTCAGTGAGTGCCGAAAATATCGGGTTGGACGTATATCGTTCACTGAGCGGAGAACCGGGCAGCGTTGAAACTGCTGCCATTTTGGAATCTGCCTTGTTCATCCCCGTCGACTGCTGCCGTTTACTTTCCATTGTTGGATTATGGCACAAGTCTGCATTTATAACGTGGCGTTATCATGTCTTGCGGGACAGGGAGATGTGTTCAGCGCCTGATTTGAAGTGCGTGTGGCGTCCCTGAGATAAGGTAGATTCGGCAACCTGACCGAGTGTCAATTGGTCAGAATTAGATTACTATCCAATGGAAATTTGCAGGTCGCCGAGAACCTTCGATGGCAAGTGCTCGGCTTTTATCCTTCCGGGGTGATCGTTTAAATCACCCTGGCTATTTGTTTTGTTGCCGCGAAAAGGATCTATAAATCACCGCTGGTGAGAGCGTGGAGCAGGAGAGGGGCGCAGACTGCTGGCCCGCTGACATTCACTGTCGGACAGGTTAATTGGCAATCGTCACGCGAGCGCTTTTGGCATACGCAATTCTATACACGTGAAGCATGACAGCAATTTTCCTGTGAAAGCGACAGACAATACTGCCTGGTGGCTGGTACTGCCTGCAACAGCGTTACTCCTTGTCGTCGGGTTTATTCCTCTGATGACTGTCGTGAACTATTCGTTTCACGATATCTTTACCCTTCCGTCTAAACACTGGGTTGGTGCGGAGTGGTACCGCGAAATTATTCAGTCTGAACGTTTCCGAAACAGCCTTGGACGCAGCCTGCTCTATTCGGCTGTGGTACTTGCGATCGAAATACCGCTGGGTGTCTGCATTGCCCTGGCTATGCCACGACGCGGCCCTCTGGTATCTGTTTGCCTCGTTATACTGGCGTTTCCCCTGTTGGTGCCATGGAACATCATTTCAATGATGTGGTTGAGCATGGTTCATCCCGACACCGGTGTGCTCATGCAGCTGTTCGAGAGCCTGCACATCGACTTCAACTGGAAACTCAATCCACTGCATACCTGGATTCTTATTGTATTGATGGACGTATGGCACTGGACCAGTCTGGTTGCTATTCTCGGATACTCCAGTCTGTCAACCATTCCAGCACCATACTATCAGGCGGCTTCCATTGATGGTGCATCGCGCCTGCAAGTGCTGCGATACATACAACTGCCCAAAATGCAGCGAATACTTATCATGTGTGCCTTGCTGCGGTTTATGGACAGTTTCATGATCTACATTGAACCGTTCCTGATCAACGCTGGTGGACCCCAAAACGCAACTATGTTTCTGGCCATGGATCTTGGAGAAGAGATAGCCGCGTTTAATTACGGGCCATCCGCTGCGCGTTCGGTGATTTACTTTTTGTTTGTATTAACTGTTGCCTGGCTATTCAAGGCGAGCTTGTCAAACCGGCAGGCCGCTTCATGAATGCTGTTACTGCAAAAGACGGCAACGCGGCTTCTGACTGGCTGATTGTCTGTGCCCGGTGGCTATTTTTAAGTTTGTTTTTTCTATTCCTGTTGCTGCCGTTCTTTCATGTCATCGTTTTAAGTTTTCAGTCAACGTTGCACAGACCAGACATCGCGATTGGAGAATTCGGTCTGCACAACTACGCCAATGTTTTTAAACGCCCTGAATTACAGCAATCACTGATCAATTCTGTTTTTTATGTGTTGTTAAATGTGGCGATAACACTTCCACTGGCCTTTCCCGCGGCGTATGCGTTTTCACGTTACCAATTTACCGGCGACAAACATTTATTTCTCGCATTTATTGCCTGTAGAATTACGCCGCCAGTGGTGTTATCCATGCCTGTTTTTCAACTGTTTGCAGTGCTGGATTTGATTAACAATGTTGTGGGTATTGCGCTGGTACATTGTCTGTTTAACATTCCGATTTCGATCTGGATCTTAACCAGCTTCATGAATGCCATTCCCAAAGAGGTTGATGAGACGGCTTTTCTGGATGGTTATAGTGTCCCGCGGTTCCTATACAAAATTCTGGTGCCAATGATGATGCCGGGTATTGGTGTCACGGCCTTCTTTTGCTTTATGTTTTCATGGGTTGAAGTGGTGTTTGTACGCATTCTTACCATTACCAATGGCAAGCCGATCAGTATGGCAATCAATGCATTGTTTGGCTTTCGCACAGACTTTGGTCTGATCATGGCGATGACGGTGTTGTCGTTGGTTCCCGGTACCGTTTTTATCTGGTTTGTTCGCAAGCACCTCGCAAGGGGATTTAAAATTGGCGGGTAGGGACTATTGTTTCTGTTTCCCACAAGCTGTACCGACTCGCGCGGGCATTCGAAATAGCGAATAGTGGTGCGAAGCAGGAATGATCTGTAAGTGTGTGGATGTGTGGTGGTCGTGCGGATGCTTTAAACAGGAGGTAAATCATTGGGTGGGAAGAGACGGATCACATGTCCGGCAAAACATGTCCGGCAACCCATGTCCGGCAACACGGGTTTTTAAAACGGGCATATAGCGGTTTTTCAACCGCTATATGCCTTATATAGCAAGCTGGTGTTACTCGTCCCAGCTCTTGATTAACTCGTCATAGCTTACCGTTTCAGGTGTTGGCTTTTCATTGTCGAGCTTGGGCTTTGGTGCCCCCGGCTGAGCAAACCAGTACTCGGCGCCTTTCTCTTCGTTCAACTTTGGACCGATATCACCTTGTATGCCAGCTCGCTCCAGTCGGGCCAGTACTTTTTCCTGTGCTTCACACAGTGCATCCATGGCTTCCTGAGGCGTTTTAGTACCTGATGAGGCGTCACCAATGTTCTGCCACCACAACTGTGCAAGTTTTGGATAGTCTGGTACGTTGGTTCCCGTTGGCGACCAGCGAACACGAGCTGGTGATCGATAGAATTCGATCAAACCACCGAGTTTTGGTGCGCGTTCGGTAAAGCTTTCGTCCTGAATTGAGCTTTCGCGAATAAACGTCAGGCCGGTATGAGATTTTTTCAAATCAACCGTTTTTGAAACCAGAAATTGCGCGTACAGCCAGGCGGCTTTGGCGCGATCAACCGGTGTGGACTTCATCAATGTCCAGGAACCCGCATCCTGATAGCCCAGCTTTTGACCGGTCTCCCAGTAGGCGCCATGAGGACTTGGTGCCATGCGCCACTTTGGCGTGCCGTCTTCGTTAACCACAGCCAGGTCAGGCAAAATAGAGCTGGCGGTAAAGGCGGTGTACCAGAACATCTGCTGCGCAATCAAACCTTGAGTTGGCAATGCTGCCGACTCAAAAAAGTCCATACTGGCCGCTTCCGGTGGCGCATAGTTCTTTAGCCACTCAGAGTATTTGGTAATCGCATAGACCGACGCTGGTCCATTGGTATCACCGCCGCGAGCGACACAAGAGCCTGTGGGCTGGCTATTTTCATTGACGCGAATACCCCATTCGTCAACCGGCAGTCCGTTCGGCTCGCCTTTGTCACCGTTGCCGGCCATAGAGAGCCACGCGTCGGTGAAACGCCAGCCGAGTGAAGGGTCTTTTTTACCGTAGTCATTATGGCCGAACACTTTTTGACCATCGATTTCGCGACCGGTAAAGAACTCCGCGATATCGTGATAGGCTGACCAGTTAACCGGCACACCCAGATCGTAGCCATACTTCTCTTTGAAGTCGGCCTTGTTCTTATCGTCGTTGAACCAGTCGTAGCGAAACCAGTAAAGGTTGGCGAACTGTTGATCAGGGAGCTGATATAGCTTGCCATCGGGCCCGGTCGTAAACTCGAGACCGATGAAGTCTTCCAGATCCAGTGTTGGCAATGTGACGTCAGCACCGTCGCCTGCCATCCAGTCAGTCAGGTTTCGGGCTTGCTGATAACGCCAGTGCGTACCAATCAAATCCGAATCGTTAATATAGGCGTCATAGATGTTTTCACCGGACTGCATTTGTGTTTGCAGTTTTTCTACAACATCACCTTCGCCGATGATGTCGTGGGTGATCTTGATGCCGGTTATCGCGGTGAAGGCAGGCGCCAGCACTGACGATTCATAGTTGTGAGTGTCGATACCTTCCGACACCACTTTAATTTCCATTCCGTCAAACGGTTTGGCTGCATCGATAAACCACTGCATCTCCGCTTTTTGCTCTTCGTCAGTGAGTACCGACAAACCGCCTATCTCATCTTTGAGGAACGCTTCAGCTGCTGCCATATCGGCTTGAGCAGCATGCGTTCCACTGAGTAGCACTGCAACCGCAACTGCGGTTCGGGCAAACTGTTTAGTTGACATTAAAACTTCTCCCAATGAAGTCAATTGATGGGTAGCCTGTTGTATTCGCAGGGGCATGTGCTTCGATGAGTCACACATGTCACTGGATGAATACTAGAGACTGCTGAACTACAACGCTGAACTACAACATAGCGCAAGTATGGATGCAGACGTGAACACTTTTTTTACATAGAGCTAGTTTACATAGAGCTAATTTACACAAAGCTAAACACCAGCACCGCATATATCAATGACACACCAAGGGCCCACCAAAGGTTGGCGCCAACAAACAATAGCCAGGCCAGGTGAATAAATGCACTGCCAAGCAACGACAGAAACAAACGGTCACCGCGGGTTGTTTCAATCCGCAGGATTCCAACCCGCGGGCCACCCCCGGGGCGAAAGAACTCCCAGATTGTCATGGCCAGCAGCAGGGAAAATATGACAATGAAAAACAGTGCCGTTGGTTTGGTCCACGCCATCCACGACAGGTTCATAATACACCTCTCAGCTGCAATTTATACTCTTCCAAGTGCAAATCCCTTGGCGATATAATTTCTGACGAAGTAAATAACCAGTGCGCCGGGGACAATTGTCAGTACGCCCGCTGCAGCCAGCACGCCCCAGTCCTGGCCGCCTGTTGTCGCTGTTCGGGTCATAATAGCGCTGATCGGCTTGGCATCTGTCACTGTTAGTGTTCGGGCTATCAAAAGCTCGACCCATGAAAACATAAAGCAGAAAAATGCTGCAACGCCAATGCCCGACGCGATCAAAGGCATAAAAATTTTGGCAAAAAATGTCGGGAATGAATAGCCATCTATATAGGCGGTTTCGTCGATCTCGCGTGGTACACCTGACATGAAACCTTCAAGTATCCACACCGCCAGCGGTACGTTAAACAGACAGTGTGCAAGTGCGACCGCTATGTGGGTGTCAATCAAACCAAAGGCTGAGTAAAGCTGAAAAAACGGCAGTGCAAAAACAGCTGGCGGGGCCATCCGGTTGGTCAGTAACCAAAAGAACATGTGTTTGTCACCAAGAAAGCGGTAACGGCTAAACGCATACGCGGCGGGTAGGGCAACTGCCAGTGAAATAACGGTGTTGAGTACGACGTAAATGATGGAATTAATATATCCGCCATACCATGAGGGATCGCCAAAGATAACTTTATAGTTGTCCAGCGTCGGGTTAGCGGGCAATAGTGTAAACGTTGATACGATCTCTGTATTGGTTTTAAAGCTCATGTTGATGAGCCAGTATATGGGCAGCATCAACAGAAAAATGTAGATGGTTGGTATCAGGGATCTTAAGCGCATGCCGGTATTTTCTCTGCAACTGGCAACGAAGGTGAGACCGTCCAGTGAACGAGTCGAGCCGGTATTCGAGCCGGTAAAACGGGGCAGTGGGTGTTTGTATTCACCGTTCACCCTCCGCTTCACGATCAGCAGCATCGATCCCGTAGTTATTCATGACGGTATAAAACACCCAGCTGAGCACCAGAATGATCAGGAAATAAATAATGGACATGGCTGCTGCGGGTCCAAGATCAAATTGGCCAATAGCGGTCTTGACCAGATCGATGGACAGAAAGGTGGTTGTGTTGCCGGGGCCTCCGCCAGTCAGAACAAAGGGTTCTGTGTAAATCATAAAGCTGTCCATAAATCGCAACAGTACGGCAATCAATAATACCCTGTGCATTTTAGGTAACTGGATATAGCGAAACACTTTCCATCGCGATGCACCGTCGATACGCGCTGCCTGATAGTAGTCCTCGGGAATCGCAACCAGCCCTGAATAACACAACAGCACGACCAGGCTTGTCCAGTGCCATACATCCATCACGATGATAATAATCCACGCATCCAGCCAGGAGTTACCGTAGTTAAACTCAATGCCGATTGAGGTTAGTCCTCGCCCCATCAGTCCAATGTCTATACGGCCGAATACCTGCCAGATTGTGCCAACTACGTTCCACGGAATGAGTAGCGGCAGCGCCATCAGAACCAGGCACACTGACACCCACATACCCTTGCGCGGCATGGCGAGCGCTATGGCAATGCCCAGTGGTATTTCGATGCATAAAATGATGGCTGAAAAAACAAGGTTTCGAACCAGTGATGCACGAAACCTCTCTGACTCCAGTATTTCGGTAAACCACTCCGTGCCAGCCCAGAAAAACTGATTGTTGCCGAATGTATCCTGTACTGAATAATTGACAACTGTCATCAAGGGAATGATTGCACTGATCGCCACCAGTACAAATACCGGCAAGACAAAAAACCATGCGCGATTGTCGAAGGGCTTGTTGTTCATGCCTAAACGTTGCCCCTGACTAAATGAGAATCCTGGTAAATATTAATTTTCGACGGGTCGAAAACCGCTGCGGCGCTGGCCGGTACGTTGTCGGATTCTCCGATTACCGCGCCAAGCGCAAGTCCGTTGATTTCTCCTCGAACAATCTTGAAGCGCCCGATATCCTCGACCGAATTGATCTGCATCGGAATACCGTCAGCGCCGGCAACGGCGCTATCCTTGATGGAGACAAACTCGGGTCGAATACCCACTTCGACACGAGTGTTGAGTTCGGGGTAGTGACGCCCGACATCAAAGGACTTTCCAGCGACGGTTACACGACTGCCGTTCACGTCACCCGGTAATACATTCATTCCGGGGGAGCCGATAAAGTATCCGACAAAGGTATGTGCGGGTTCATCAAACAGTTCGCCTGGTGTGCCGATTTGAACGACTTCTCCCTCGTACATAACGACAACCTTGTCGGCAAAGGTCAGGGCTTCTGTCTGATCGTGTGTCACATAGATCATCGTGTGCGAAAACTGCTCATGCAACTCTTTAAGCTTGGTTCGCAACTGCCACTTCATGTGAGGATCGATAACGGTGAGTGGTTCGTCAAACAGGATGGCATTGACGTCGTAGCGAACCAGGCCACGGCCCAGAGAAATCTTTTGCTTGTCGTCTGCAGTCAAGCCGCGCGCTCGCCGCCTGGCTTTACTGGTCAGGTCAAGCGTTTCGAGCATTTCGTCTACCCGTTTTTTAACCTCCGCTGAGGCTACGCCACGATTGATCAGCGGGAAGGCCAGATTCTCAGCCACCGTCATTGTGTCGTAGATGACAGGAAACTGAAATACCTGCGCTATGTTACGCAGCTCCGGTGAAAGAGAAGTGACATCGATGTCATCGAATAGCACTCGTCCACTTGAAGGCAACAGTAATCCTGAAATGATATTCAACAGCGTTGTTTTGCCACAACCGGATGGACCAAGCAACGCATAGGCACCACCGTCTTGCCATTCGTAGTCAATTTTCTTCAGTGCGAAATCTGCATCTGAGCCGGGGTTGGCTTCATAGGAGTGCGCGAGTTCGCTTAACTTGATTTTTGCCATTGAGAACCTGTGACTTTTCGCAATGGCCTCAAGCCGCCTGCGATTGCCTGTCGGGTGCACGAACAAGGCTGCCTTTGCTATCAAACAAATAGTAACGAGCAGGGGTGAGGTAAATCTCCAGTGCGCTTCCAGACTCAATTTGATGTACACCATGAGTCAACAAAACCCACGGCTGACCTGCCACATTGATGTGTATGAAAGTCTCAGAGCCGGTAATTTCGCTACTTTCCACCACGACATTCAGTGCCACAGCCCCCGGTGGCGGTTCGTTCAATGACAAGTGATGGGCTCTGATTGCGACGATGTAGTTGCCATCAGGTAAAGACGCATCAACGGCACCCATCGGGGTATCACCAAAAAACAATTGCGTGCCGCTTTTTACCACGTTTGCTGTGTTTAAAGGCGGATCGGCAAAGGTTTGCGCGGTCTGCAAATCTACTGGCTCATTGTAGACATCTATGGTTTTGCCAAACTGGGTAAGCCTGCCTTCACTGAGTGTTGCTGTTTTTCCACCCAGCAGCAAAGCTTCCTGTGGTTCGGTGGTCGCATAAACCAGCACGGAACCGGATTTGGCAAACAGTTTTGGTAGCTCATCGCGAAGTTCCTCGCGCAGCTTGTAGTCTAGATTTGCCAGTGGTTCATCGAGAAGAACCAGTCCTGCATCTTTAACCAGGGCTCTGGCAAGTGCGGTGCGTTGCTGTTGCCCGCCAGATAAATTAAGTGGCGTTCGATCGAGGAAATCAGACAGCTTTAGCAAGTCAGCGGCTTCGCGAACCCGTGTGTCCAGCGATGCGGCATCAACACCTGCGAGGCGCATAGGTGAAGCGATATTCTCGTATACCGTCAGCGCCGGGTAGTTGATGAATTGCTGGTACACCATGGCGACGCTGCGCTTGCGTACCGAGATGCCAAGTACGCTTTTGCCGTCGAGTAAAATATCACCCTTTGTAGGTTTATCCAAACCTGCCATCAGGCGCATCAATGAGGTTTTACCGGAGAGGGTAGGACCGAGCAGGACATTGAGCGAGCCGGGTTCGAAGGCAAGAGAGACATTGGAAATATGCATGTCCGGTCCGGCTTGCTTGCTTACCTCCAAAAGCTCAAACACTCTTAGTGCCTCTTTGATTCTGCACAAGACCAAACCAAACGATTCAACTGATTGACTGGAATCGCCTCCCCCTAATTGACCACGAAAGTTAATTGCAGACCAGTACAATGTCAAGGAGAACAAAAACGCTATGACAGCTGCGGTCCTGTGACCATCTGCTTTAGCAACAGCTGCGGTGGTAGCAGACAGTCGCATCTGTAGATAAGAGCAGACTAAAACACGCGCAGAAATCTGCGTTGAACGTAATCGGCATTGAGTCGAGATTGAGTCGAGACAGTAGCGATCAATTGAACATCAGACCGATAACTGTAGATGTGGTCAAATTGCAGGTGCAAAGGCCTGGTCGTGCTTGCTATGGGCGCTTGTCTGCAGAGCTCAGCAGGTCTTTGCTAACATAAGCACTGTATCGGCTGAGGAAATTGAGCGCATGCTGGCTGCAGTTTTTAAAGATATTGATCGGGTTACCCTCGACAATCGCGATCTTGCAGAGCCGGGCCCTGATGAAGTTCTGTTGCAAATCAAATCAGTTGCCATCTGTGGTACCGATTTGAAAATTATCAGGGGCGAACATTTTCGTACTCGACCCGGAACAGATCGTGTGCTTGGGCACGAGCTTGCCGGCACGATAGCGGATGTCGGCAAGTCGGTTACTCGCTGGAAGGTCGGGCAACGTGTGAGCGTAGTGCCCAATATTGGTTGTGGTTGTTGCGAGTGCTGTCATCAGGGCTTCAATCATATGTGCCCGGACTATGACGCTATTGGTATCAATATAGACGGTGGATTTCAGCAGTTCATGCTGGTGTCCTCCGCTGCTGTTTTTAGTGGTAATCTGATTGCCATCCCCGACCAAATGAGTTTTGAGGAGGCGTCAATTATTGAGCCGCTTTCCTGTTGCTTTAACGCCTGGAAACAACTTCAGGTGACGGCTGAAGATCGAGTGTTGATACTGGGGTCAGGGGCGATAGCCGCGCTGTTTTTACAACTGGCTAAAGCGTTTGGGGTTCGACAGGCGATTGTTGTAGGTCGCAGACCGGACAGAATCGCAGAGGTTGCAAAACTGGGCGCTACAGACACGGTGGACTCGTCTGTTGTTGACGTGGTTGATGATGTCATGCGACTGACTCAGGGCAAGGGGGTTGATGCGGCGGTCATCTGTGCGCCCTCGGTGCAATTGCAGCAACAGGCCATCGGCTGTATGGCTCGATTCGGCAGGCTCAATTTTTTCTCTGGACTTGCCGCAGGTATTCAGCCTGAAATCGATACCAATAGAATTCACTATTGGGGGCTGAGATTGATGGGCTCGACCGGGTCGGGTGTTGGCGATTTTGCGCGAGTTATGCAACTGATGGTGACAGGGCAGGTTGATGTAAACCGGGTTATCACTCATAAATTTGCAATGGAAGATGCAGTCTCTGCTTTTGATCATGCGTTGGCTGGCAACGGTTTGAAAACCCTGGTTCTGCCTCAGCAGAGTGCTGTCTCGCGGTGATTCCCTCTGGCTGTCGCCCTCAGACTTTGACAGTCGACTTTCATCTAACAATTCACCAAGTGTCTGAATTGGGGCGGACCCATTTTGATGATCAGTCATCTTGTGCGTTTCTTGCATTACTCGCTTAGCGGGTTCGGCTGTGAGGTCAGCTTGCAACATAAAATTGAGCGCTGCTAAGCTGTTTTTGTTATTGTATGGGAATAAAATCCCATATACTTATGGAAGCCACGTCACAGGAGATATCAGAATGCGCAAATCGGCCTTTTTACTATTGTTCGGTCTACTCGGTTTTCTGCCGCGAGCGGCATTGTCGTGTGGAGGATTTTTCTGTCAGTTCACACCGGTTGTGCAGGCGGGGGAACAAATCGTTTTTAGCCAGAACGGCAATGACATCAGTGCGCTGGTAAGAATTTTTTATCAGGGCGATGCGGAAAACTTTAGCTGGGTTGTTCCGGTTCCCGCGTCTTTTGAGCTTGATGGAGGTGTTGACGTTGGTTCCGACACCACTTTCACGGAACTGGATCTGGCCACGCGTCCGCAATTTATTCTGGATCAACAGGGACAGGGTTGCCCGATAGAATTTGCGGCTGCACCAGACGCTGTAGCCGAATCTGCCGCGGACACCGGGTCTGATGGTGGCGTTAGTGTGGAGGAGTCTACCGTTGGACCGTTCGACGTGCAGCTCATCACCAGTGAAAACCCCGATTCTATGGCGATGTGGCTGGAAGACAACGAATACGATTTAACTGATCGAGGACTGGAGCTCATTGAGCCCTATGTGCTGGAAGGCATGAAATTCGTCGGATTGAAATTGCGTAGCGGGCAAAGCGCCGGCAGCATTCAGCCTGTGATTTTGCGCTACCAAAGCGACAAGCCGATGATTCCGATTCGTCTTACAGCGGTTGCTGCACAGGAAGATATGGGTGTGCTGGTCTGGATTGTTGGACCGTCGAGGGCTGTGCCTGATAACTATTTGCACGTTATACCGAACTACACACGTCTCAACTGGTACGGTGGAACTCAAAATGCCTATGCGAGCTATCAAACGCTAATTACTGAAGCGATGAACGATGCTGGCGGACAGGGATTTGCGACCGATATGGCGGGTACCCTCGATGATACGATTCTGTCCCGGATTACCGACGCCGAAGATTTGCAGGATCAACTGGATACTCTGCAAACTACCACCACTGATGCAGGTTTTATAGCCGGGCTGGCCAACCTTGGTTCCAGTGCGGCGTTTCAGGCGGAACTGCAACGCGCACTGCCGTTACCACAGGGCGAGAGCTCGTTTATTTACTTTAGTGCCGATCGACTATCACAGGTCTTCAATGCAGAGACACTCGCCAGTGCCAGAAATACTCTGGGTAACAGCTTTCAAAGTATCGAGATCGATCCTTTGAATGCCAGTACGGCTCTGCTGCCGAACGGGCGTTATCTGACTCGCCTTTTCACGACTTTGTCAGCTGATGAAATGACGCTTGACCCCACCTTCGACTACAACGCACAAATGCCGGCCCAGTCGGTGGAGAGACGTGCAATACTGAATGCCGCATGTGGTGACAACGGTACTGAATGGACGTTGACGCTGGGTGACGGAACCGGGCGTGAAGGTGAAGTGGTCATTGATGCCAACAGCGAGATTCCGTTTGGTCCTGTACCAGTAGAGGTAAGCGCTCAGGCTGCCACATTTACTATTGAGCGGACAGCGGCGGCGGCATTGCCGGACGTCACTTCCCAAAATGATTTTGGCGTGGTTGAAATCAACGGCGGCAGTAGTGGTGCCGGTGGTGGTTCGACCAGCGCCGGCTCTGGCTCGACTAGCACCGGCTCTGGCTCGATCAGTACCGGCTCTGGCAGTGTAAACCTGTATGGGCTTGGTTTGCTTGTGTTGCTATTGATGAGGCGTCGAAAGGGTTAGTGGACAGGCAACTCGCGCGACGCCTATGCCCCGGGCATTGTTTCGAGGTATTTTCTCGGGGCTCTAAATCAGAGAGCTTACTGTCTGACGTAATCTCTGAGCTTAGATTCAGGGCGCAATGTCAGGGCACAATGTCAGGGCGTAATCCCGGAGCATAATATCAGTGCGTATCTCGGGGCAAGGCCTAACTGATCTCCTGGTCAACCAAAGTAACGTTCTCAAAATGATGGAGTCGCGACGCGTTGGGAACCAGTCCTTTGACGTAGTCTCGCGCGACAAAGAAAGCAGGGCGCCACACCGGTTGAATAATAACTGCATCGTCCTGCAATATCTGTTGCACGTCTTTCATGGCTTCGCGACGCTCATTGATGTCGATCAGGGAATCGGCTTTATCCAGCGCCTTATCGAATGCGGGATTTGAGTAGCCCGATTCATTCCATGGGACGCCGGTTCTGTAGGCAAGGTTCAGCACCATCGTGCCCAGGCTGCGATGTGTCCATGGGGTGATACCGAACGGTGTGGTCTTCCAGATGGCCCAGTATTCTGATTTCGACACAATGTTGACAGTCAGGTTGATGCCTGCCGGTGCCAGCTGTTCCTTGATGATTTGACAAATTGCCTGCTGCCAAAGCCCATTGGTATTGCCACAATCTATCGTGATGTTCAGGCCGGCACCGTAGCCGGCCAGCTTCAGGAGTTCGCGCGCACGATCATAGTCCTGAGTCAGTCGTGGTAACTCGTAGTACTCAGGATGCATTGGCCCGACATGGTGATGTTCTGCAATAGCTCCGCGTCCGTTAAATGCCTGCGCTGGAAAGGCCGACGGATCAATACAAGCCTGTATCGCCTTGCGCACATCCAGATTATCGAACGGGACCTGATTGACGTTCATTCGCGCGACGCCGGTCGCTGCGGATTTTATTTCATAGATGCTGGTGTCTGGAAGCGCATTGGCGAGCTCCAGGGTTCGAACATCCATGCTGTACACCAGGTCTACCTGTTCTTTGGCCAGGGCCTCAAGCATTTGCACCGGGCTGTCACCGGTATCGTAATAGTGAATCTCATCCAGCATAGGCTGCTCACCCCAGTAGGGTTTCTCACTGCGTGTGAGTATTGCCTTGTTGCCAACTTCGTATTCCGCCAGTTGGTAGGGCCCCGTACCGACTGGCTGTTCAGCGAAATTGCCATTAAATCCTCGATGAACGATGGGTGCAAAATAGGCGGTGAAATTCTCTGGAATCGATAGCGTTGGCTGCGCCAGATGTAATCGGAAGGTAAATCGGTCAACTCGCTCAACTGCACCTGAGCGCTTGCGTTTGGTGGTGCTGCCCCCATAAGTGACTGATTCAGTTAACGGGGAAAAGCTTCCCAGATTTGCCGACCCCAGAGACGGACTTAGCCAGCGGTTAATATTAAACAACACATCGTCGACGTCGAAGGAATCACCGTTGTGCCACTGAGCGTCACGGCGTAAATGAAAGGTCCAGGTTTTCAAGTCTTCTGATGCGTGCCAGCGTTCCGCCAGCTGCGGCAGCGTGATACCGTCCGGGTCGGAATATACCAGGTACTCGCAAATGTGCCGAGTGATGTTGGCCATTTCTGTAAAGTCGTACTTGGCCGGGTCAACAATCGGCGGGACTGTCATTGCTACTCGTAAAATTTGCTTTCTGGCAGTCTCAGGCTCCTGTGCCCTCGCCACCGGTATGATGCTTTCGTCCTCTCCGAGTATTTTGGACGCCAGCAGGTAGGCGCTGCTGGCGGATAAGCCAAGCAGGGTTGCTGTACGCAAAAACTGCCGTCTGCCCTGTGGTTTATTTTCCAGACCCTCGACCAGCGACGGTAATGCGGGATGTGCTTTTTTTAACAGTTTTTTGTCGTTCATATATCGCTCCCCGAGTCGTCGTAGTCGTGTGCCCGAGCCATTTCCTCAGCGAGCACTGCCGCACTTGCGGTAGCGGCAGCAGCGCGTTGCAAGCCGGTGGCGTCAAGGACTTTTTCTCTTACCGCTTCTTCGGGTGGGTTGTTTTTTAATGCAGGGGCCGCTTTCTGAGTGTTGGCCGCTTCGTCCGTGTTGGCTGCTTCCTCGTCGCTGATAGGGTGTTCCGGAATGTGGACGCGTACCTCTCTATGAGCAAAAACAATCCCTGCTGCTGACAGCTTTTCTCTTATCTCGTCATAAGCCACTCGCCTGATGACCCACTGATCACCGGGTTTGCAAGTGAACTTGACTCTGATTATGAGTGCGGATTCCTCTATTCGGTTAACGCCCTGCGATTTCAACGGGAGTATGAACTTGGGTCCGTGTTCAGGGTGCTCTTTTAGTGTCGCTCCTGCCTTCTTGATAATCTTGCGCACCTTTTCTACATCGGTATTGTAGGGCAGGCGGATTTCGAGCTTCATCGTTACCCAGTCACGGCTATGGTTTTTTACGGTAGCCATTTCGCTGTAGGGAATGGTTTGTACTGGCCCCAGGTGGTGGCGCAGTTGCATCGAGCGTATGGATATTTTTTCAATCGTTCCTCGCATGCCACCCACCTCGACATACTCACCCATGCGGAATGCGTCATCGACCAGAAAGAATATGCCGGAAATAATATCCTGTACCAGTTTTTGTGCGCCAAAGCCCACGGCAATACCGATGACACCGGCGCCTGCCAGTAGGGGGCCGATTTTTACACCCATGACATAAAGCGCTGTCAGTACCAGAAAAATCGCCAGTACAGCGGATAAAACGGTACGCAGCAGCGGCAGCAGTGTTTCAGTTCGAGTAGCACCGAGCATGCTGCCGTCAAGTCCGAGTGCTGCGACCGGGTCAATATCGGATTCAGGCATTTTGCTTTCGGCCCAGCCCTGTACGATCTCCCAGATGGCAAACCCAACCACGGCGACAACGCCGAGTTCGACAATGATATCGAAAATGCTTTGTACAATGGAATTGCCGGTAATTGTACTCGCTGCCTGAAAGCCCCAGGCCTTGGCCACGGTGAACAGCGCAAAAATTAGCAGCACAATTCGAAAACCGGTTTGAATAACACTGACGAATCGATGGCCCCTGGCCTGATTAATCGGGGCCGTAAACACTTTGTCAGAGATAAGGTTCTTCAGAATCAGCTGCACACATCGGTCGAGAATTGGAAACGACAAGGTTATCCACCAGCAAATGGCAACGTTTGATGCACGCTCTTCGTTGTGTATAAATACATTAAATGACCAAATTGCCCAGATGACCACTAACCAGACGCTCAACACTATCGGCCATAGGCGATAGATTGCTGCGGCGGTCGGTTGTTGTTGCGGGTCAGGCTCTCCCGCAGGATAGAACACTGCATTAAAGTGTTTGCGGGCGGCCCACAAAAACACAATAAAAGCCGTGTTGACGGCAAACGTTAGTGCAACGACGCCGGCGCGTGTCAGTGATTTATAGGCACCCATATATTCGACGAACGCCAACGCTGCCAGGCCCAGTTCCAGCGTTGCAAAAATAGCCAGAAGCACCTTAAAACCGATCTTCACCGGTTTGTCGTCGATCGGCATCAGCCTCAGATTGGAATTGTTTGGCGACAGGATGGCGCGCATGACAGCGTTGAAGACAAGTATTGCAGTCACCGCCCAGATGAGGTTGGCAACCAGTGTGTGGGTAGGTTCAATCGGGTCGATCGTGTAAGTTAAAACGGCGTTTGAAACAAAGTGGAAAATAGCAATGCTGAGCAGTTCCAGCGAGACTGCAATCAGGCTATATAAGGCAATACTGCCAGCGTCATTGTGACTGGCTGCGCGCTCATTGAATTTTCTGCGCAGTGTGCGGGGCCGAAGCAATAGAAAACCCAGCCATCCTGATCCCAGTATGATCAGTGTTTTTACTAGAATGGGAACGAAGCCTTCCCAGCCTTTAAAGTCAGTCACCGAGAACCAGATTACTGACAACATTGAGCCGACCAATGGAACGGAATCGACGAGTTCGAACAGGTTGGAGCGGAATTGTGCAGCGCTGTCTACACTGGCCGCTTCAATAGCCGCGTTCGATGCTGCGGCTTCGGTGGGTTCTGCGGCGGGTTCTGCGGCAAAAGCCAATGGTAAATAAGTCGTTATCAGTAGCGCGAAGATAATATTGCCAGCTTTCCTGGCCCAACACTGTAAAGACATGGCGCCCTTATACCTCATAGTTCTATTTACGCAACCCACCAGACTAACGTTAGGTTTTAAGCCAGGAGACAATTGCGATTAATGCGCGGATGAGGGTAACAGAATAAAAGCAGATTGGCGAGTGACCAACGTGGACCCTTTAATAGTATAGAGCGGACCCGGTGGGATTAATGATGGGGGGGCTGAATATCAGCCCTGCGCAGAGGCAGGTTTAAGCGACGGCAGCCCGGGCAGGGGTGGAATTTATTCGATCGATAACGCCCGTCAGCCTGGATGCAGGTACCGGTTTGGAATAGTAGTAGCCCTGAATGTAGTCGCACCCGAGTTCGATTACGCTCTTCAACTGTTGCTGTGTTTCCACTCCTTCGACAACAGTGGTGATACCAAACGAGCTGGCCATCAGTATTATGGTATTGACTAGAGAGTGCTGCGGGTCGTTGTGATTCAGTTTATTAACGAACGAACGATCGATTTTGAGCGTATCCAGTGGCAAATCTTCCAGGTATCTCAAGGATGAGTAGCCAGTGCCGAAGTCATCTATCGCAATCTGTATTCCTTTAGCACGCAAGATATTCAATTTTGAAACAACTCGATTGACGTTTTCCATCACGATATTTTCTGTTATTTCGAGTTCGAGATACCCTGGTTTTAATCCGCTGTAGACAAGCGCGTCGAAGACAATGGCCTCAAAATTGTCCTGGGTAAACTGTTGTGCTGAAATGTTCACGGCAACCTGCAGGCGCTGGTATCCCTGCTTTTGCCATTCCCGGGTCTGCTTGCAGGCCTCGAGCAATACACGTTCACCGATTTGGGTGATCAGTCCGGATTCTTCGGCGAGCGGAATAAATCTGTCAGGTGGTATTTGCCCGAGTAACGGGTGTCTCCAGCGCGCCAGAGCCTCGACAGAGACAACACGACCGCTGCGTGGTTCAATTTGTGGCTGGTAGACAACATAGATTTGATCGGAGTGAACCGCTTCGCGCAGGTCCGCTTCCAGGCGTATTCGCTCCTGGTAATTCAGCGCCATCTTTTCGTCAAAACAGTTGATTCGATTTTTACCGCTGCCCTTTGCCTGATACATAGCGATATCAGCGTTTTTTAGCAGCTCGTCTGAGGTGTCTCCGTCAGTGGGATAGAAACTCAGGCCGATACTTACCGAAATGGTGATCTTGTAGCCATCTATGTCCACTGTGCTCTGCAACGACTGGTTCAGCCGCGCGGCAATGGCAACGGCAGTACCGCGGTCATCCAGATCGTGTAACAAAACGGCAAATTCGTCGCCTCCAAGGCGGACCAGCAGGTCTCCCTCACGAATGCTGGCAGCCAGTCTGTCGCTGACACATTGCAGGAGTTTGTCACCAACACCATGACCCAGTGTGTCGTTGACGGATTTAAATCCGTCCAGATCCATAAACAGCACAGCGAATCGGCGGTTGGAGTGCCGCTCAAGCTCTATAGATTCCGCAAGTCGTTTCTCAAAGTAAACCCGATTCGGGAGTTGCGTCAGTCCGTCGTGGTAGGCATCGTGTCGGATTTTTGCGAGCAACGTGGACTGGTAGATCGCGATTGAGATCTGATTTCCTGCCATTTGCATCAGATTGATTTCAGCATCCGAGAAACTTGGTTGGTCTATATGTCGGTGTATAACCAGAACGCCATAAGTGTCCTGTTCGTGTATTAGCGGCAGATATAGCGATGGACCGAGTTGCAGCTCTCGTCTCCACTGTGCCATAGCACCCGATTCAAACTGGCTGGATTCGTTCTGATGAATAATAACCGGCCTGCCATTTTCATAGCACCACTTTGCTGTGCTTTGATTGTAGAGACTGGCATTTGCCAATTTTGCTGCAACGCTGGTCTCGGTACCGACGGTAACTGTTTCGTTTATGGGTGCAGGGCCAGGTGCAACAGTGCTGCACTGCAGCTGGTTTGGCAGCTGATTTGGTTGCGGGTCTGCTGCGCGCTTAAATGAACGTTTTACACATTCGTTGTTGTCAATCCTGTAGTCGCTTCGATAGGCCGTGTGATCGCAACATAGCCCGTTTGCAGAGGCTTCAGTAACCGATACCATTAATGCATCTGAAATATTCAGTACCGTCTCGCTACACTGTTGCAGTACGTCCGTAAGATCTGTTTTGTTATGAATCAGTTTGCTCAACTCGTTGAGCGCTTTCGTTCTGGCAAGTGTTGCCAGTGTGGCTTCATGCAGGGCAACGTTTTTAATCGCGACTGTCGTCAGTTGCGACAGTTGATCGAGAACGTCGCGATTGTCGATGGTGCGGTGTTCTTTGTTGTTACGATTGAAGGCCACATCGATCGTACCGGTGACATTGTCATTCTTGAAGATCGGCACTACCGCGCAACGCTGCAGATCTTCCAGGCCATCCAGCTTTTGTGCGTAGCATTGGTAATCTTCAATAATTTGTACAGAGCGGGTTTTCCAGGCCATACCGTTTGCGCCCTCGCCATAGCGGTAGCGACGGCCATCGAGCCAGTCACCTGCCGTGCAAACGGTTTCCAGATAGTTGCCCGACTCGTGCAACATATTGATTTGTACGATATCCGCCTTGAACAGTTGTTTAATTTCAATGGCGATGTGTTGCAGCAACGGCGTCAGTTCTGTGCGGTTAACCAGTTGAACCGTTATAGAATTAAGCGCCTTCAGCAGAGTGTTGCGTGTTGATAGCCGCGACAGTTCCGAGTCGATCGACGTTTTAGCGATAGCGTCGCTGTTATCGCCGGCAATGCTCGCTGGCAAGTCCGTGAGGTCGAGAGTGTCGTCAATGCGTTCCAATGCGATAATGTACTTTCTGTGATCCTTGTTGCGAGGGGTTGCCAAATCGGTGCCAACTCCGCGCGTAACTAGCAGCAGCGGTGGTTGTTGCTTTTAAGAGTTTGCTCATCAGCCCTGTGGCATAATCGCTGGTCTTCCACGGCTGCTCAAACACGTCGACAACACGCGTTTCCATGGCCGCTCTCCCGAATGTTCCACAACTACAGGAAAATCTGATGTTCGTGCTGTGTGGCGATAGCGCACTGTCCGCTTTTCGAGTTCAACAGCTGCTGGACCGGTGTCGACAAAGCAAGCTTGATGTGTCAGGCGTGCACACCTCTTATCTGTACCTGCTCGATTCAGAACCCACCGCAGCGATGAAAGGGCGTTTGCAGAATTTGCTCGGAG
This sequence comes from uncultured Granulosicoccaceae bacterium, assembly GCA_964393885.1. Lineage (GTDB taxonomy): Bacteria > Pseudomonadota > Gammaproteobacteria > Granulosicoccales > Granulosicoccaceae. The sequence continues at coordinate 27,875 of CAYMVV010000019.1, read as the reverse complement.
TCGGTGATACAGCCTCTTTTGCTGCGGATTTTGTGGTCGCACCACGGCTCGGAACGATTTCACCCTGGTCGTCAAAAGCAACCGATATTCTGCGCAATTGTGGCGTTGAGTGCGACAGAATCGAGCGCGCTATAGGCTGGCAACTGGAAGGCGAGGTTAACCATCGCGACAAGACATTGCAGGCGCTGGTGCATGATCGAATGACTGAAAGCGTATTTGACTCGCTGGATGATGTCGCGCATTTGTTTGTGCAACAGGTGCCATCGGATCTGGCCACTGTCGATGTTATCACCGGTGGCAGAGCACAGCTTGCGCAAGCCAATGTGGAGCTGGGTTTTGCGTTGTCGGACGATGAGATCGACTACCTGGTCGACGGTTACCAGCAGCTGGGTCGCAATCCTACTGATGCCGAGTTAATGATGTTTGCGCAGGCAAATTCCGAGCACTGTCGTCATAAGATTTTCAATGCCAGCTGGCAGATCGACGGCGTCAGTGCAGATACATCCCTGTTCGGTATGATTCGAGAGACGCATCGCGCCCAGCCCGGTGGCACGTTGGTCGCCTATGATGACAACGCCGCCGTAATTCAGGGACACGATGCCCGCAGGCTCATGGCCAATCCCGACTCGCACGTGTATGAAGACTGTGCAGAGTCCGCCAATGTACAGATAAAGGTCGAGACGCATAATCATCCAACGGCTATCAGTCCGCACGCCGGGGCTGCAACCGGTGCTGGTGGTGAAATAAGAGATGAAGGTGCAACCGGCAACGGTGCGAAACCAAAAGCCGGTCTGTGTGGATTCAGCGTATCTAACCTTCGCATACCGGGGTTCACACATCAGTGGGAACAGCACGCGGGCAAGCCGTCTCATATCGCATCGGCTCTGGACATCATGGTGGAGGGACCCGTCGGTGCGGCCTCTTTCAACAATGAATTCGGGCGTCCCAATCTTGCGGGTTACTTTCGCACCCTCGAGATGCCCTGCACGAACACTTCAGATGCAAGCTGGTTTGGTTATCACAAGCCGATCATGATTGCCGGTGGCATGGGTAATATTCGACCGTGCAACACCAATAAAAAACCGGTGCCATCTGGCAGTGCCATTGTCGTACTCGGCGGTCCTGCGATGTTGATTGGGCTCGGTGGCGGAGCCGCGTCATCGATGTCCAGTGGACAGAGTGATGAGTCACTCGACTTCGCATCCGTGCAGCGCGGCAACCCGGAAATGCAGCGGCGCTGCCAGGAAGTCATCAATACCTGTGTTGCAATGGGCGATGAGTCACCGGTGTTGTCAATGCATGATGTCGGCGCTGGTGGTTTGTCTAACGCACTGCCGGAGTTGGTGCATGATGCAGGGCGCGGCGGCGAGTTTGATCTTAGAAAGATATTGATTGACGAGGCGGGTATGTCGCCAATGGAGATCTGGTGCAATGAGTCGCAAGAGCGCTACGTGATGGCGATCGACCATAGCAGGTTGCAGAGTTTCGAGGCGATCTGCCGTCGTGAACGATGCCCGATGTCTGTTGTGGGTCATGCCACGCAAGAGCTGCAGCTGACGGTTAAAGACAGCTTGCTTGGCAAGGATGCGGTCGATATGTCTCTCGATCTGTTGTTGGGCAAGCCACCGCGCATGCATCGCACGGGTGCCAGACACAAGGCTAATTTTTTCTCGCTGCCATTGCATGACATCAGCATTGTCGATGCGGTTGATCGAGTACTGGCAGCGCCTGCGGTGGCGGCAAAGAATTTCCTTATTACCATAGGCGACCGCTCGGTGGGTGGACTGGTGCATCGCGATCAGCTGGTGGGGCCACGGCAAATGCCGGTAGCCGATGCAGCAGTGACGCTTGCAGACTTTGTTGGTTATAGCGGCGAGAGCATGGCTGTCGGTGAGCGCACACCACTGGCGATGATATCGCCTGTCGCCGCGGGACGTATGGCGGTCGCCGAGGCGCTGACCAATATTATGGGCAGTGCTATTGGTGATATAAAGCAGATCAAGCTGTCGGCTAACTGGATGGCCGCAACCGGTGATCCCGCCGCTGATGCAGCGTTGTTTGATACCGTTGAAGCAGTCGCATGCGGGCTTTGTCCGGCACTGGGATTGTCTATTCCGGTTGGCAAGGATTCCCTGTCAATGAAGACCTCGTGGTTGCAAGAAGAGCAGTTGCAAGAAGAGCAGTCGCGAGAAGAGCAGTCGCGAGAAGAGCAGTCGCGAGAAGAGCGGCTGGAAGCTGTGCATCAACAGCAAACGCTGCAGCCATCCGGTTCGACGCAAACACAAACTGTTGCCGCGCCGCTGTCGCTTGTTGTCACAGCCTTCGCGCCCGTTGTCGATGTGCGCAAGGCACGCACCCCGCAGCTGAGTAGCTCTGCTGGCAATGCGCTCTATCTGGTGGATTTGGGTGGTGGTAAAAATCGACTGGGTGGATCGACGCTTGCCCAGGTGTATCAGTGTATTGGTGACGAGGTACCGGATGTAGACAACGCATCTCAGCTGCTCGGTCTTTACAATGCAATTCAGTACCTGTTGCAGCACGACATGATTGTTGCCATCCACGATCGTTCAGACGGAGGTTTGTTCGCCTGTATAGCTGAAATGTGTTTCGCAGGAGACTGCGGTGCCGACATTGAATTACCCGAACCGGGTGACACCGGATTGTCTGGTGGTCTGTTCAGTGAAGAGCCGGGTATTGTATTTCAGGTGTCAAACGTAGCTCGATCCACCATCGAGTCGGTATTCAATGAACACCTGATCGGTGATTGTCTGCACCACATTGGTGAAGCCGTGCGACAGCAAGACCTGGTTTTTTCCAGTAAGCAGCAAACGGTGTACAGCGCATCCGTGGCTGCCTTGCGCAAACAGTGGTGGCGCACCAGCTACCAGATGCAAAAACTTCGCGACAACCCGCAGTGCGCAGAGCATGAGTTCGAGCTGATCGCCAGTGATGATCCGGGACTGACGCCGAAACTGACCTTCGCCCCCGGAGATAACCTGATAAGAAGAACAGGCGCCAGGCCGAAAATTGCCATATTGCGAGAGCAGGGTGTCAATGGCCATATGGAAATGGCAGCGGCTTTTAAGCAGGCTGGTTTCCTCTGTGTCGATGTGCACATGACTGATATCACCAGTGGCAGGGCAGGGCTTGTGGATTTCAATGGGCTTGCCGCCTGTGGCGGGTTTTCCTATGGCGACGTCATCGGCGCCGGCGGAGGCTGGGCCGGGTCGATTCGCTATAACGCACGTGCTGCCAGTGAATTCAGGGCTTTTTTTGCACGACCGGATGTGTTTGCGCTGGGTGTTTGCAATGGTTGTCAGATGATGTCGCACCTGCAGGATCTGATACCCGGTGCTGATCAGTGGCCGAGGTTCAGGCGCAACCGCTCAGAGCAATTTGAAGCGCGTCTGTGTACGGTGCAGGTCGAGGAATCACCGTCGATACTGTTGACCGGCATGGAAGGGTCCAGAATTCCGGTTGTAGTCTCACACGGTGAAGGACGTGTCGACATGACTGACCCGTCTGCCGTTTGTCTGCGTTACACAGACAACGCAGGTCAGGTAACAGAGCGTTACCCGCATAACCCTAATGGTTCTGTCGCAGGAGTAGCCGGTCTATGCAGCGATGACGGTCGATTCACTATCATGATGCCACATCCTGAGCGGGTGTTCCGGACGGTGCAACACTCCTGGGCTCCATCAGACTGGAGTGAATGCGGCCCGTGGTCTAGCATGTTTAACAACGCTCGAAACTGGGTCAGGCAAAGTTAAGCTTGCAGTTGACAGCCAGGCAGGTAAAGCCTGTGCTGTCGCGCCAAGGGTCGTTATCGCACGCTGTATTATTTAACTTAAAGAGGGCGAATCCGGCCTGTATCAAAGTCAAGATCACTGTCCAGATATCTGCGCACCGTCGGGGCATCAATCTGCAAATGCGTCAGCGTGTTGTAGAGCCACTGAGCAGTGGCAGAAACCGATTCCTGATCCAGTTGCGAGCCAATGATGTGGTTATAGATTCGGTCGTCGTATTCCTGCGGTGCCAACAGAACGTTAACGTCTGACTCGTTACGCGGCGATGATTCGATCATCGAGTAGGGAGTGCTGTCGGAGCTGACGGTGGTTTTTCGTAAGTAGCGTTGCCACTGGTTGACCCTGGTACGGAATTTACCGGCGGTGCTGAGTGCATTGTCAATGCTGGATTCGCTACTGATAAATGAAGGTAATAGCAAAGTCAGCTTGTGGGCCGCGATAGCAGCCGGTTTTAACTGTGGCATCAGGGCTCTGAAATCGCGTTGAAATGAAGGCCAGCTTTCGTTCATTCGGCCAACCAACTCTGATGATCCAAGTTCATAGGCGAGATTTCTGGAAAAATTCACCACTGAGTCCAGCCGCTGCCAATTGGTGTTTACGCCATCAAATAAAGAGCCGAAACAACGCTGGTAGTAGGGATCCTCGTCGAACAGTTCCGAGAAGCGAAGGGTTTTTGCCAGTGCTTCGAGCTTTGCCAGATCGTTGTCGGTCACCAGGCCGTTGTGGGTTTTTAGAATTTCGTTTAACTGGCGCCTGGCACTGAAATAGTGCGGATTGGTTAGTTGCGAGGATTGTTCGCGCTTTGCGATTGTTTTTATTAAATGATGAAGGTTTCGACTACCGGGTACCGCACTTAAATGAAAGGTTTCCGCTGATGTCGATAACTCGTGCTCTATAGATGCAGCTTGTATTTTGGCTTTCTGCAGCAACAGGCGCGTGTCCGGATCCGCGTGAAGCGATATCGCATGGTGCTGCATTTCCGGCGGGGCGTTGTCGATAGTGTTGCGTGCACGATAGAGCTTTTGCAACATGCCTATGGTTTGATTGCTGTCATCGATATGTCGCGAGAACTCGGGCATATTGCGTAGCGAGTTTATAGATGCAAGCAAATTGTCGATGCGATCGGGCAGAGTGACGATGTGCTTTAGTTGCCAGTGACCGAGGCCAGTGGTGATAAGCCATTGGGCACATTTGCGACTTTTTTCCAATCGCTCTCCGGTTAATGCTGGCTGGTTGTCGAGCAATGAAGGCAGACTGTCGTTAACGGGAGTGCCAATGAAATTCAGTAGTGCATGATCAAGCTTGTCAGGATCTATAAAGCGCAACATGCGAATGGCAAGTTGAGCGTTGAATGATCTGGGTGTCAGCGGCAATGCTCTGAATTCGATGCCAGGCCTGGTGCGTTCCAGTTCCGCCTGGTGACGCTCTACGGGCGTGATATCGGCAAGTACATCAGACTGGAGACTGAACAAGCCCGTGTTGGCACTGACCTGACAATGCAGGCTGCTGTGTAACTTGCGACCGGTAGCCCGTAGATAATCTCGTAATTCAGACGCATCTTTAAAGGGTTCTATCATCTGCTCGACGTGAGTCTCGCAGGATTCTGCTATGTGCGGATTCAACCGCAGTGCGCCACCGCTATAGCGAATGGCAAAAGAGCGGCCTCGACTGCGGATGAGTTCGACCGGGATCAGCAATACTGGTGCGCGGTGCTTTGTACCATTGTCGCCATCAGTCACTGCGAAGCCTGCGGCTATATAGAGCGAGTAGCGGATATCCTTGTTGCTGGCAGAGGTCTCGAGCTCAAGCTTTCTGCAGCGTCGGGTAAGCGTGACCGCGTCGTGCCCTGTTATCAGTACGCCAGCCGGGTACGGTGCGATCTGTGCCTGACCGGAATCACTGCGCTCTGGCAGCAACTGGATTTCTTTGCTGCGAACGACCAGGTCACGATAAATATCCACGCAGGAGACTGGCAGAAGTTTGACGTCTGCAGTCTGCCCGTCCCATTGCTTCAGTTGCGCATTGCGCAACAGCGCTGACAAGCGTTGGGGTGCCTTGTTGGAACTCTTGCCTGTTGTGCGTCGACTAGTTACTTCATCGTTGTGCGGAAAACTAATTTCAGCTTTGGATATCATAATGCCTCAGTAGCGGTTGTTGAAACGCAGCGCTGGTAAATCATGCCGCGCTAATAAGATTAGCAGGCCATTGAAAAACAGCAGGCGCAACTGATAAAAATTATGCTTTGAGCGACCTTTGCGACGGTGTCAATTGCGCTGATTTTGTGACGCTATTCGCAAGGAGTGTGCGTAGTATCAAATTTCGTGCAGATCTTGCGAATCAGTCGCTGGAGGTGTGTTCGATTGGGCGGGGCTGCTCGATTTGTCCAGCTGATTCATATGGAATAACTGTTAACCAGCGCACACGTTTTGTTATTGACAAATTTGTTAGACTATTGTGACGCAATATCTGGCGTGAATGCCGATTATTATACAAAGAGCCGAACTGAAGCAGGGTGTGCAAGGGTAAAAAGGCTGGCTGGGAGCCGGCGTGGATTCAGAATTGCGTTCAGTTTCGACTCGTAAACGAACAATAAGAGTGCTGTCGTGCCCCTGAGTCCTAAGAGCATAGTCCTAAGAGCATAGTCCTAAGGGCTGAGTGCAAAGGGCTGAGTGCAAAGGGCTGAGTGCAAAGGGCTGAGTGCAAAGGGCTGAGTGC
>CAYMVV010000019.1:0-21254 GCA_964393885.1 uncultured Granulosicoccaceae bacterium | reverse complement strand
AAAGGGCTGAGGGTAGGTCAGCAGGTGGCAATACAGTGACGGGCGCTTCTGGCGATTTGTACACTGACCTGTTTGGCTAACGATTTGGATTACTCGAGGAGCTATCACCAATAGTGATTATCAAAGCTGCGAAAAAAATAAACAACTCTGAGATAACCCCGGAAGATGTATTTCTCAGAAGAAGAGAGTTGCTCAAGGCGGCTGGATTGTCGCTGGGTGCCACCACCGCGGCTATGGTTCCAGGTGTCGGACTCACCGCATCGGAGGGAGCAGAAGGTCAAAAAATTGACAACTTGACAGAGTGGGCGAAGAGCACGTCTGAAAAGCAGACACCTTGGGAGCAGGCGACCAGCTACAACAATTTTTACGAGCTTGGCACTGACAAGAGCGACCCACAGCGAAATGCGCATCGGCTGGTTACCGAACCCTGGTCTGTGGAAGTTAACGGCGAGTGCGCCAAGCCGGGCAAATACACGCTCGAAGATATCCTCAAGCCCCACGCGCTTGAAGAGCGCGTCTACCGGCTGCGCTGTGTCGAAGCGTGGTCGATGGTCATTCCCTGGGTGGGTTTCCCGCTGGGAGATTTACTAAAACGGTTTGAACCAAACGGCAACGCCAAGTACGTACAGTTTCAGACCGTGCACGATCCACAAAGACTGCCCGGTCAACAGTATCCGGTGCTGCAGTGGCCCTACGTTGAGGGGCTGCGGATGGATGAAGCTGTGCATCCGTTAACGCTTGCGGCGGTGGGGATGTACGGCAGAGTAATGCCCAATCAAAGTGGTGCACCGCTGCGCCTGGTCGTGCCCTGGAAGTACGGCTTCAAAAGCATCAAATCGATAGTTCGTATCAGCTTCACAGAAACACAACCTGACACCAGCTGGAATCTTTCAGCGCCTCGAGAGTACGGGTTTTATTCAAATGTAAACCCGCAGGTAAGCCATCCGCGCTGGAGTCAGGCCAGGGAGCGACGACTGGATGGAGATGTGAAAGGCCTGGCGGCGCTATTTGCAGAAAAACAGGAGACGCAAATGTTCAATGGGTACGCAGAAGAGGTAGCCGGGTTATACACCGATCTTGATTTAAAAAAGAACTTTTAACTCGTTTGTTCCTTTATCACCAATGGATAGTACAAGCAAAATTTCCGGGGCAGCACATCTGACGGACACAGTGCGATTTTCGATTTGGCTCAAACCTGCCGTATTTTTGTTGTGCCTGCTGCCACTGACCTTTTATGCGGTTGGCGTATTCCAGGGAACGTTGGGAGCTAATCCTGTCGAGGCCATATTGCATGGTTTTGGCGTGTGGAGCCTGCGCCTGTTGCTGGTGACACTCTGTGTTACCCCGGTGCAGCTGTACTTTCGCTGGAACGCTGTGGCAAAACTCAGACGCATGCTCGGATTGTTTGCTTTCTTCTACGCACTACTGCACTTCGCCGTTTGGCTTGTGCTTGACCAGCAACTCAGTTTCTCGTCGGCATTGGCAGACGTGATAGACAAAAAGTACATTACTGTCGGAATGGTTGTTCTGCTCGGGCTGCTGGCATTGGCGCTAACTTCAAATCGATGGTCTGTGCGAAAGCTGGGTGTGCGCTGGAAAATGCTGCACCGCATTGTGTACCCGTTGTCGGTGCTGACGATTGTCCATTATCTCTGGCAAGTCAGAGCCAACGATGTGCTTGAGCCTGCGCTCTATCTCGCGGTGCTACTGGTGTTGTTGGTGATGCGCTTTATCAGAATGATGAAGCACTAGCACCTGCTCGGCGAGCGGTGCGCTGTCGCGCAATCGACGACAGATTGCCAATCTGCAAGACCGAAAATTTCAAAATTCTACCAAAGCCTCCCCGACAAGGGGATTCCCGGATGCTAATGCACTCGTACCAGCGATTGTCTCAATAGTCTGCTCGCACGACAGAGCTTCTGCCGCGCAGGCTTTCATCTAACAAATCACCAAGTGTCTGATTTTTTGAGCTTAAGTATTAACAGGTAAAACTGCTCTTGCTTTAGATCTTGATCTACCCGCGTTTAATCAGTTCTGAGAGTGACCGTTCAAGTGGGTCGGCGCGCCATGGATGGCGTAAAGAGCGCTGTCAGCCATGGATGGCTGTTTGCGCGGCCCGCTTGCACGATCACTCTCAAAATTCCGAAGGAACCCTTGGGCTGATTAGCCGCAAAAGACTTTTTGCTTCGTTTTTGGTCTTTTCAAAAATGAAGGCCTCCGGCAGGGAATGCCTTGTTAGCTGCGCGACAGCGAACCGCTCGCCGGGGCGAATTCTCCTAGGTCATATCCTTTACTGCTTCCGCTTCTTCCTGAAGCTCCTGTTCGCTCTCTTTCATTTTGCCGGCAATAAAATCGTCGACGTCGAGGCCCTGTACGATTTCATAGTCTCCGTTTTTGCAGACGACAGGAAAGCTGTAAATCAGGCCTTCCTGAATGCCGTAACTACCGTCAGACGGTACAGCCATGCTGGTCCAGTCACCGTCCGCAGTTCCACCGACCCACGTGGCAATGTGATCTACCACCGCGTTGCCTGCAGATGCCGCGCTTGATGAGCCGCGAGCGGCAATAACGGCTCCGCCGCGTTTTGCGACGGTTGGAATAAACTCTTCGCGTGCCCAGCTCTGATCAACCAGACCGGTGGCGGCTTTACCCTTGACGTTGCAATAGCTGATATCCGGCACCTGCGTAGTCGAGTGATTGCCCCAGATAAGCATTTTTTGAATGTCAGTTACGCTGCAGCTCACTTTTTCTGCCAGTTGGCTCAGTGCACGGTTGTGGTCAAGACGAGTCAGTGCAGTAATGTTGCGTGGATTCAACTTCGGCGCATTGGCTTTGAGGATGTAGGCATTGGTATTGGCCGGGTTGCCGACAACGCAGACTTTTGCTTCCGGATTGGCAACCTCGTTCATGATTTTGCCCAGTGAGCTGAATATCTTACCGTTATCTTTCAGCAAGTCACTGCGCTCCATGCCCGGGCCACGTGGCTTGGCGCCGACAAAAAGCGCCGTATCAATCCCACTCAATGCCACTTTGGGATCGTCAGTGCAGATTGTTTCGGCGAGCAATGGAAAGGCGCAGTCGTCGAGCTCCATCTTGACGGCTTCAAGTACACCCATCGCCGGAGTGATCTCGAGAAGCTGCAGTGCAACTGGCTGATTTGGACCAAACATACCGCCAGACGCGATACGAAAAAGCATGGAATAGCAGATCTGGCCTGCGGCACCGGTTATGGCAATGCGAACGGGCTCTGTCATTTGGGATGTCTCCTTGGTTTAGGAATCGGGTTCGAAACAGAATTACAGTGCGGTGCGCTGAAATCGCCCGCTGGGTGCACGCGTTAATGGCAGGTCACCGGGTCAATAGTAGCCTTTATTAACAACATTGTGGTGGGAAATTATAACGACGGGTAGTTTGGTTTTGTTACACTGCCAAAGGTCAAACCATCAGGTCTATGAGTAATGAGGTGCCCCTTTTGCGGTGCAATGGATACCAAGGTAATCGATTCTCGACTGAGTGGCGATAACGATCAGATTCGTCGTCGACGAGAGTGCCTTGAGTGCCAGGAACGTTTTACCACTTACGAAACCGCTGAGCTTAACTTGCCTCGCGTCGTCAAATCGGATGGTAGTCGCGAGCCTTTTTCAGAAAAGAAGCTGCTGGCTGGCTTACAAAAGTCGCTGGAAAAACGCCCGGTGGCTATGGACGATCTGCATCTGGCGATGAGTCGGCTGAAGCATCGGGCACTTGTCGCCGGTGAACGTGAGGTGTCGACGGGTAAGCTGGGCGAGTGGGTCATGGAAGAGTTACTTAAGCTTGACCATGTGGCATACATTCGCTTTGCATCGGTGTACCTGAGTTTTGAAGATATCGCCTCTTTTCGGGATGTTATCGAGCGGCTGGAAAAGGAATTGTCACCCCAGGAGGCTAAGAGTCAGTTGGCACTGTTGTACGAGGATCGTGAACGAATCCCCAGGCCAAAGCGGAAATAACTGCAGTGACACACGAACCGTCCGCCACTGCTGTTGCAGGCCATTGTGACGAAGATCGTGTCTATATGGCAAGGGCTCTGGAGCTTGCACACAAAGGGCTGTGCACGGCATCACCTAATCCTCGTGTTGGCTGTGTGCTGGTCAGAAACGGCGTGGTCATTGGCGAAGGATGGCATCGACGCGCAGGCATGCCGCATGCGGAAATAGAGGCGCTGTCGAATTGCCGGGACAATCCGCAAGGATGCACAGCCTACGTCACGCTTGAGCCCTGCGCGCACTACGGACGAACGCCTCCCTGCTGTGATCGATTAGTCGAGGCCGGTGTAGAGCGAGTGGTAGTTGGTGCAGTAGATCCTAATCCACTGGTTGCCGGTAATGGCATCGCCCGCATTCGTGCAGCCGGTATCTCTATCACCAGCGGCCTGATGGCCGACGAGTCACGGCATCTCAATTGCGGGTTCTTCAGCCGCATGGAGCGCGAGCGGCCCTGGGTTCGTCTGAAGCTTGCGGCAAGCCTTGATGGCCGAACGGCGCTGGCATCAGGTGAGAGTAAATGGATCACCTCATCGGCGGCGCGTGATGATGTTCAGCGTTACCGTGCGCGAGCCGATTGTATTTTGACTGGTATTGGCACTGTGCTGGCCGATGATCCGAGGATGACAGTTAGAACGGGTGACAACCAGGAACAGGGCACGCATCGACAACCGACACTTGCTATTGTCGATTCGCAAATTCGAACCCCCGCCGCCGCCACGTTATTTGACAGTGATCGTGAGGTGTTGATTTATTGCAGTGTGGAAGCACCATCTACCGATGGCCGGGCTATCATTCGACACAGCGCTGCCACATCTGATGGACGCGTCAGTCTGTCCAGTGTTTTGCACGATCTTGCCGGTCGCGAGATCAACGAGGTCCATGTTGAGGGAGGGGCGGAACTTGCCGCCGGCCTGCTGGCCGAGCAGTTAGTCGATGAGTTGATTCTATATCAGGCACCGCTGCTACTGGGTTCAGACGCAAAGGAACTGGTTGCCGTGCAGGGTTTCACATCCATGGAACAGCGCCTGGAATTCCAGTACATTGACGTATGTCAGATTGGTCCCGATATGCGTTTAACGTTAAAGCCGCTCTACCCGGTATAAGATAGCTTCCGGGCTCACAATCCGGGCTCATCACCTACTTGATCAGGATTTAACTCATGTCTACCGTTGTAGTCGTTCGCAAGAACGGAGTGGCTTGTATTGCCGCGGATTCGCTAACCAGTTATGGCGACCTGAAGCTGTCTTCGGCGTACGATCGGTACAGCGAAAAAATTCAGACCTTCGATGGTACCTACCTGTCCATTGTGGGTAGTGCTGCGCACACACTGGTTATAGAAAATCTGTTGAAAGGCGAAGAGTTTTTTCCGGATTTCTCCAGTCGGGACGAAATTTTCAAAACGTTTTCCAGCGTGCATCGAGAGCTGAAAGAAAACTACTTTCTCAATACCAAAGACGAAGATGATGATCCCTATGAGTCGAGTCATATTGATTCTCTGGCGATTAACGAGCACGGGATATTCGGTATCTATGCTATGCGGGAAGTCTATGAATACACGCGTTTTTGGGCGACAGGGTCGGGCAGTCCCTATGCGCTCGGAGCGATGCATGCGGTCTATGAGCGCTATGATTCCGCCGAGACAATCGCGGCGGCCGGGGTAATGGCTGGAGCAGAATTCGATAATGCGTCGTCGATGCCTCTGACGACCAGAAGTATTAAGCTAAAAGAACAAAACCCTGAATAGGCTGTGACTCACGCACAGTGAGAAGCCTGTCTGAGAACAGTTACCGATCTGCTGATGTGGTCGTTTGGCCAGCTATTGCGATCGATATTCGAGAAAAATGAAAGATTTTTCGCTTCAACCGATCGATAGATGCGGACAGCCGGTTGCCTGATTGCCAGTGGCGCTACAACGATTTGCCGGTGGCGCTACAGCGATACCGACTGTGAAGATAAATTGATACTGAGTTGAAGACTGCCTTCATTGACTAACCAGCGTCTGATTGTGTAACTGCGGGCGCCGCTTTTATGCATCGGGTCTTCGTCGGCAATCTTGCTGGCTGCGGCCAGAGATTCAGCGCGATAGACAATCATCCCCATGCCCTCCATTTGCGCACCGGACAAGTCAGACAGCGGGCCTGCAAAGGCGAGCTTGCCCAATGCTTCCTGCTCTTGCTGGTAGGCGAGGTGCGATTGCAGGTTGTCTTTGACCGCTTCGGCAGACCCGGCCGGCGTACTGGTAACCACATACAGCTCGAGCGCCAGTGATCCACGGTTCTTTGCAGCTTCTTTATAGTCTGTCCAGGCAACCATAGGGGCTTTCCTCTCAGCGGTTAAAATATCGATAATATTTGACTTTACCATAAATAATCGGCAAAACTTACAGCACAGAGTGACCCGGGAAACCCTGAAGCAATGAGATACATCGTAGGTCAGATCGCCGGCCAAGCCAGTGCCAGTGTGTACGCCGTCATGAACGACGAAGCTGTAAATCTAACAGCACTCGACAGCAACATTGGTAGTGATCTGATGTGGTTGATCGAACAGGGAGCCAGCAGTCTGGATGCGAAGTTAACCGCTGCACCCAAAGTAGCCTTAGCCGATATCGTACCGGCCATGCCGGTTGCCAGACCGGGTAAAATTATTTGTCTGGGCCTGAACTATGTTGATCATATTAAGGAAGGCGGATACGACATTCCCGAGTACCCCGCATTGTTTATGCGAGGCATAAATTCGATGATGCCGGCGGGTGCACCGATGATTCGCCCCAACTGTTCCGAGCAACTCGATTATGAGGTTGAATTGATGGTCATCATCGGCAAGGGCGGCAAGCATATCGCTGAAAGCGACGCCCTTGACCATGTGTTTGGCTATACCGTTTTTAATGATGGTTCAGTGCGTAATTACCAACGCAAAACTCATCAGTGGACACCCGGTAAGAACTTTGACAGCACCGGGCCAGTCGGACCTGTGGTAGTAACACCTGATGAACTTCCAGCCGGTGCGTCCGGGTTAAAAATTGAAAGTCGCGTCGGTAGTGAGATACTGCAATCGGCTAACACCTCGGAAATGTTATGGCCTGTTGATAAAACGATTGCGACAATATCTGAATTCGCCACGCTCGAGCCCGGAGATATGATCGCAATGGGAACGCCGCCTGGTGTAGGTCATGCGCGTACGCCGCAACGCTGGCTGCGTCCAGGTGAAGTAATCGATGTTGAAGTGGAAGGGATATGTGTTTGCAGCAGTCCGATAGTGGCTGAAGAATCTGTGTAGGACGCACGGTGCGGCCGGAAAAACAAACCGCCGTGCATTAGTGGCTTTTGAACTGATCGGTTTGATACAACGCGCTTTTAGAAATTTATGAACTACAGTGATTTTTAGCAATGAATAGCAGCAGTTCTGACCCCTCTTTGGAGTTGCTGCGTCAGCAGGCGCAGGACACGGTGCGTGCGCTGCGTGAGCGCAAGACCACACTTGATGCGGATTCGATCGATGTCATCCTGAGTGGTGCGAGATCGCACTACGCCTGGCACGATAAGCCGGTGTCGCAACAGACACTGGAAGAGTTATATCGGATTACCGCATCTGGTCCTACCAGTATGAATACCCTTCCGGCGCGTTTTGTATTCGTAACCTCAGCTGATGGCAAGGCTAGGCTGGCCAGGTCACTTAAGGAAAAGAATGTGGACAAAATGATGGGCGCGCCAGTGACTGCAATCATCGCGTATGATCTCGATTTCTGGAAGAAGCTCCCGGAATTATTTCCGCATGAGGATCGCACCGGTTTTTTTCGCGGTGATGAAAAACGTCAGTATAGTTTTGATACAGCGTTTAGAAATTCCACACTGCAGGGTGCATACTTTATGATAGCGGCTCGCGCGCTTGGACTGGATGTGGGTGCGATGTCGGGGTTTTCGAACGAAGCGGTTGATCAGGAGTTTTTTGCAGGCACCAGTTTACGTTCGAATTTCCTGTGTAATATCGGTTATGCGGACGAGTCCGCCTTATTTCAGAAGTTGCCCCGGCTCGGGTTTGAAGATGCTTGCTCTTTTCAATAAATTGCTATTATCAATAAGTTGCTCTTATAGTAAAGGTGCTCTTAGAAAACGTGCTCTCATGGAAAAAGAGCCCTTATATAAAAAGGCGCTCTTATAGAAAAAGCGCTCGTCCGCACAGGGAGTGAACACGATTGATATCAGATGTCGTGTGGTAACAATATGTCGGCCTGTTGGCTGATAAACCAGTAAGCGGCCTTGCAGTATTTTTTTGTACGGTCTTAAAAAGAACACAGTCAGGCAGCTAAGCCACGCAAATGAATCACCAACTGGAGAGAATGATCATGAGAAAGTTAACGCAATCTGCAATAGCGGCCCTGTGCTCTTTACTGTTTATCTTGCCGGTTCAGGCCACAGAAACCATCAAGGCGGTTGTCATAGATGGATACCCGGCCAAGGCGCTGTGGGTTAAGGAGTTCAGCGAGTTTTTTATTCCTGAAGTCGACAAGCGACTTGCCGAGTCCGGCGACTATAGTATGCAGTGGCAGGAAAGCTACGGTGGATCCATCGTAAAGCCGAAAGGGGTTCTGGAGGGAGTCAAGCTTGGCCTGGGTGATATAGGTATAGTTACCACCATTTTTCACTCATCAAAATTGCCTAGTCAGGCTTTATCAGCGGTCACTCCTTTTGTCGCTCCGGATTCAAGATCTGTAGCCAGGGCCATTGATGAAATAGCAAAAGAATTTCCAACCATGCAAAAGGAGTTTGAAAAACAGAATCAGGTATATCTTGCGACCGGTGTAGTGCTCGATACCTATCAGGTATTCAGTCGTAATCCGATCAGTTCTCTAAAAGATGTTGAGGGTGGCAAGGTGGCCGGTGCCGGTATGAACCTTCGTTACCTCGAAGGTATCGAAGGTGCAGTCGGTGTTCGGGGCGGTCTGACTGATTTTTACAGCATGCTTCAAACAGGATTGGTGGATCATGCCATGCTGTGGCCCGAAGCGGCAAAAACTTTCAAGATTGCTGAAGTTGCTCCCTATATGCTGAAGGTCGATTTGGGTGCTGTTAATTCTAAAACGATAACAGTCAATGCCGATTACTGGAAGAAATTGCCGGAGCAAGTGCAACAGGTATTTCAGGAAGTGGCTGTAGCCTATCGTGACCATGTGGCCAGTATCGCTATGGATCGTGCTGCTGAAAGCCGGGAAGCCTATATTTCTCAAGGTGGAACCGTAGTGGAGATTGAAGCTGAACGACAGGATTGGGCTGATGCCATGCCAAACATCGCGGCCGAGTGGGCAAAGAACCTTGACGACAAGGGTGAGCCGGGCAGCGACATGCTAAAGGCCTATCTGGATAAGCTCAGTGAAGCCGGCCATCAGCCACTGCGTGACTGGGCCTCGGATCTCTAAACGGTTTTTACTGATAGCTATTGAGTGCACAACCGAATGTGCGTTGCGCACTACACCTGATCTGGAAAGAAGCTGAACAACATTCTTGAAAAATGCCGGTCGGTAATGGGTGCCATCGCTACTTTTGCCAATGCTATCGGCACCCTGGTTGTGCTGGCACTGGTTGTAGTGGTCAACATCGATGTCGTTGGTCGGGGTTTTTTTAATGCGCCGTTTCTGGGCGCTGTTGAAGTCGTACAGTTTTCAATGGTGCTGATCGTATTTTTACAGTTGCCGGATGTCGTGCGGGTAAATCGACTCACACGCTCTGATGGTTTTCTGGTGGTGGCCGGCCATCGCTGGCCCGGCCTGAGTGCCTGGCTCAGGCGGCTGATAGATCTGGTCTCGTTTATTTTTATGACCTTGATTGCCTTTGCAATCTGGCCCGAGTTTGTTGAAATGCTGGAGACGCGTGATTTCTTCGGTGTGCCCGGCGTGTTTATCGCACCCTGGTGGCCGATCAAGTTGGTGATATTTATCAGTGCGGTGCTTTGCGCTTTGCTGTTTTTGCTTAAAACTATCATACCGGACTCAAAGGCAGTGTCAGCCGACCATGACAGTACAGCTAAACAGTCGGATATCAGCAACAGTGCCTGATCAAAAAAGAATGCCAATACAATGAGTCCACTTGAGATAGGTTTTGCATCCGTCTCCGCGATAGTGATATTGATCTATCTTGGTGTTTACATACCCATTGCGCTGGGTGTTGTATCGTTTGTGTCCATCTGGCTAATGCGTGACAACTTCACGCTGGCGATGAATCTGCTAAAGGTAGCGCTCAGTGACAGCGTTATGGAATACACCTTTGCGACGGTGCCCCTGTTTACCTTTATGGGGCTGGTGGTATCAAAGGCGGGGTTGGGTAGTGATATCTATGATGTGATGAATGCAGGCTTTCGGCGTGTACGCGGCGGGATAGGTATGGCCACGGTCGGTGCCAACGCAGTGTTCGCGGCAGTTACCGGATCGTCCATTGCATCTGCATCGGTATTTTCAACAGTGGCAGTGCCGCAAATGCTTCGGCTCGACTATAACCCGCGGTTTGCAGTGGGAGTAGTCGCGGGGTCTTCCGTACTCGGTATGATCATTCCTCCGTCGGCCATGCTGATTATTTATTCCTTTGTCGCAGAGCAGTCAGTTGGTGAAATGTTTCTGGCTGGCGTGATACCAGGGCTGTTGCTGGCTGTTGCCTACATTGGTGCGATCTGGTTTGCTGGCAGGTTCTTTCCGGGCTTTGTTGGAGGTCGAGCTGCTGTCGACGACTACGAGCCTATGGCCTGGTCGGAAGTGGCAGTGAAAACACTGCCCCTGGTCGCCCTGATCGTGATTGTACTCGGTGGAATTTACACAGGTTGGCTGACGCCTGTAGAAGCTGGAGCCGCGGGGGCGACTATCGGTTTGCTGATAGCCGCGCTGCGTGGGAGGTTAACTCTTAAAACATTCTGGGCTGCATTAATTGAGACAGGGCATATTACAGCCGCCATTCTATTCCTGATAACGGCAGCTTCTATCTATAGTCGTATGCTCGGTCTGGCTGGATTGCCGAATGAGCTGGGCGAGATGATGGCGCGGCACGAGCTCGGGTTTGCCGCTCTGATGGTGATCTACGTGTGTCTGATGTTGTTTCTCGGTACTCTGCTTGATACGGCGTCGATTATACTGATCGTCGTGCCGTTGTTTTTGCCTCTGATAGAGCCTATGGGCTTAAGTCCGGTTTGGTTTGGCATAATTACTGTGGTCGGCGCCGAGATTGGCTTGTTAACCCCGCCACTTGGTATCAGTTGTTTCGTTATTAAAAGTACCCTTAATGACCCTCGGATAACGCTTAAAGATGTGTTTCTTGGAGCTCTGCCTTTTGCCGCTGTCATGCTCGCGGTTTTGATCCTGCTAATCAACTTTCCCTGGCTGAGCCTGGCGATTGTCAATTAATGCACCGACTGTATAGATAGAGAAGACACGGATATGCGGAACGTTAATAAAGAAAATATCACTGATATTTTTCTCGACTATTTTGGTGATGACACAGACCCGAGATTACGTGAAATAATGGTCAGCCTGGCAACCCATCTGCACGCCTTTGCCAGAGAGACAAAACTGACTCACGATGAGTGGACTGCCGGGCTCGATATTCTGCGCCGCGCTGGCAGTATCACTACTCCGGAACGAGACGAGTTTGTTCTTCTGTCGGACGTGCTGGGTTTGTCGTCACTGGTTGATATGGTCAACTCCTCTCCCAATGCGACCAGTTCAAGTGTGCTTGGGCCGTTTCATATATCCGATGCACCAGCGCGGGACATGGGTACGGATCTGCGTGGTTCCTATAAAGGCGAGTTAATCCTGGTTCAGGGTATGGTAAAGACCGCTGAAGGTAAACCCATAGGGGGTGCCACTATAGATATCTGGCAAACTGCACCAAACGGGTTGTACTCTTCACAGGATCCGGAGCAGGACACCTACAGTTTTCATGCTCTGTTTACCACAGCAGAGGATGGACGCTACTGGTTTACCACAGTCAGGCCGGTAAGCTATACCGTCCCTACCGACGGGCCAGTCGGGGACATACTTAATTCCACCGGCAGGCATCCCTGGCGGCCCTCGCACCTTCACTACATTATCAAGGCACAAGGGTATAAATCGCTGGTTACCGAGGTGTTTCCGGATGATGACCCCTATCTTGATGAAGATACCGTGTTCGGTGTTCGCTCAGACCTGGTGATGAGCTATAAAAAGCAACAAGCTGGCAGCTTCCCCGACAGTGGATTTGAACTGTCTGGAAAAATCAGTGAAGACTATTCACTGGTAGAGTTTGATTTAACGCTGGCGCCTGACGCATCGAGTTGATCAACCAGGAAGACACCGGTTTGCCTGTAGTGATCCAACAGTGCGTCAACTGCGGCTTTGGTGTCTCGCCTGATGGATGAATTCAGAATATCTATGTGCTCGGCGCCGACGTCCCGGCTGGCGTATTGAAGGGATCCACCGGCCAGAAAACGATAGCGTATATTCAAATCATACAGTTGGTTGCAAAACTTCAGCAACACAGGTGAATCACAGGCTTGTAGTAACTGCAGATGGAAAGCCTTGTGCAGTTGCTCGCGTTCGCGACGCTGGATCTTAAGATCCGAGTGTTCAGTTTTACCGACCTGTAGATTTGCATCGGCCTGTGTCAGTCTGTGATGACACAAAACCAGCTGTTCTTCCCATTCTTTGTCGCCCAGTCTGATGCTGTCTTTTAATGCAATGGACTCAAGGTGACAGCGCAGACTGAGAATTTCCTGAAAATTCTTGTCACTCGCTGGCGCCGCCCGGAAGCCGCGCTGATCGAGACGTTCGACCAACTGATCTGACGTCAACAGACTGAGCGCTTCTCTGATGGGGGTAGCGCCAACATTCAACAACGTCTTCAGCGAGTCAACCTTTAGCCGCTCGCCGGGCGCAATGTCACCCTGAATGATTCTGTCTCGCAACTCTACGAATACGCGCTGGGTACTGGATGTTGCCGGATACAAATCTGGTGTTGAGACTGAAGTAGTTTTAGAATCGCCTTCCATCTGTTCAGTATATAGTGTTATCCGCTCGAGAACCCATAATCCTGTGGTACGCGAGGTAACGATCGATGCGGTACAAGTGGAATAGACCTCTGTATGAAACCATCTAGACTCGACCGATTGGTCGAACAGCCTGTCGGGTTTTCTGTTTGCTCGCACCAATCGAGCGTTGTGGTGAGTATTATGGCGGGTGTTCAGATCGTTGTTGTCTGTGTTGCCCGCGGGGTTCCGTGTTTACTCGAACGGTGTCACGAGTGATGGAATCGCCCCCCGATTTGTTTGTCAGCCCGGTTGGCTCACTGCAACTGGAAAGATATCCGCAATCATCCGATCGGTCACTCAGAGCG
This sequence comes from uncultured Granulosicoccaceae bacterium, assembly GCA_964393885.1. Classification (GTDB taxonomy): domain Bacteria; phylum Pseudomonadota; class Gammaproteobacteria; order Granulosicoccales; family Granulosicoccaceae. The sequence continues at coordinate 7,882 of CAYMVV010000019.1, read as the reverse complement.
TGGGATGCTGCTGACGAGTATTTGCTCGACTATCTTGTCGAGCAGGGAATGGCTGATACCAATTCAAGGCAAGGCGAAGGCAAACGTGCGTTACTGGTCAATGATACGTTTGGTGCAATGTCATGTGCGCTTGCGGCATGCCGCTATGATGTTTATCACTGGTCGGATTCGTTACTAAGCCAACTGGCCGTCTCTGTAAACTTCAAACGAAATGACCTTGATCCAGATCCTCATTTTGTGGAGTCGACAGATGCGCCGCCAGGTATCTTTGAACTCGTGCTAATCAAGGTGCCGAAGACAACAGCGTTGCTGGAAGATCAGCTATTGCGGCTCCGCGCGCACGTGGGCAGGTCGAGTGTAATTGTCGCCGCAGGCATGGTGCGCAATCTCGGTCGCTCATCATTTCAGAGCTTTGAAAAAATACTGGGGCCGTTTACCACCTCTTTGGCGCGTAAAAAGGCAAGGTTGATATTTGCGTCAGTAGACCCTTCGTTGGTGCCGCCCCCGGACCTCTATCCGACCGAATTTACCGATGCCGAGGTCGGCTTTCCATTGTTTGGCTATGCCAATGTGTTTTCCCGACACAGACTGGATGCTGGCGCTCGTCATTTTCTACAGCATTTTAATCAATTACCTGAAGCGGCATCGGTGATCGATCTTGGCTGCGGTAACGGTGTTTTGGGGATCACCTATCAGCGTGCCTATCCGGGTGCGCAGTTGTGCTTCGTTGATGAGTCGTTCATGGCGATCAAGTCCACACGTCACGGCTATCTGCATCAGTTTTCAAGTGCTGCATGCAACGCCAGATTTGTCGTTAATGATGGTCTTTATAATTTTGCAGATGACAGTGTCGATTTGATTTTGTGTAACCCGCCATTTCATCAACAGCATACTATCGATGAGCAAACAGCACGTGCCATGTTTATCGAGAGCAAGCGTTGTTTACGTCAGCATGGTGAGCTGTGGGTGGTGGCGAACAGGCACTTGCGTTATCAGGTGTCCCTGAAACATCTGTTTGGTCAGTGTGCGGTGGTGGCTGCCGGGCCTCGTTTTACCTTGTTTCGCGCACGCAAGCGATAAACTGTTAAACGGCATGCTTGTGCCAGATACAAAATCAAAAGCAGAAATTAATTACCGGGATACCAGTACAGGGGCAGGTTCTGCTGACGATCAATGATTATAAAGTTGTTGGCAAAGGCTCGGTAGTTCGCACTCCATTGACCATCCGGCCACTGTATGCGGATGTTTGCACGCTCCGCCACGCCAAGCCCGACATGTATGAATCCGGCGCTGCCCGAGGCGTGGCCACCGCCGACGCTGACGGTTCGGCTACGGGTTTGGTTGCCTGATTTGACCGAGATTCTGGCGCCAATTGCATTGCGATTGATGCCGTTTTGACGAAGTGAAATCTGCAGCCAGTTTCCCATTGGTCGAGGTGCATCTGATTTTTTGGATTTGTGCTCATTGAATTGCTGTGCGCCGCGATTTCGGAATAATGATACGTTTGCATTACGGTTAACCACCACGATATCGAGCAGGCCATCGAGATTTAAATCGACCAGTGATGCGCCACGGCCACGCGTTGGCTGAGCCAGCCCCGCGATGCCACCGGCTTCAGCAAAGCTTCCGTCATGGTTACCCAGCAACAGGTTGTCCGGATCAAATGCTGCGAAGTCCGGCATTTGTTCGACATTGCCCTTGGTGATAAACAGGTCCAGCAAACCGTCGTTGTTTACATCACTGAATTCTGCATGCCAGCCGGTCGACGGTTTAAGGTCATCACCGACATACGGTCGGTGTGCGGTTGCACCTTTTTCCCAGGCGATATCCCGGTACTGTGGCCAGCCGTTCTCGTCAAAGCTATCCAGATCAAGTTGTTGCAATTTGGTATCGCCCATCGAGGTCAATGCGTATTCAGGATAACCATCGGCGTTCAGATCGGCACTGGCGATGCCCATCCCCCAGATCACCACCGGTAGCCAGCCATCACGTTTGTCATACAGTCTGGGTAGTTCTCCACTGTTAAAATGCCACAGCTGTTCCTGCCCGCCTCGGTGGTATTGTCTGTCATTGGTAACTCTCAGCGATGCCGTACCTGATCGATTCCAGTCTGTGAACAACATCGACAGCGCGCAATAGCCGGGGTTGAGGTTAATGGCATCGGGGTACAGGCGCTGGCTTAATGTGCCTCGTGGCTGCGGCGCCGGTCTCATTAGCTGGTGGTCATCGCAGGTGCCCCAGGGCGAGCCGGGCGCGGTGCGATCAACATAGTTACCAAACGCCAGAGTCGGGTAGGGTTGATTCTCTTCGAATGTGGCGCTGAATGCTGTGGTCCACGCACTATCAGCAGGGAGTGTAAAAGGCTCGTAAGTGTGATTAAAAGTGCAGTCTCCATTGCCACGCAGCAAGCGGTTTTGCCCTACCCGTAATACGGCAAGATCCATGTGACCGTCGTTGTCTATATCCAGTGGATAAGCGCCGGTTACCTTATTCATATCAAGTGGCGATTGCTGTGGTGGTTTATGAAACTTCAGCTCGCCACCTGTCTTGCCGGCATTCACAAACAACGCGGCCGGTCCTTCTCCTCCTGCGATATACAGGTCGGGCCTGCGATCGCCGTTACAATCAAATACAGCAACCCCGCCACCGACAAAGTACTCCCATGGGCCGCTGTACTCATGCGTTACGCCGGCGGTATCAGCATCGTTAATGAACAGTGGTATGTCTGCATAGAAGTCGGGTATCGGGTGGGTGGTGTTACTTTGAGATTGTGGCTTGTCTTCACTGTTCTTTTTTATCGAGGTTTTGTCAGCGGTGTGTGTAGCGGCAGTGGTCTGCTGGCCGTGTGCAGTAGCACTTATAATACAGAGCGAAATACACAGCAGGCTGCAACGAGCCAGACAGTATGCGGCAGTGGTCAAGTGGTTCTTCAATGCGTTAACAAAGGGCTGATGTGTATTGTGCAGCGGCATTGTTATGTGTGCTTGTCAGAGTTAATTGTCGGCATGATCATCAGCTATCGTGAGTGTTTTTAGAAACGCGATCAGATTTTGCCGGTCTGCTTCAGCAAGAGATAAATAGCGGTCTCTTGATGCCCTGCCATCGCCACCGTGCGCGGCTATAACCTCATGCAGGGTTCCAAGGTCGCCGCGATGACCGTAGGGTGCAGTGTCAGCGATACCCCACAGTTCTGTGGTACTGAAAACATCGCGCTCGACAAAACGCTGTGCCAGTAATTCATTGCCCAGTATGGCCACTTCCTGATCTGCAATCTTGTGTCGCTTCAGGTCACCGAATAATGGCACCAGTACATCGCCATTGTCATCGCGCGGAAGATCTTCGATCCACGGTAACAGCGCAAGGTCGTAGCTGGTGCCATGCGCATCCTCTGACTTTCTGCGTGTACCTGCAGCGTCATAGGGGCCCGGGTCGTGAAACACGGTAGAGCGCAGCGGCAGGGCAGGAATATGGCAATCAGTGCAGCCTGTGCTGGTAAAAACCAGTTCCCCTTCTTTAGCTGCCTGCTGCCAGCGTTGATCATTTGGAATGTCGACTTCCGGTTGAGGCAGGGTTGCCTGCCATGCAACCAGCGCGGTTACATCGCCATCGGTAATTTCCGCGCTGACCAGGTCCTCATCGAAATCTTCTGTGCCGGTCCAGCGCGGCCCGAAACGCTCGGTTGCAAGCATGCCGTGGTGGTGATTCAGTGCGTTGATGGTGAACTGGCGCAACGAGGTGATAACGCCTTTTTGACTAAACGGTCTGATCACCAGATCTGAATCGACTCCGTCCACACCGTCAAGGGCAACTGTTCCATCGCTATGTGCGATCAGCTCTCCAAAATCGACTCCCTTGGTCTGCAACTTAACAGTGACTGGTTGACCTTGTTCTCTTGCAGCGGCGATTCCGTCGTTGCGCAAGGATTGCAGATCCGCTGTCATTTCACGGGCAAGTAACTCGATAAGCCCGGCTCCGAACAAGTGGTTGGTATTGCGCTCGTTGGAAAATTGCGGATCTGTGTTGTCGAAATCGGTATTCTGGAAACCCTCTGATACGAACACATTGGTGACGAAATCTCCGGCACCACCAGTAACCGGTTGGTTGTGACAGGCGGCGCAGGAAGTGGCGTCGAGTCCTGCTGTTCGTGAGAAGCGGTTTCTGGGTGGTCGCTTGCGCCGGGTTGGAATGATCGCCTGCGTTGACATGGGTCTGCCTGCGCCATCGATGCTGGTAAATTGTGCGCTGAATAAATGCTCGCCAAGTGACATCAGCTCCATCAATGACGCTTCATTCAATGGCCCGATGAAGTCGTGATGCTCCACGTGGGAGACAAGCGCGCGCTCCTGCCATGGAGTGCTGTTCGCTTTTACATCGGTTGCGTCTGTGGTTTCGTTACTGGCTGAATAGACGATGGACAGGGGCAGGCCAACCACGGTCAACGCCAGTAGCCTGTAGCACCAGTGTCGATATTCCAGCTTTGGTGCCAGGGCGTTGCGTATAAGAGCGTTTCGTGCCAGTGCATTTCGTATAAGAGCGTTTCGGGCGCGTAACGTTGTGTTGTTGGTTGCCATCGATTAGAAAATCCAAATCAATTGTTGGGGACACTGCTACCGGCGCTGCTACCGGCACTATCAGGTGTGCCGACAGAAAATATCTGGCTGTCCACATAGTGCAAACAATGGATTGCTGCACCGGTTCGAATAAGGTCGGTCTCTGCATCGTTGAGGTGCACTGAAACTATATCTTCCGCTCCGAGGTCAAGACTGTCCTGCAAACGCTTGTTTATGGCTTGTGTAACGAAAGTAGCGGCGGGTCCGCTGAGTCCGACCAGTCGTGTCGGAAAGGAATCAAAAATAGCAAAAAGGTTAGCGAGGCCCTGGCCAATGGCGGTGCCTGCTTCTCTGAGCGCAAGTCGTTCTATACCGTCAGATGCGCTGGCTGCGGCCAAGATTTCGTTCATCGATTCCCGACTGACTGTCGCTTCAGTAAGTTGATCGGTACCCGTGCCGCGCACGCGTCGCCAAATGGCGTAATCGGCAGCGTAGGCTTCGATGCAGCCACGGTTGCCACATCTGCACAATGGACCGTCTGCGGCTATTTGCATATGGCCCAGTTCAGTACCGGATGATCTGGAGCCAGTCAGGATAGCACCCTCGTGGATCAAACCAAGACCGACGCCATATGAAATCAATACTGCGGCGAAATTTCCACCATGATCATTTTGTTCATAGCCATCAGAACCAGAAGGTAGTTTTGTTCGATAGAGTGCTCGGGCGATCATATTGCAGTCGTTGTCGACGCTGACGCCAACGCCAAATTGAGATTGCAGATGGCTGCCAAAATTGATGGTCTCTGACTGACATAGGGGAGACCATAGCAGCTTGCCATCCCACTTGGAGACTTTGCCCTGACAGGCGACAGTGATGTGTTTGAGTCTGGATGCGTCAACGGGTCCGGTTTTCAGCACGCGTTGTATGGTTTTTGTGACCTGAGCCAGTAGCGATTTACCGGTTAGATTCGCACTTTTTATTGCACTGGATAGTTGCTGCACCAGGTTGCCGGCGTAGTCGAAAATGGTTACCTCTATGCTGTCAACATTGATTTTCACGGTAGCCACGGCGGCTGCATCTGCGGTTATTTCCAGCACGACCTGCGGGCGCCCGCGCCGACTTGTCCTGGATGATGTGACCGCAGATCCTGTGTTGGTCGTATGGATGGTCTTCGTGTTTGCGTGTTGAGCATCAGAGCCTGGAGATGATGTTTTGAGTGCAGTGTTTGTTGCAGTATCGCAGGTGTCGGCAGCACCTGATTCCGCTGCACTGGATTCGACGATGATGTGTTCTTCAAGCAACCCGGCGGTCACCTGGGTGACTGTTGCAGCGCTTAGTCCAGTATTATTTGCGAGCTGTTTACGCGATTGACAGCCGCTTGTTCTCAGACTCGCCAGCACGCGAGCGCGGTTGGCATATCTGAGTTCGTCGGATCGGGTTATGTTCGCCATGGAAAAATAACTTGACACATCTGGCTGCAGGAGTCACTATTTTTTTGAGGCTAAAAATAATAGATGCTGTTGTCCTGCTGCAGTTCTGATCCGAGCGAATCTGTCTTCTTATAGCCAGGGTCAGGGCAAATGGTTATTCGGTGCACTATCCAATGTCAGAAACCGGGCCATAAACCAGCTTGAGCTGATCTGCTGAAGAACCGGCTGATCAGTGTGCAGGGCAGGAGTGAACTATAGGAAGACTCGCTCACTTTACATTCCATGAGGAAATCTCTATGAAAAAAACGCTACTGGCTATTGCTGCATCATCCCTGATTGCAGCTGTGGCTGCGCCCGCAATGGCAAAAGACAAAATCATCGGTGTGTCCTGGAAGGTCTTTCAGGAAGAGCGGTGGAAGCGCGATGAAGCGGTTATAAAAGAAATCGTTGAAGCGAATGGCGACAAATATATTTCGGCAGATGCGCAGGGTTCTGCGGCCAAGCAGTTGACCGATGTCGAGTCTCTAATTTCACAGGGTGCAGATGTATTGATGATTGTGCCGTTTGATTCAGAGGCTATTTTGCCAGCGGTTGAGCAGGCGTCTGCAGAAGGTATTCCGATGATCGCCTACGATGTTCAGATCGAACATCCGGATTCGCTCTACATCACTTTTGACAACGTTGGCGTCGGTCGCATGATGGCAAAGACCATGCTCGACAGTGGTCAGACGGAAGGTAACTTCGCATTCATCAAGGGTGACCAGGGTGATCCAAACGCGACGTTCCTGTTCGAAGGGATCATGGAAGTTCTCCAGGAGAATATCGATAGCGGCAAGATCAAAAACGTTTGCGAAACCTTCACCGATGGCTGGAAGCCGGAAAACGCTCAGAAAAATATGGAGCAGTGCCTGACTTCGCAGAACAACGAAGTGGATGCGGTTATCTCTGAAAACGATGGTATGGCTGGTGGCGTTGTAGCGGCACTGGAAGCACAGGGAATGGCAGGTAACGTACCGGTTACCGGTCAGGACGGCGACCTTGCGGCAATTAATCGTGTAGCGCGTGGTACCCAGCTGGTGTCTGTATGGAAAGACTCGCGTGCGCTGGGTAAGGTTGCGGCAGAAGCGGCGCTGATGCTGGCAGACGGTAAGGCGATGACTGACGTGCCCGATACTGCACCTTTCTCCGGTGGTAAGCGTGGCGTTGAAGTGGTCTCTATTCTGTTGCCACCAACACCAATCACAAAGGAAAATATCAGTACGGTTATCGACGCTGGCTGGATCGATAAGGCGAAAGCCTGCGAGGGTGCTTCAGACGGCGTTGACGGCTGTTAGTCTGGCTTAACGCTATGTTGTAGTTACGCTGTGCAGTTGCGCGCAGCGATGTTGTAACTCGGGTTGGCTGCTGCTGACCCGAGGCGCTTTTATCACTGACACAAGCTGCCAACCAGATTTGGTTTATCTATATCAGCAAGCATTGGCACACCTGTAGGTCTGCCAATCGCCGATCAAACTCTTTAATTTTCACATTCCGTCGCGTCAGCGTCAGACACACGGTGCAGTGAGGAGACTTTATTTTGGCCGAACCAGAGCAAGACTTCAGGGAAAGTGCCATCGTTCGGTTTCTGCGAGCGACAGAAGTTGACACTCGTTTACTGGGTATGATCGGCGCGCTGATGCTGATCTGGGTCGGATTCCACTTGTACGGGCATTTTGTCAACGGCTATGGCGCGTTTCTAACGCCGAGAAACCTGTGGAACCTGTCCGTACAAACGTCATCGATTGCAGTGATGGCGACCGGTATGGTACTGGTCATTGTCACACGTCATATCGATTTGTCGGTCGGTTCGCTACTGGGTTTTACCGCCATGATCATGGGGGTAATGCAGGTCTGGGTTCTGCC
>CAYMVV010000018.1:61023-77897 GCA_964393885.1 uncultured Granulosicoccaceae bacterium | reverse complement strand
TTGTTGGCACGCAGTGCATTTAAAACCGAAACATAGAGTATATTCTGGTTTTGATCGTACGAGGCGCCGCCAATTCTGGCTCTATGGTTATAGGTCTTTGAAGAATCTCCTGCGGTAACCCACGAGGGCAGGTTTAGCGGGCCGTGGCGATAAGGCTTTACATCATTTGGGCTGAGTTGCCCATTGCGAACACGCACCATATCGTTCACATTCCAAAGCCAATAGTAATTCTGATAATCGGTTTTGGAGTTAGGGCAATAGCCCGGACAGAGAAACCCGTCTTCCTGTGTAACCTTGTAACCCACGCCGGTTTTGTGCCCACCTGTTATACCAACAGTCATATAGGTTGCAGTGCCAGGCACAATAAAACCGTATCTGACTTCACTGATGTGAGTCCAGATAGAATTTTGACCGCTTTCATTATGAAGATCTTTATGCAGCGGGCGCTTCAGCGAGAACCCGAGTACCTCTTTGGTTTTAATCTGGCCCGGTTGGGACTTGGTGGTGAGTGAGTCAATATCGAATACAAATGCAGACGGACCGACACTCAACCGACCAATAATAGGGAAACCACTCGAGTTGCCGGAGATATGTGTACCACCGAGGTATGGCTGCCAGGTCTGCGGTATTTCGCTGATCCAGCCGGCAGCTCTGGCCGCGCCCTCAAGAGAGTGCAAGCCCATGATTTTCGAGCTTTGCAAATTTGCAGAATCTGTGACGACAAGTGTCGTTTGTCTGTTGTCAGCAGGCGCATCGTAATATTCAAAACTGTTAACAACTAAAGCGCCATTGTGTTCGTAAAGCCCACTGATATAGTCGTGGCTTTCCCGGTTGATTAATCGTGACGAATTGTAAATCGCTGCAAAGTTTTGTCGGGTCTGATCCGCAATTTTCAGGTCGCTTAAACTATTTCCGGCAGTTAATGGCGGCAAGATAAACTCGGCAATGTTATCGTGGTGATTATGGCCGGTTATATAGAATCGACCATCTGCAACATGTATAACCCCGTTCGACCAGTTTGCGCTTGACTTACCAAAGGTGTCTTGCGACAAAGCAAACGCGCCAACATAGTTCATATCTTCAATAGTTAGCAGCTTTGTATCTGTGCCATTTGTACCCGTGACGCTTGTATCTGCGACCTCTGTTTCTGCGACTACAGGACCCTGCGCGACGCTAACCTGATTAGTATCCTCCACAATGGCCGTACTACAAGCCGTACAAAAGCACACCATGAAAGTTGAAACACTTTTTAAAAAGTCGTTTTTTACCATTATATTTTCTTTCAACTGAGCTTTAAATCCGCGCTATGTTTTTCTTGATAGTGCGGTACTGCTGGCAAGCTGTGTGCGGAGCGTGAGTATAGCATTGTGTGGATGCGAACAGCCAGACCAGGAGAGCACGCGAAAGAAGAATATCGAGAATATAATAAATTTGTGGTTTTTAGCTAACGTATTTATCACTGCAATGGTGGCAAAACGGTTAGGCCTGTTTTGACAAGCAGTGAGCGATCAGATACACGGATCTGTTAGACCCCCCGGAAATGTCATGGACAGGCAAATCTCTCTACGTATTACTTTGAACGGGGATTCGAATCGGGTGGAATGCTCAATCCAGTGATCTGTGGAAATATCTAGTCTTTGCAGAAATAGGTGGGTATCTGTGACTAAGGCAACTGGGCCCGCCTTCCACAGTTTTGAGAACAGCGTTACATTTTCAGCCTGGCGACGTGTAGCCTCTTGACATATTATGACATCGTGTGTGTGACACGTCACAAACTGGTACGGCTCAACTCACGGAGTAAATTCATGCGTTATAGCGGACCCCTGGTTTCAAAATCTTTACGTGGAATAGCGCCTTTCCTGGCATTCTTGTTCGCACTTATCGTTTTTTCAAGTAGTGCCTTCGGACAAGCAAACTCACCTTTGGAGGTGGTGAGAATAAACAACAGTCAGCCAATTATTGATCAGGATATGTTTGCTGATCTTGGTGTTGAAGACGAAGGCGAAAACATCAACGGACCTTCGCTGATCCGCATCCCCGACTGGATCTCGCCAGCTGATCGTGCCCACCCCTCAGCGGTCTACTACCTGTATTTCGGACATCATACCGGCGACTACATCCGCATGGCCTGGGCAGAGAACATTGTAGGGCCCTGGCACTTGTATCAGATTGGCTCAGGTGTCGCTCGCGGTAACCGCGGTGTATTGGACAATGGCGGCAGAGACATTAACGTAGGCAATGGTATTGTCATCGAAGAAAATCATCTGGCCTCACCGGACGTTCACGTCGATAACGAAAACCAGCGAATTATTATGTATTTCCATTCAGGCTCATCTACTTTCTTTAACGGAAACGAGATGAATGGACAGTTTACCTGGGTATCAACATCTCCATACGGGCTTGATTTCAACGGCAACATTGAACCAGTAAGACTTGCAGCATCCTATGTTCGCACTTTTGAACACGGCAATGAGCTGTATGCGTTCGATAACAGCGCAGACCCTAAAAGAGCATTGGATGTAAACAATCCCTGGGAACCACCTTCCAACTACTATTCCGGCGCGACTATTTCCAACCTGTGGGATGCACGATCCGGCAACTTCACGCAGGAACCCATTGAGGAGAACCTGGGCCTTAGTCGTGCAGAACTACGTGTCAGACATACCGCTGTCAGACTTGACGGTAATACGCTACAGGTTTTTTATACCAGACGCGGAGACAGTCCAGAGCGAGTATTGATGTCCACCGTCAATTTGAACGTGGGTGATTTCGAGAACTGGGAATTCAGTTTCCCGCCAGCAGAAATATTAACGGCAACTTCAGGATGGGAAGGCGGACAATTTGAGCCTGAGCCATCAGAGGCATCAACAGCCCCTGAAAACGTCAATCAGATAAGAGATCCCTATGTCTTCGAAGACAGCGATGGCTCACTATATTTGCTCTACGCGGGTAATGGCGAAGATGCTTTAGGTATTGCAGCACTTTCCAGCCCGCGGCAAGATATCGAAATACTCAGGCCGGTCGAAGATGCCTACACGAGAGGCGGAAGATCTGAAGATGATAATTTCGGACGCGAAAACACTTTAAACATCAAACAGGGAAACAGTGAAAGTTTTTCCCGCAGAGCGTACCTGAACTTCCGTATCGACAACCCGCAAGATGTTGATGCCGCTGTACTGAGACTCTATGCTACAAGAAGCTCGGATGATGTGGATATCACGCTTTATAGTACTGAAAACGGGTGGAGCGAGAATACAATTACCTGGGGCAATGCACCGCGCGACGGCAGTGTCATCGACAGGGTAAGGCTGGGACCAGATGATACATACTACGAGTGGGATGTATCATCATATTTAGTGGGTGAAAATGAAGAGAACATCTCTTTCGTTTTATACGATGAAGGTCGGGAAAACAGGCTCGTCAGCTTCAGCAGTAGCGAAGGATCCAACCCGCCTGAACTTAAGGTTCTCTATGCCAGAGGTAACGCAAGGGTTAGCAATCTGGTGCTAAATGCGGCCAGTATCGTGGATCAGCCCCAGGAGCTTGCAGTAGTTCAAAGTGCAAACAGCGTACAACAAGCTGGCACAGAAGTCAGTAGCTCAACTGCTAGTGGCGGAGGTGGTGGTGTTTTAGGTCTGCAATTCTTGTTCTTGTTATTTATAGCCGCAATCGGCGGCGTGCGGCAAAGTAAACTTTTGCTGTAAAGACTCAATCGGTGGTCAGTAGGGTAGAGACCGAGCCATAGTCAGGTGGATAGTATTAAGTGGATGGTTGCTCCGGTATGCCATGGTTTTTCAATTGCGCACCGGTTGACGTCGTGATGTCCCGAGCCAATTCTATAAAGCTTGAGAGATCACCTGCTATCTTTGCTGGTATCTCTCGTTTAGCTATTAAAATAACTGCATCTGGAATGACGGTTTTTTCGCTGCTGTCTTTTTCCTTGATCCATGCTTTTTTAGCACTTCCTGGCTGGCATCTATGCCTTGCTGGCTTTTCCGTATCGCAAAGATTTGATCTTTCATCGATTTTGAGTTGGTTTTAAAATCGACAATGGGTGTCGGGTAGGTGCCAAGTGCAGTTTTTTCATAGTCAATGATTGCTGCGCTGTCAAAGTCTGCCAGTTCGGGTATCCATCGTTTTATAAAGATGCAGTCCGGATCCTGATCGATAATTTGCTTGGTCGGACTATAGACACGTATGGTATTGATCCCTACAACACCTGCCTGCATCTGTAACTGTGAAAGGTGAATGCCCGGTTCATAGTCCAGGAATATGCGTGCCAGCGGCTCATGAATGAATCGCCAGCTCAAATGTAAACCGTATACTGCAAAGCTTACGACCATTGCTCGCATTCTAAAATTCATAAAACCAGTTGCCTGCAGGCACCGCATGCAGGCATCGACCATGGGCACACCAGTATAGCCATTGACCCATGCATCGAGCCTGTCAGGGTCGTTTTCATAGACAATATCTGCGTAAGCCGGATTAATGGCCGAGAATTCCATGTCGCTCTCTGATTCGAGGCGCTGAATAAAGTGATCATGCCAATGTAACCTTGATGTAAACGCGCGCAGGCTTTTTCCCCATTGTTTAGCGTTGTCGTTATCAGATGATTTATAACGTAGCTGGGCGTTGGTGGTGGCTTTGAATACAGTGCGCAAGCTAAGTGTGCCCCAGGCCAAATGAGGGCTCAGCCGTGATCCTGCTTCAAACGCAGAGTTGGGTGATGAAATACCGCCTGAATAGGCAATTCCTCGTTTTGTAAGAAATGACTTTAACTCTTTTAATGCAGCGGTTTCAGAGACAGTCTGCAGTAAATCAAATTGAATCTGCGAGTAGTCTTCGGCCTCGAAGAAATCTGTATAGCCCGGTATTTCCTGTGCAGCACAGACACCTTGAAGATCCTGTGGCAAGGGAACTGTGTTCGGCGCGGCAACAGTTGGCGTTTTAATCAGGCGTTGTTGAAAAACCGGCTGGCGATCATTGCGATTTTTCAGTCGTCGAATGACTGCGTTTTGATGGTATTCACGCCATTCTATCTGTTGTTCGTTACACCAGTGCGCCACGCGAATGTCGCGTTTATATGTCCAGTGTGTTCCGGTTTCTTCGTGACTGAATATTGCATCAAAACCGAGCTCTTGTTGCAGGTGACTGAATACATTGAGCACATCGTCGGTAGCAATAAATACATTGCTGCCACGCTCAATCAATCGTGCGCGCAGGTCAGATAAGGCCTGATGCCATGCATGCACATGCATGGCGGAGTAATCAGGTTGGTCGATCAGTTCCGGCTCAAACACAAATACAGGCAACACGAATTTCGCGTGCGCTAACGCAGCGGCTAGTGCATCATTGTCATGCAATCGAAAATCGCGCTTTATCCACCAAATGGCTGTAGTCATGTCGGTTCTACGTATCGGGGTACAATTGAGCGGTTGGTGTCATGCCGGTTGGTGTCATACTGTTTGTTGCTACTTTTTTTCTACGACTGCGTTGCTCTCTTATTGTCTGCAATCAGACTAAGAATTTCGAACATGATGCCTGATGCGCAGTAGGCGGTTATGTTGTTGGGCGAATCCTTGGTGGGCATCATGCAGACGACATCACCGCCGATGACATTGAAGCCTTTTAACGACTGAATCAGGCTGCAGGCTTCGTTCATCCTTAATCCTTCCTCAGCGGGTTCAAGATTCGAAACACCGGGTGCTACAGTTGGATCAAGACTGTCGAGATCGAAGGTAATGTACACCGGGCTGTCTCCAATGGTTTGTCTGATCAGGTCGCAGGCTGCCTCTAGCCCGCGTTTTCTGTATTCCTTCATGGTGACTACAGTGTATCCGAGGTCGTATGAGGGCTGTAACCAGTCGAGGGTTCTCGGATTGCCACGCAGGCCAAGTTGCACTGATTTTTTTGCATCGACATCTCCCTGATGTACCAGATACGAACCCCAGTGCGCTGCGGATTTTTTTGCGCCAAGGAAATGATCGAGCTGTTCGAATACATCGGTATGGGCATCGATATGCAGCAGTGCAACGGGCTTGCCGCCTGCCAGTTGCCCGCCGCCAAGGGCCTGCACGATGCCTCCGGTGATGGAGTGATCACCACCAATAGAGACCGGATTGATGCCGGCATTGTCGAGTCTGTGCACAAAGTCGGTGATGCGCTCTATACACGCCTCATTGTCATTGGCTTCGGGAAACGGCACATCCCCGACATCGACAATTGAAGCTGCTTTCCAGGGGTCAAATCCGAACTCCAGGTGCACCCGACGCAATTGTCTCGATACATGGCGTGTAGCGCGTGGCCCGAGGTGCTGGTCTCGTTCGGTCGTGCCATTGCCTGCCGAGTGCGGTACGCCGAGTAACGCGATGTCAACCTCGTCAAGACGCTGGTGGTGCTCGCAACCAAACAGGGTTGGCACGCCCCACCAGTAGAGGGAATCCATCATGTCTTCCGGGGTAAAATTCTGATTGTCTGCCATGGGGCTGGGGCCTGTGTGCTGGAAGGAAACGAGTGTACCCATCAGAGTGTGCCACCTGGTCCGCTTCGAGGCAAAGTGCACGGGCAATGGACCTTTGGCAACGGAGCTTTAGTAAAGGAGCTTTGGCAAAGGAGCTATGGCAAGGAACCTTTGCTAAAAGCACTGTCGCGGTTTTAACCGAAGTCAGGGTTTTGTGCTCAGCTTACCTGCAGCATACAATAGCCGGTAACATTATCGATGTACTGATCAATCAACACAGCCATTTATGCATAGCGAGATAAGCAAATGTCGAAAGAGTCTCTCAATGAAACCGACGCCAGGTTTTTAAAGCTCGCCTATGACGAGGCGAAGGCCGGTTATGACGAGGGAGGCTGTCCAATCGGTTCTGTGATTGCACGTGGTGGCGAGCTGGTCGCTGCCGGTCGCAATCAGCGGGTGCAAAAGGGCGACCCGATCGCCCACGGTGAGATGGATGCCTTGCGCAAGGCGGGCAGGCAGCGCACATATCGCGATACCACACTGTATACCTCACTGAGTCCTTGCATGATGTGTTCGGGTACCATCGTGCAATTTGGCATTCCGCGTGTGGTAATTGGTGAGAACAAAACCTTTGGCGGTAACGAGGAATTTCTCAGATCGCGCGGGGTCGAGGTGATTGTTGCAGATGATGCGGCTTGCACTGCATTGATGGAAAAGTTTATTGCCGAGAAGCCCGAGCTTTGGGCTGAAGATATTGCTGAGGACTGAAAGTTGGTTTTGCAGTGGCTGACACACCAACATACGGTTCAAAGTTGTAGCGTGGTACTCAACGCATTACATAAAGAAGGGGTCGCGAGTGCTGTCAGTGCAGCTATACGGTGAATCCATCGGGGTTGCCTGCCGCCGCGGTGTCGGCGCGGGCGTCGACGGCTATAGATGACCTTTGCATCGTCCAAAGCGTAGTGGATTCTTGCAACCGCATCTTCGGGTGTCAGTCGGAAAAACTCGCGCCTTGAATTTACGCGCCAGGACTTCAATGCCTTGTGTGCGATGTCTTCGTTTTTTTTCCTGTCCTTGCACAGAGCAAAGTACTCGGCTTCAAAGGGTGTTGGCACGCTGGTCGAATAGAGTGATTTCATTCGCTCTTCCGGCTGCTTTGACGTCATACCTACCTTGACCAGACCGGGCATAGACGGGTTTGAGATGACGTAGAGGTAGCCCTCTTTAGCGGCAGCTTTACTTCTGAACCAGTGTTTTGGAAATAGCGACATAGAAAACCCGGCTGAGAAGCGTTATTTCGTTCCAGGAGTTTGTGACAGACTTTCGCTGAGCAAGGTTCCTGCCGATCAGTTGTCCTTTCTGAAGCGCGGGCTGCAGGACGGATTGCAGCGGCTGGCTACAGGAGCGGGAGTTGCACTTAAGCGCTTCTGGAATTGTCTGATAATGATCGGCCAATTACGGGAATTATTGATAGTGAATTCAGGGTAGTACACACAACATTTCGTAGAGCAGGTTAGCGCCGACGAGTGCGGTGTTTCCACTGAGATCGTAAGGCGGAGAGACTTCAACCAGATCGGCGCCGACTATATTGAGCCCGGCGCATCCCCTGATAATCTCCAGTGCCTGCCAGATGGTCAGGCCACCGATTTCAACGGTGCCGGTGCCGGGTGCAAAAGCCGGGTCGAGGCTGTCGATATCATAGGTCAGATAGACCGGCGCGTTGCCTATCTTTTTTTGCACATCGGCCATCAGTGGCGTCAGGGACTTGTGCCAGCACTCTTCAGCCGGTATGACCGTAAAGCCCTGGTCACGTGACCAGTTAAAATCATCAGGTGAGTAGCCGGTACCACGCAGGCCAATCTGAAAGACTTTATCGTTTAACAGCAGGCCATCGTCAACGGCGCGTCTGAATGGTGTGCCGTGGGCGATTTTTTCGCCAAACATCTCGTCATTGATATCCGCGTGCGCATCTATATGCAGCAGTGCTACCGGGCCGTGTTTTTCTTTTATAGCACGCAGTATCGGGTAGGTTAGGGTGTGATCTCCACCAAGCGTCAGTGGAATACAATTGTGTTGCAATATATCCCGATAGCTGTCGGTGATGATATCTACAGTCTTTTTTAAGTCGAAAGTGTTGACGGGGACATCGCCGATATCGGCAACCTGAAGCCGCTCAAACGGCGCTGCACCGGTTGCCATATTATAGGGCCGCAACATGCATGACTCTGCGCGAATCTCGCGCGGGCCATGTCGCGTGCCTGATCGATTGGACGTGCCAATGTCCATTGGCACACCGACGAAGCAGGCATCCAGTCCTTTGGCGCTTGTCTGTGCGGGTAGACGCATCATGGTTGCTGGTCCACTGAAACGCGCCAGTTCGTTACCGCCCAGTGGCTGATTAAATTGGCTTGTCATGTAATTGCTCCAATGGCACGGCAAATTCTTCTGTTAGTCGATTCTTTGCATAGCGTAGCTTACTGCGCAGACGCTTCGCGAGTCGCTAAAAATTCTGTGATTCGTCTGCAACCTTCAACCAGTTGTTGTTCGCCAAGCGTGAAGGATAGACGAACCCAGCCACGAGCACTTTCTCCGAATGCGCCGGCATCCAGTACTGCTACGCCGGTATTGTCATACAGCTCCTGACAAAACTCGGCACTGTCCTGGTAGTAGCCACGCACGTCAACCATCACGTACATGGCAGCTTCCGGTTTTAGTACGACGAGTCCGCGGGCTTTGGCCAGCTCGGCACAGACGACTTCACATCTGCGCTGGTACGTGTTGCACATTGCCTTACTGGCATCGCGCTGCTCTGTCAGTGCAGTGGCAGCCGCTTCCTGTACGAAGCCGGGGATTCCATAGAGCATGCACAGTGCAAGGTTGTCGAAATGTGGGGTAAGGATGCGCGGGGCAATCGTCCAGCCGACACGCCAGCCGGTCATGGCGTGAGACTTGGATAAACTGCTGACGATAATCGTGCGTTCATCCATGCCCGGTATAGAGGCGATAGATTGATGAGTGCCGGTAAATAAGATGTCGGCGTACACCTCGTCGGATATAACCCATAGATCGTGTTTGATGGCGAGTTCGGCAATGCTGTTGAGCTCGGCTGCGTTCATCACAACACCGGTAGGGTTGTTTGGTGTGGTAATAACAATAGCGCGTGTGGCTGGTGTTATTGCCGCTGCGATTCGTTCTATATTTGGACGGAAGTTTTCGTCTGCCGGCTGAGCGACACGCACAAGCGTTGCACCTCCTATTTGCAGCGATGCTTCATAGCTCACATACATGGGTTCCAGTGCGATTACTTCATCGCCGTGTTCGAGTACACACAAGCTGGCTGCCAGCAGTGCGTTCTGGGTGCCGGCAAAGATGAACACGTTGTCGCGCTGGCACGCTGTGCCAGAGCGCTTTGCAAAATCATTCGCCACCGCATCGCGCAGTTTGTCGCGTCCGGCAACTGCGGCGTAGTGGGTATCTCCACTGTGCAGCGCATTGACGGCAGATTCGATAATAGGAGCGGGTGTCGGAAAATCCGGATCACCAATACTCAATACAATAACGTCTTCACCAGCAGCTGCAGCGCGTTGCGCTTTTGTGTGAATATTCCAGGCCGCTGCACCTTCGCCACTGATTCGATCAACAAGGTTGGATAATTTCAAAATACAGCCTCGATTAGATAGGGGCCCTCTGAGGCCAGTCCAGCGCGCAGTTGTTTTATCAGCCCGGTACTGTCGGTGGCCTTTGTGGCCTCTACGCCCATGCCACGTGCCAGACTAACCCAGTCGAGCTCAGGTCGGTTAAGCTCCATCATATCGTGTGCGATTGAGCCTGCCTCTTCACCGGAGGTGGCGCCAACGTTGCGCAGCTCATATTTTAAAATGGCATAGGCGCGGTTTGACAGCACGATAGTGGTAACGTCCAGGTTTTCTCGTGCCTGGGTCCATAACCCCTGCAGTGTGTACATACCGCTACCGTCTGCCTGTAATGCGACAACCTTGCGCTCAGGGCAGGCAACAGCCGCACCGATGGCCAGCGGGAATCCGATACCAATGCTGCCGCCACAGATTTGTAACCAGTCGTGCGGAGCGGAGCCGGCTGTTGGCATGGCCATGTCGCGGGACGCGGTTATCCCCTCGTCTACGACAATGGCATTTTCAGGAATGAGGTTGGCGACAATCTGTGCGATGACCGCGCTGTCGAGTGCACATGCACCGGGCAATGCAGGTACTGTCGCAGCTTGTAGCTGGACGCTGGTATCTGCAACGTTTAGTCTGTCGGCAAGCGCGTCGAGTGCCGCAACGCTGTCTTCATGCGGGTGTGCCAACACGTGAATACTGGCATCTTCAGGCCACAGCGTACTGGGTTTATCGGGGTACGCAAAAAAAGCTACTGGTGCTTTAGCGCCAACACAAATCAGGTGCTTGAAGCCCGCAAGCCGCTTGACGGCAGCGTCCACCGGATACGGTACACTTTCAATTGCAACGCGGCCGGCACCTCGTTCAAGCCTTGCGTTGGATGTTTGCGCCAGCAATACGGCACCGTGCGCTGTGGCAATTTGGCTGGCTATAGCCAGTGGTTTTTCTCGCAGTGCATGTCCGGTAATGATGAAAGCGGTTGGCTCGCCACGTTTCAATACGTCGGCAATAGACTCGATACGCTGGTCGGCAACGGGTGTGGCACTCCCGAGCTGAGCCGGGGTGCTTTTTTCGTTGTCAGATGGTTTTGCCTCAGCGGGGGCGGCATTATCCCAGGCGGTGTTGGCCGGTAGTATCAGGCTTGCGACCTGACCCGGGTAGGTGCAGGCAGCAGAGATAGCTTCAACACAATGACCGGCTACTTCGCTGGAGGATTTACTGGTTTTAACCCAGTGTGAAACGGGCCGGGCTATGCCTTCGATATCTGCGGTTAGTGGCGCATCGTGTTCAACATGATAGGTGGCATGCTCACCAACGATATTTACTATGCCGCTCTGTGCCTTTTTGGCGTTGTGCAAGTTGGCCAGTCCATTGCCAAGGCCAGGGCCCAGATGCAACAGTGTTACAGCCGGTTTGTCTTTCATGCGCCAGTAGCCGTCGGCTGCGCCAGTAACCACGCCCTCAAACAAGCCGAGTACACAGCGCATTCCTGCAATTTTGTCGAGTGCCGCGACAAAGTGCATCTCGGAGGTGCCCGGGTTTGAAAAGCATACCTCGATACCGGAATCAATCAGCGCGTGCACCAGACTCTCTGCGCCATTGATTGTATTAGATTTTGAATTCAACGGCTTCGCCTCCGAAGTGGACTGTGCGGGAATACGGTATACAGCGTCTGATAATCTGGTTGATCGAATGATATCAACCGGCCACGGTTAAGGGGGCCAGGTGGTGCGACAAAGTTTACTACCAGTGTTTTTTTCAGTTGTTTGTTTCAACTACTTTTTACAACCGCTTTTCTACAACCGCTTTTTACTACTGGGCTGGTTGATCTCTGGTGAAGACCGGTTCGCTGTCTGTAGAGTATTTTTTATTGTACTTGTAGCCTGCGATGTCGAAATCCCTAAGTCCATCAGCCGTCTTGATACGATTGTCTATGATAAACCGCGACATCATACCGCGCGCTTTTTTTGCAAAAAACGAGATCAGTTTATATTCGCCATTTTTCTTGTCGCGGAACACGGGGCTGACCAGCTCTGCGTTCAGCTTGTGCGGGTTGACGACCTTGAAGTACTCATTCGATGCGAGATTGACAACCAGTGGCTTTCTGCGGTTTTTCAATTCGTCGTTAATTGAATCTGTAATGTGATCACCCCAAAAATGATACAGATTCTGCCCGCGCTTGTTGGCAAGACGGGTACCCATCTCAAGCCGGTACGGCAGTATCAGGTCCAGTGGTCGCAATACGCCATATAGCCCGCTCAGAATTCGCAGGTGTTTTTGTGCAAAGTTGATATCCGTCTTTTTCATGGTTGAGGCATCAAGGCCAATGTAGACGTCGCCCTGAAAGGCGAACAGACACTGCTTCGAGTTTTCAGTTGTTAGTGGAAGCTTCCAGGACTTGAAGCGATCGGCGTTCAGTTGCGCCAGTTTGTCACTGATCTTCATCAGCTTGCTTACCCTGGGTGCTGGCATCTTTTTTAGCTGATCGATCAGTTCCTGCGAGTCTGACAAAAACGCAGGCTGACTGTTTTCTGTAGTCAGTGGGGGCGTGTCGAAATCGAGGGTTTTCGCCGGTGACACCAGTATCAACATTGCAATAGCCCGAGGCTGTCAAAAACTCAAGGGTACGTCGCTGCAAGCGCCACCGCAATCTTAAATGTCGATTTTTGCCGGTCTCAGAGGGGTTTGATTGGTACAGGGTGCCTCGTATCTCGGTGGTGCCCGCGGTGATGCCCATGAGGGCGGCCACGGTAGTCAGTGGTGTCAGAAAAAAGAGTTTTTGATCGTCCTGTTGACGTTCCGACGCCTGATTAGGCATTCCACAGCATCGTGGTTTGGAAAAAGTTTCTCTTGAGGGTATCAACAAGTGTTTGTTGATCGCAGATATTCCCCTGTTAAAACAGTTCTCTACACGGCATCCTGGCACCTCTCGAATAACTCCCAATAGAATTTTGCCCGGAAATTGCTGTAGAAGCGCCCGTGGTGCTGGCCAAATTTCGGATCAAAATTATTAGACGGCTTAAACCGAAAACCATTGGATAGCCGAAACGTGCCAGCACCACTCTATTATTTTTACTGCTGTGACTCTCACAGCTGTGGCACTGCTACCGTAGTGTTGTTTGCATTTGCGCCAGTAGTTACCAGATCGCGCACCACTTGCAGGGGCCAATGGTCCTAGTCGACGAAGAAACTGTCGTAGCCATCTATTGGTTCAAAGTGGCCACTCTTCCAGATCAGTCGTGTCGGACCAGGCAATCGTCGTTCATTGACAGGGTGCTCTGGGTCTCCCGGATAGGTCAGCACTCGTGTGCCGTCATCTTTTTTAATTACTCCCGGTTGAATGCAGGGTGGTCTGATATTTTTACTATGGCTAATACATTCCTCTATTGAGTTATATCGGGCTATGGCGGCAAGGCTCATGATCTGTGGCGGCGCCAGCGTTATTTTTTCTTCGACGTAGCTGCGCAGTGCAGCCTGTGGCGTGAGCCACGTGCTGTCCGTGGCCTCTACACCGTCATGCGTGGCGGTTTGCGACTCTGGCATTGGTGCAATAAAAAAACGTGCGTCAAAGCGTTTCTTCATCATTGCAGGTTCGTTTGGCGTGATCCAGCGCGACCAGGGTACCAGTGCTGTGGGCTCAAGTATAACTCCTGTCTCCTCCTGCGTTTCACGACAACCGGTCGCGTACAGGGAGGCTGCATCCTGGCTACTCAGCTCGGGTTCGTTTAACAGAAGCTCTGGCGCGCCATCGAGGCGCTTAATAATCTGTGCGCTGTTGTCTGCATCGGCAGGGTCTTTCTTGCCACCCGGGAAAACCCAGGCGTTGTTCATAACGGTTTTACTGTTACCGCGGCACAATAGCAGCACTTCAATTGGTGCCGTACTGGATTGACGCAGTAAAATGACAGTCGCAGCGTCAGTTGGACTGTCTTTAATGGTTATATCGTTCAGAGTGCCCAAGGTGCTTTACCCGTATGTGGCCAGATTTTGTTCAGACTGCTGCGTTGCTATTGTCGTAATTTGTATCCGGTTTTAAATATCCACCAGACTATGGCTATGCAGATAGCGAGGAACAACACTATCATCGTCAGGCTCAGGCCGACACTGACATCGGCCACTTCAAAGAAGCTCCAGCGAAAGCCGCTTATCAGGTAAAGAACAGGGTTGAACAGCGTCACTTTTTGCCAGAATGGCGGTAGCATATCAACTGAGTAAAAACTGCCGCCAAGAAATACCAAGGGCGTGATGACCAGCAGCGGTATGAGTTGTAGTTTCTCAAAGCTGTCAGCCCAGATGCCTATGATGAAGCCGAACAATGAAAAGGTGATGCAGGTTAGTATTAAAAAGGCGAGCATCCAGAATGGATGTGCAATGTTGAGATCAACAAAAAAACCGGCGGTGGCAAGAATGATAGCCCCGATAATCAACGACTTCGTGGCGGCGGCGCCAACATATCCGATTACCACTTCGTAGAACGAAATCGGTGCTGACAGGATCTCGTAGATCGTGCCGGTAAACTTGGGAAAATATATTCCAAAAGAGGCATTGGATATACTTTGCGTCAACAGTGACAGCATGATCAACCCGGGTACAATAAACGATCCATAGGACACATCCCCAACCGTTTCTATTCTCGAGCCGATAGCCGCGCCGAAAACAACAAAATACAGACAGGTTGAAATCACTGGCGATGCGATACTTTGCAACAGGGTGTTCCATGTGCGCAGCATTTCCTGCTTGTAGATAACTCCAATCGCGTACCAGTTCATGACTCGGCCTGCAGAAGGTTGACAAATATATCTTCCAGTGAACTCTGTTTTGTGTGGAGGTCTTTTAAAACGAGGCCAGCTGCGTTGATATCTTTCATTAAAGACGTAATGCCGGTGCGATTCTGTCGAATATCGTAGTGATAGAGCAGGGAAGTGCCGTTTGCTGAAAGCTCCAGATTGTAGCGTGCAAGCGTATCCGGAATCTCGTCGATAGATTCGCGCAGCTCAACAGTCAGCTGTTTGCTGCCAAGTTTTTGCATCAGGGTAGTCTTGTCTTCGACAAGCAGCAACTCTCCATTGTTGATGACGCCAATCCGATCTGCAATGCTTTCGGCCTCTTCGATGTAGTGAGTCGTAAGTATGATGGTGACACCGGAGTCGCGCAGTTCTCTGACGAGGTTCCACATATCTTTGCGCAACTCGACATCGACGCCAGCTGTTGGTTCGTCCAGGAACAGTACAGTGGGTCGATGGGCGAGGGCTTTGCCGATCAGCACTCTCCGTTTCATACCACCTGACAAAGTCATCAGCATGCTGTCGCTTTTATCCAGTAACGACAAATCCTTAAGCAGCTTTTTTATATATTCGGGGTCAGCGGGCTTACCGTGCAAGCCTCGACTAAATGCGATGGTGTTTGCAACAGCCTCAAACGCACCTAACGTGAGTTCCTGTGGCACCAGCCCGATAATTGACCGCGTATGTCGATACTGCTTGACAGTGTCGTAGCCATCGACCGTGATGGTGCCCGACGACGGGGTAACGATGCCGCAAATTGTTGAAATGAGTGTGGTCTTGCCCGCGCCGTTTGGACCCAGCAGTGCGATGATCTCACCTTTGAAAATATCAAGATTGATATTGTTGAGTGCCTGGTGCCCTGATTGATAAGTTTTGTTGAGGTTCTTTATTGAGACAATTGGTTGCATGATTCACTGCTCGGTGAGCTGTTTGGTGGCACAGTCTGTTAGCTATAACAGATAGAAGTCGAAGTCTGTGCTGACCTGGCAGGTAGTATGATTTAAGTGCTTCCCTGAGATACTCTACTGAAGATGACTGGTAGTTATTAATCTCGCGTCAAATGAGATAGCAATTGAGATAGCTGCTGGGGCAGAGTGTTTTTCGGAGAGCCTCCCGGGTTGGTATCCTTAAATCGTGTATCGGTTAGATCACCCTTTGGACACTGATCGAATATCCAGTACTCGTACTTTGGAACTCAGTGCTGCTCTGTTGTGCGCAGTGGCTTTGGCTGGTGGCACAAACTGATTGTGGGAAGTACGCGATTGCAACGTTTGTAGTGTTGATTGAAGCTTGCCAACCTTCTGCTTGCTAAGTTGCAGCGCCTCGGTCGCTTCCGCCAATTGTTGTTTGTAATCACTGTTATCTGCGTGTTGGTTTTCAGCTTCACCCTTGTCTTTGCTCTGTGTTTCCAGCGCGGCAATACGCGCCTTCAGTTCCTCTATTTGTTGGTCTTTGGCTTCCAGAGCCAGCGTGCTCTCTACACCATCAGCTCCGCTGAAAGCTGCTGTCTTATTGGTCGGCGCTGCGCTTTTACCTTCTGCGTGATCATTAGTCGGGTTGGCTGGTGGTACAGGCCTATCGCCAGATTTTTGCGTATTGGCAAACGCACCGGGATAGCCGCTTTGGTTACCGGCTCTGATGTTTGAAGTTTTATTCTGTTGGTCATTGTTATTGTCGTTTTCAGTGTTGCCAGCGCTGCTTGCCAGGCTTGCTCCTAAATCGGACATCTCTGTGTGTGATTGAGACTCACGAGAAGTGGACGTCTGACTGCTTTTTGCATTGTTTTGATTATTATCAGTTTTGCTGCTGTTTAATGCATTGCCTGACTCTTTGTTCTGCGTTGGAACTGTATTGAAACCGGTTGTGTTTGTTTGTGAATGAGACGCGTGCGAAGACGACGTCTGTCCGTTTGTTGCAGCGTTTTGATTGTTATCAGTGCTGTTGCTGTCTGATGCGTTGCGTGACTCTTTGTTCTGCGATGGAGCGGTATTTAAA
>CAYMVV010000018.1:60605-60923 GCA_964393885.1 uncultured Granulosicoccaceae bacterium | reverse complement strand
CCGTTTGTGGCAATTTGTGATTTAGACTCGGGAGAAGCTGACGTCTGTCCTTTTGCTGCAGTGATTCTATTATTATCAGTGTTGTTGCTGTCTGATGCGCTGCTCGACTCTTTGTTCTGCGATGGAGCGGTATTTAAACCGTTTGTGGCAATTTGTGATTTAGACTCGGGAGAAGCTGACGTCTGTCCTTTTGTTGCAGTGATTCTATTATTAGCAGTGTTGTTTCTGTCTGATGCGTTACCTGACTCTTTGTCCTGCGTTGGAGCTGTATTGAAACCGGTCGTGTTTGTTTGTGAATGAGACGCGTGCGAAGACGAC
>CAYMVV010000018.1:28219-60505 GCA_964393885.1 uncultured Granulosicoccaceae bacterium | reverse complement strand
GTTTGTCGGGTTGTAGCAGTGTTTCGATTGTTATCAGTATTGCTGCTGTCTGATGCGCTGCTCGACTCTTTGTTCTGCGATTGAACGGTATTGAAACCGGTCGTGTCTGTTAGTGAATGAGACGCATTCGAAGAAGACGTTTGTCGGGTTGTAGCAGTGTTTCGATTGTTATCAGTATTGCTGCTGTCTGATGTGTTGCCTGACTTTTCGTTCTGCGATGGAGCAGTATTGAAACCAGCTGTGTCTGTTTGTGATTGAGACTCTCGGGAGGTCGACACCTGTTCCAGCATTGGCGTGCCCGGGCTTTTTTTAGAGCTGTCACTGTCTGATGCTTTATCAGCGTTGATATTGGGCGTTTTTACCTGTAAGCGTGCCTCATGCGACGGCGACAGTGGTTTGAGCTTTGCTGCAGTCTGATACTTTTCAGCATCGGCGGCGGTTTTGCCGTTTGATGTGTCACCAGTGTTGGCTATGTTTTGCGGTGCCTTTCGATCAGCTTCTGTGCTGGCTTTTTGAGACAAGGGTGTAGCACCCTCGGTTGGCTGTTGTTGATTGACAGCACCGGAGCCCTGCAGCTTCGTCGGGACTGGCTCTGATGGAGCTGACTGATCAGACGTTGTTGCGGATTCAGAAGTTTTTTCCAGTCCGGCTGCTGTTTTTGAAGGTGGTGTTGTATCGAAATCATTGGTTTTTTTTGTATCAGAGAATCCCGTTACACCGGTAGTAATTCCAGTTGCAGTGGTGGCTGAATTGCGTTGATCGTTCGTGGTTTTTCGTTTGTCGGAACGCTCACTGAATTGCTCATTGGATTGCTCGTTGGATTGCTCGTTGGATTGCTTGTTATGTTGATCGTTTTTCGGTGAGGTTATGGCATCACGACGATCGCCGGACAATGGGCTATTGAGTCCTGCAATGGATTGGCGTTCAGTAGCAGCGTCACCACCGGGCACGTTCATCGTTTGTCGATCAACGCCTGCGGTGCGAACTGTTTGACCGGAATCACTCGGTTGCGTATCGGTTTCCTTTTCCCCGTCCTGCTTTTTGTGAAGGCCGGGGTTTTGCAGCCGGGAGCTTTGTTCTTCCGAGCTCTGAAGTCCCGAGCTTTCCGATACCGGAAGCTTATGAAATACTGACGGTGTTTTTTCCTGATGACCAGTTGTGTTGTCAGTAGCGGCGCCCCGGGTTTTAAATGCCTCAGTACTTTTATTACTACTGGTAGTGTGCGGTACTGGTTGCTTGATGTCAGGTGAGTGTTCGTCAGATTTCGATATAGCAGTCGGCTTTGCTACGGTTTGATTTTCATCGACTGTATTTTCTTCATTTATCGAATCTGCAGTAGCAGAGTTTGCACCGGCGGCCGTGTTATTGATTGAAGCAGTTGCGCGAAGCTCGGTCTTTACCTCTGTCAGCGGGTTCAACGGTTTAACTTTATCTGAGGAAGTAACAGGCGTTTGATAGGCTGCGATCCGCGGCGCGTTTTGTCCTGTCGTGCGCAATGTCTGGTTGGTCTTGCGTCCTGCGCTGTCGCTGCTGCCTTGCTGGTTATTTCTGCCAGCTGAAGTGATCTTCAAAGCAGAGTCTGTCGCAGCGTGATGGATTTTTTCCAGTTCTGGTTTTGCCGGGGATTGTTTCTTTGAATCCGGGTTACTGTTTTTCTTATCGGTATCGTTCTTAGTGTTGGCGTCGTGTGCTGCTTTGCTTAAGCCTGTAATTTCTGACGCGACAGTGGGACCTGGATTATCGGCTGTCATTCCGTGCTTTTGGACAGCCTTGGCAGTGTGTCTGTCTGTGCCGGTCTCTTGATCCACTTGATCGGAGACTGGAATATTGGAGTCGATAGAGGCGGTTGTTACGGCCTCTTCTGAAGCGATGGTGGAGGTAGCTGAACCGCTTGCAGAATTCTTATGTGAGAGGGATGCCTGCTGTTGAACTGTATTGGCATCGTGTTCGGTGGTTTTGGTGATGGCTTTAGTGTTCGATGAACCGTTGTTGACTACGCGGTTCGACATATTGCTGTCAGTCCCACTGCCAGTTTTTACAGAGGCAACTGCATCGGATTGCGCGCCACGGGCACTGTTTATTGAGCTATCAGAGCCCTGAGTCTCTTTGTTTTGGTGGTGAGGTTTTGCGTTATCAATTGGCGATGCGGAAACAGGCGACGCTTGCGTACCTGCAGCGTGCGATGTCTTTGCAGAGAGCGATGTATCTGCAGACTGCATTGGATCAATATCCAGTCTGGCGGTATTAATGCTGGTGGTGCTGACAGCGCTGGTGGCAGTTTTCGCTGTCCATTGCTTTTGCCGAATTTGTGTCTGTAACGCTGCGACCGATTTTAACTCGGCAGATATCCGGCCACCTCGTTTGGCCATCCGGTTGCGCGACAGCGATTGTCTGTTAACCGCCTCACGACTGGCAAACTGGGGGTTTTCAGGACGCTCGGAATCTTTGGATTCCGCGCTTGCGTTGTCTTCCTGATCGGTGCTTTGTGACGCAATGAGATAGTGGCTCAATCCCCACCAGCACAACATCAGTGAGAGCAGCATGGCGGTAAGGATGATCGGAAAGTTATCTGCAACAGCTTGCATTGAAGGTCCACGAAATTTGGTGGGAAAGCGTTGATAAGACCAACAGGTGAGCGGTCAGTGTACGGTGAATTAGAGAGGTGGTTTACTGAGCACACGGGATTGTAACCTGACGCTGCCAGCAGGCCTGACAGACTTTTCAGTGAGGATCGTTAGGTGTAAGTTTGGTAATGTTCGCAGGCGTAATTACGCTGGATCGGTGGTACAGATTACTGAAGTCTGAACACAGATGACAGATGACAGATGACAGATGACAGATGACAGATGACAGATGACAGATGACAGAAACATAAGGTCAACTGGATACGGCCAGTCTGTCTTCTTATCTCTGTTTTACTGTCGTCTGCCCAGGGTTGGCTGGGAAAGACTTTTTGCTTCGCTTTTGGTCTTCAAAAATGAAGGTGTTCGGCCTGTCCTGTGAGTCGGGCTGTAAGTTGCGTGCGTAATCCCTCGTAGCTAACTGGCTATCGCGCTCGATTTCGACGTGTGGCTGAAGTTTTTTTTCCGCGCGATTTTCGCTGGGTATTGTCAGACGCTGAATGCTCGCGCGGAGGCAGGCCGGTGTGCTGTGTTAACACGGTGCCCTTCGCTGGTCGACTCGATCTGTTTTGAGTGTTACTGAGGTTACCGCCGGCAGGCGTACTGTTTTTTCTACGCGGGCTGCGATAGCCGTCGGCTCTGTCCGGTTGCCACAGCGGGATAAGGTGTTTTTTGCCGTTGCCGATCAAATCGGCTCTACCCATTTTTTTCAGCTCTTCGCGCAGCAGTGGCCAGTTATCGGAATCGTGGTAGCGCAGAAAAGCCTTGTGCACTCTGCGCTGCCGCGTCTTGCGTACGGTTTCCACTGTTTCCGTGTCTCGCCCCACTTTGCGCAACGGGTTTTTGCCCGAGTGATACATCGCAGTTGCGGTGGCCATGGGTGACGGGTAAAAGGTTTGCACCTGATCGGCGCGAAAACCGTTTCGCTTTAACCACAGTGCAAGGTACATCATATCTTCGTTTGTCGTGCCGGGGTGTGCAGCGATAAAGTAGGGAATCAGGTATTGCTCTTTGCCTGCCTTCTTCGAATACTTTTCAAACATCTTTTTAAATTTGTCATAACTGCCAATGCCGGGCTTCATCATCTTGTCGAGCGGGCCGCGTTCGGTGTGCTCGGGTGCAATTTTTAAATAGCCGCCGACATGATGGGTGACCAGTTCCTCGACATACTCTGGCGATCTGACAGCGAGGTCATATCGTAAGCCGGAGCCTATAAGTACTTTCTTCACACCGGGTAGTTTTCGTGCCCGACGATACAGACTGATCAGTGACGAATGATCAGTATTCAGATTAGGGCAAATGTCGGGGTAGACGCATGAGGGCTTGCGACAGGATTTTTCTATCGTCTTTGACTTGCAGGCCAGTCGGTACATATTGGCGGTTGGGCCACCCAGATCGGACACAACACCAGTGAAGCCGGGTACATCTCGCATGGCTTCTATCTCGCGAATAATTGAGTCTTCAGAGCGGCTTTGGATGACGCGGCCTTCGTGCTCTGTGATTGAACAAAAAGTGCAGCCCCCAAAACACCCGCGCATAATGTTGACGGAAAACCGAATCATCTCGTAGGCGGGAATTCGAGCATCCTTGTAAACCGGGTGGGGCACACGTGCATAGGGAAGATCGAAAACGTAGTCCATCTCTTCGGTTGACAATGGAATTGGCGGGGTGTTGATCCAGACGTAGCGATTGCCATGGCGTTGTGCCAGCGCCCGGGCGTTGCCGGGGTTAGTCTCCAGATGCAACACCCGGTTGGCGTGCGCATAAAGGACCGGATCATTGCGAACCTTTTCAAAGCCCGGAAGCTTTATGAACGAGTTCAGGCGACGCTCGGCAATGTCATTGAGGCGCTGTTGCTTAAATTCGGCTCGCGACACGAAATTAACCGTGGCACCGCTATTTGTGGCCGCAGTGTTATCGCTGTCTTTCGACTCTGCTTCTGGTCTGGGCTGTCCACTGTCGTTTTGGGATGTGTCCTGATAGGGGCTGGGTATTTTGTCGACTACACCGGGGCTGTCTATGCTGCTGGAGTCAATTATGTGTTTGTCAGCTGGCAGATCCTTCAACATGTACGAGGTACCGCGGATGTCGGTAATGTCTTTTATATCTTCGCCTGCTGCGAGTCGGTGGGCAATTTCGACTATTGCGCGTTCGGCATTACCGTACAACAGGATGTCTGCTTTGGAGTCGACCAACAGAGAGCGGCGGACTTTGTCCTGCCAGTAGTCGTAATGCGCAATCCGTCGCAGTGATGCTTCAATACCACCCAGTATCACCGGCACCTCATTGAATGCTTCGCGGCAGCGCTGCGCATACACCAGCGAGCAGCGATCTGGCCGCAAGCCGCCTTCATCGTTGGGTGAGTAGGCGTCGTCCGAGCGAATTTTACGATCGGCAGTGTAGCGATTGATCATTGAATCCATGTTGCCGGCGGTGACGCCAAAGAACAGATTCGGACGGCCCAGTGCTTTGAAGGGATCGGCTGATTGCCATTCCGGCTGAGCGATGATGCCGACTCGAAACCCCTGCGCCTCGAGCAAACGGCCGATAATCGCCATGCCGAAACTCGGGTGGTCGACGTAGGCATCGCCGGTAACCACAATGATGTCGCAGCTATCCCAGCCCAGGGTGTCCATTTCCGCACGAGACATCGGTAAAAACGGCGCCGGTCCAAAACACTCGGCCCAGTATCGTGGATAGTCAAAAAGGTCGGTTACACGGGTGGCAGCTTGCATATCTTTTATTGATAGCTCAGGACTCAGGCCATCTTCCAGGAGGTAATCCCCAAGTGTAACGCATCTGTCAAGGTCGCTATTGAAATACTGCTCAATTAAATGACGATCCTTGCTCGTACTGTGGTTGGTTGATACGGGGGCGGGCGCTACACTGGCAGAAAAACCGGAATTCGTGATGAAGATGAGTGCCGCAGAGCGAGAGCAACTGTTAAAAAAGATGTTTGCAGCAGCGGTGGATGCTGCGTTGCCAAAGAATATTCTGCAGGGTTTTATGCCGGCGACGCCTCGTGGCCGTACGGTGGTGGTTGGAGCGGGCAAAGCCTCGGCGGCAATGGCTCGGGCATTTGAAGACAATTGGTCAGGTGCAGAGCTGAGCGGCCTGGTGGTGACCAGCTACGGGCATGAAGTCGATTGTCAGAGTATAGAAATTGTGTCGGCTTCTCATCCGGTACCGGACGCAGCGGGGCAGCAGGCAGCGCGGCGTATAGTAGAACTGGTTTCAGATCTTACCGCGGACGATTTGGTTGTCTGTCTGATTTCCGGTGGTGGTTCATCGCTGCTGTCCTTGCCAGCTGAGGGCTTGACGCTTGAAGATAAGCAGCAAATTAATCGCGCACTGCTTCGAAGCGGTGCCAACATCAAGGAAATGAACTGTGTCAGGAAGCACCTGTCGGCAATAAAAGGAGGGCAGCTCGCGCGCGCGGTAGCACCAGCACAACTGCTGACGCTGTTGATATCCGATGTGCCCAATGACGATCTTGATGTGATTGCCTCTGGTCCAACTGTGCCGGACCCTACGACCTACGACGATGCGCTGGCGATATTAAAAAAATACAGTATCTCGGAGCCAGACTCGGTAATGAGGCACCTGCGGGCCGCTGGCAAGGAGACACCCAAGGGCGATGATGCGGTCTTTGACAACTGCACGAGCAGGTTGATCGCAACACCGCAGCGTTCATTGATGGCCGCAGCGCAGGTGGCGCGAGAGGCCGGCTATACGCCGCTTATCCTTGGCGATAGCATCGAAGGCGAAGCGTCTGAGGTTGCCAGGGTACATGCGGGAATAGCAAAACAGGTGATACGCCATCAGCAACCGGTGAAGCCCCCCTGTGTTTTGCTATCGGGCGGAGAAACCACGGTGTCGGTCAAAGGCAATGGCCGAGGTGGTCGCAATGCGGAATTTGCGCTATCCCTTTGTATAGAACTGAGTGACAGTGCCGAGGTCTCTGCGCTGGTTGCTGATACGGATGGAATTGACGGTAGCGAGGATAATGCGGGAGTTGTAGTAAGACCCGAAACTCTGGCGCGAGCTGAATCTCTGTCGCTGGACGCCAAAGCGTATCTGGCTAATAACGATGCCTATAGTTTCTTCAATGCACTGGATCAGCTGCTGGTGACCGGGCCGACGCTGACAAACGTCAATGACTTTAGAGCGATCCTGATTGATGTTTAGCGCGGGAGGTATGTGCTGAGTGGACGGGATGTGCAGAGCAGAAAAGGTGTTCAGGGCTGTAAGATGTGCAAGGCGGATGTACCCACACTCATTGCATCTAAATAGTGGTTTAGTGGTTGTTGTTAGCAGTTGAACTACAACAATGTTTGATTGTAAAAGTTTGTTGGTAAAAACAGGCGTATATGCGCGTACATGCGCATGGATGAATCAGGTCAGGTAGTAGCCCTCCTGCAGGCTTCTCGCCATACGGATCGCGTTTTCCTGTTGCTGGTAGTAGCCTCTGACTCGCTCTATCTCGGTGTAGCCCTGTGCGGTGTAGAATTTGCGCGCGCTGCGATTGGTTTCTCTTAACTCGAGCTGGCAACACTCAAGACCGGCTGTGATGGCGCACTTCTCCAGCCATCCAAGCAAACGTTGACCAATTCCCAATGACCTCCATGTGGGATCCACACCGAGCAGGTTCAGATGGGCTTTTGAGCTACCGTAAAACATGATCCCGAAACCGACGAGATCACCATCGTGTTTTGCAGTAATGACATTTATGTCCGGCGACAGAATACATCGACCAACACGTTCCGGTGTCCAGCTCCATTGCAAGCCATGCTCGATGATTTCGCGCGACATAGTCGCAACGCTATAAGCATCACCGGCATGTGCGAGTGTGAGCTCAGTTTCTCTTGTATTCATTTTTGTTATTCACGCCTTGTAGCCCAACGTGTTCCTGTATTTTTACTGCCCGACCAGCGCGCTTGAAGTCTGCCGCTGGACTGGCAGCCGTTCATACTTCGCTGGCATTATTTTTGCACCTTTGTTGCATCGAACCTGTGTCTGCAAGAGCCGACTCTCTAAGAGTTGCCCCTCAACAGGTGAGATTGCGCCTCCCATGCCGGATAACACAGCTGTTTCCGAGCATTTCGGTCGGCTCAAAATCGATACCGGCAAGTATGCACAAAGTAGCTCGTTGTAATAGTTACAACTACTAATCTATTGATTGAGTATCGACGTTTGCTGCTGACGATTTAATGTCAGTGCATCAGTACCGTGGGAATACCTGCCAGTCCCACAAATCCTGCCTAATAAACCGCTCGCTCGAACCAGCTTGAGACCTTGCAACTCAAGTTTCAGATATGGCGGCCGTCATTCTGCGCTATTAAAAATTCGCATGACCAATCAGGCGTTTGCGATCGGTAGTAAAGAAATAAGGCAGAGGTAAAATGAACACAATTTACGCGGTACTCGTGTCAGATGGTGCCATCGCGCTGCACTTTCTGCTGACAATGGTTTTGCTCGCCATCATCATTTTGCGTGGTATTCATTCGGATATGAAGCTGCGACGTGTAGTTGGAGAAAACTCTGATCTCAAACGTCAGGTGAGCGAGCTTTCTGACTTTACTTCCAGGTCTTTTCAACAGCTGCGCAGAGAGGTGAGCTGGCAACGGACTGCTGTGTGTCACACCGCAGACTATTTATTCGGTGATGCGGATCTGGATGCCAGTTATTTTGACCGGTCTGACAGCGAATCCCTGCGAACCGAGGTGTACACGGATTCTGACTTTCTTACAGTCGATCTTGTGGATGACGAGCTTGCGGAACCTGATCTGTCGATGGTCGAGTCTGCTTTTGTAGCGCCGGACCCCAATCAACTTGAGCCAGATGTCTCGTTGCCGCTTAAAGCATCAATGATCACAATGCCGGAGAGTCCAAAGGAAATATCGGAAGAAATGCAAGAGCAAAGGAATGAAACTACTGACGACGCAACTCTCAGACGCACAGATGTGATGACCCGGGTGCTGCAACAGTCGCGAGTGCAATAGACATTTCGCAATACCAGGGGGTTGACGCAGAACCTGACTACAGATCTGTCAACCCCTGGGCCGCGCTGCATGAGCTGTATTTTTATCGTGGCCAGTATGTATGGTCGCTGTCGTTCTGATAGTGTGCTGCGCTGCACAAACTGCCCGCAAAATGTGTGCGGTTCGTAAAATAAATACTAACAACCTTGATCTGCTGACTTGATGAGTCAATACTGGGAAGTCCGGTGTGCTCTTAAGGATGGTCAGTGGTTTTTCCAATCGATAGCGGTAGAAGACGGTTTCTGCTTAGGCAGCTACCAGTGGTGCTGGGTGTGGCTGCATTGCCACCGGTTATCAGTGCGGATGATAGTCCTCGTGTTCTCGATTTGCATAACCTGCATACTCAGGAGCGACTGGAGTGTTGGTATTACGCTGATGGAGAGTACCAGTCGCACGCATTAGAGCGAATTAGTCGACTGTTCCGAGATCACCGGACTGACGAGCAGCACCAGATCGACACGAATCTACTCGATACGCTCTTTTATCTGCGTAATTTTTTTGATGCTCAAGGGCCCATCGAAATACTGTCCGGTTTTCGATCTGCCAGTACCAATGCCATGCTGCGTCGGCGATCCAGCGGTGTAGCCAGAAATAGTTATCATCTGGTTGGACGTGCAGTCGATTGCCGATTTCCGGAAGTGCCCATGAGCTCTTTGCGTGATGCGGCAATACTCAGTGCCCGAGGGGGCGTTGGCTACTATCCCAAGTCACGGTTTGTCCATCTGGATACTGGCCCGGTGCGACACTGGTGAACCTTTTAGAGCAGTTAGCGGAGTCGAGAATTCGAGAGGCTCAATCTAACGGGGAACTTGAAAATCTGGCCGGATCAGGGCAGCCACTGCAACTGGATTCGGATGAGCTGGTAGATCCCTCGCTGCGAGTGGCTTATCGGATCCTCAAAAACGCCGGTTTTGTGCCAGCGGAAGTAGCACAAAGGCAGCAGATTGGAAGCATCGAGGCACTACTACAACAGGTGTCCGACCCGTTGAAGCGCAAGCCGTTAATCGATCAATTGCTGCAAAAGTTGTCCGGCCTCGATAGCCCCACCGTGATGCGTGCTGATAGCCGCGCTCACTATTATCGCCAACTGCTTGAGCGATTGAGCGCCACGAAACAACAGCGTTAGCAAGCAATGGATGGTGGGTGGTTGAATCCATCCAGCCCGGATCGTCAAGAGCGCACAGTTTTTAGCCGCTGAAGTACGTTTTTCCCCAAATTCGAATAATCACACAGTCCTGCGCCTGGTGCTGCTTTATGCTGTGCATCCCCTGCCAGACGCTCATTCCGACACTGTGACTCAGTCAGTAAATATTCAATCCGTGTGTGTCAATAGATTGACGAATTGAATCTTTTTCGATACGATGACCTCATCGAACACTCGGCTAACGAGTGTTGTTAGTCAGGAGATCGAACAATGACTGTCAGTAGTCTGGCGGCCTGTGTGAAGGCCACAACCCTAGCGCTCGGAGTGCTTGTCGCATCGGGCACCGCAAATGCAGCCAAAATCGGTGTGCGAGTACTGGACGCCACCACCGGCTTGCCAGTTCCGCATGCCTCTGTTTGCCTCGGAACCGCGAGTAATCCGACGATTTACGGTACCGGAGTGACATCGTTTTCCGGTGTGGCGCTGTATGACAATGTGCCCGAGAAACCGATTTTGATCACTGTGTCGAAAAGAAACTTTCGCGGTATTGCATTGCAAAAGTTTCCCAAGAAAGACAACGTAATTACGGATGTGCTGGTCACCGAAGGTTTGTCGAGCAAGCGCTGTAGAGCGTTGAAAATGGTCGACTTCGCGCCTGGTATCTCTGCCGGTGGCGATACCGAAGCCACCTGGCCGATGGCAATAACGGCTTTGTCTTACTTTCCCAGTGGGGACGATGGTTTTTCATTCCTTGCCTATGTGAAGGGAAAGCCGACTCACTATCGAGTGAGTACTGATCCGAAATTCAACGACGCAGAGTGGAAGACCTATAGTGATGTATTCCATTTTTCACCGCTTGACAGCGATACTGGCAAGGGAGAGATTTTCTTCCAGTTGCGGAAATTGATTGAGGTTGATGGTGCTGAAATTGAAGCGCTGTCGAATGTTATGGCGCAACCGATATTTATTGGCACGCTTTGATAGCATAAAAATCATGTTGGCGCCGGTATCAACCGGCGCTTCCCTTCCTCGCTTCCCTTCCTCGCTTCCCTTCCTCTGAGCAAGTCAATTCTCGGTAACTCAATTCCGGTAACTCATCGAAACAATTCTGCAAGCACGCTGTCACGGGCAAACGCCTGGTGTTCCAGAGCATCTGCTCTAGAGAACGGGTATCGCACAGTCGTTATAAATTAGCGTTTTTTTAGAGATTCGATCTCATCTTCTGTCAGCGTTCTGGCATCAGTCTCGAGCATAACGGGTATACCGTCGTTTATCGGAAAGGCGAGTCCAGCCTGTTTGCTCCATAGCTCATCACCCACTTCAATGAGTTTCCCCTTGGTGACAGGACATACCAGTATGTCCAGTATTCGGCGGTCCAGTTTCAATTTTCAGCTCTCGTTGGTGTTGGCGTGCGCACTACAACAGGTTTAACGGTGGGGCTCATGCGAGTCCGAGGCGTTGTTGTAACACTGTACTGGTGGTTGTGTACAGGGTGTGTATCGATTCTGAAGGCTGCATTTTTTTTGCTATAGCGAATGCCGCGAGCGTAGCCTCGTGAAACCCGCACAAAATCAGTTTGCGTTTTCCGGGGTAGGTGTTTATATCACCGACTGCATAGATGCCCTCACGACTCGTGGAGAAGTCGGCTGC
The DNA here is from genome assembly GCA_964393885.1 of uncultured Granulosicoccaceae bacterium. Classification (GTDB taxonomy): domain Bacteria; phylum Pseudomonadota; class Gammaproteobacteria; order Granulosicoccales; family Granulosicoccaceae. The sequence goes on along the minus strand of CAYMVV010000018.1, from coordinate 49,049 downwards.
GTCGACCGTGATCAGGTTTCGCTCGGTCGCTAGATTCCAACTGTTAAAATCATTGCCCTTTGGCGAGTTGCCAAGCCGGGCTATCAATGTATCCGTTGGGATCTCGATTTCATCCCTGGACTGCAGTTGCACTCGCAGTTTATCAAGCGTTTTTGCTCCGGTTGCCGCCACAATCTTGCCGTGCACCAGTTGTAACTTGTCTGCCTGTTGAAGTGCTGCAATACGGTGTTGCTGCTCTGGTTCAATTTGCAGCCGTCGTTTTCGATGTAGCAGTGTGATGAGTTTGCTTGATGCAGCACAATCAATTGCCGTGTTGATCGCGGCAGGGGTATCACCGGTAACAACGACACTTTTTTGTTCAATATTATCTACTGGCGTTTGCCCGTAGAACAATTGTGTGTTTTCAAAACGTTCTATACCTTCAACGCGTAACTTCACTGCGGTGAAAGCGCCGGCACCTGTTGCGATGATCACATTGCTGCAGTGAAGTCTTAAGCCAGCGGATGTTTCAACCTGCAGTCTTTGTGCATCGGTGTCGATATGACTGACCGTCTGGTTAAAGTGAAAGACCGGGTCAAAAGGTTTAATCTGTTGTTTGAGCTGGTCGCATAATTGTGCAGCCTGTAGCTCGGGGATGGCTGGAATATCGTAGATGGGTTTATCCGGATATAGCTCCGAGCACTGCCCGCCGGCGATAGGCATCGCCTCGATCAGGTGGCAGCGCATACCCTGCAAGCCCAGCTGAAATGCCTGAAACAGGCCGCAGGGACCTGCGCCAATAATAATTGCATCGGTGTGGTTCATACAGAGATTCTGTTGTTTTCAACTGGCAAGTGGCGCTCCTATTAGTACTCGATTCTGTTGCGAAAAAACAGTCAGTTGCCAGTTGTGTTCGGCTAAACGGGTTCTCCGAGGTGCGACGAGTCACCCCACGTCTCCATGCCCCATTGGTCTTCGCTGTAGTAGAAAACGCTGACGGAGCAGTTGGCGCATCGCAGTTGGTTTCCGTTCTGTTGAGTATTAAACACCAGGTTGAATGCTTCTCTTATTGTGCCACCATGGCACACCGCAACAATAGTGTCCGCGTGATGCTCGCGGGTCAACTCTGTCATACCTGTCGCCACGCGTGTGTGGAATTGCTGCGAAGTCTCACCACCGCCTTCGATGGCGTGGTTCATTTCCCTGTTTTTATAGGCTTTGCGGGCATTGGGGTATTTTTTTTTCATTTCCGCCTTGGTTAATCCCTCCAGTACACCGCAATACCTTTCATTCAACCAGGGGAGAGTAAGCAGACTGCAGTTGTGCGGCTGACCAATGATTTGAGCGGTACGTTGAGCGCGCTGCAGTGTACTGCTGATTAACAGGTCAAACTGCATACTGGCCAGCCGTTGACTGACGGCCTGTGCCTGCTGCTCTCCCGCCTCGGTAAGCGGCAGATCGATTTGTCCGGTCAGGCGCCTCTCGGCGTTGAAGCGGGTTTCACCATGTCGCACAAATATCAATTTCAAGGTTCTTCGCTTTTACTGTGCGGTGAGAAGAAAGGCAACGGTGATCAGCTACTACCGTGTTATTGCGTTAGACGCGGGCCGACGCGCTCGCTGCGCGGGGTGCGGCGAAACTTTTCGCGATAACATTTAGTAAAATGCGACTGACTGGTAAACCCGGCTGCAATTGAAATATCGAGAATCGGCAGGCTGGTCTCTAACAATAATCTGCGTGCATGCTGCAATCTGAGATCCATATATTTTTGCTGCGGGGTGCATTGCAAGTGCCTTTGGAACAGTCTTTCCAGCTGTCTTTGCGAAACACCGATGCTGGCGGATATTTCGCCGGGTGTCAGGCGATCTTCAATATGGGTTGCCATTACCCGAAAAGCCGCTGCAAGTTTTGGAGATTTGCGTGCCAGTGCGGTGTGTTGCGCCACACCCTGAACATCGGTGCTGACTCTGATTCGGTCATGAAACAGCCAGGTGCAGACGTCCGTTACCAGTTCGTCTCCATAGTCCTCTGCTATCAGATGCACCATCAAATCCAGTGCGCCGGTTCCGCCACAACAGGTATAGCGATTATTTTCGACAACATAGACCGATGGATCGGCTTTTATCTCGGGGAATGCCTCGCGAAACGCATCAATACTTTGCCAATGAATGGTGCAACGCTTATGAGATAGCAGGCCAGCATGGGCCAGAGTCCATGCACCGGTGCTGATTCCACCGATAGGCGTACCTGCGAGCGCCTGCTGCTGCAGCCAGCGTATGCTGTAATCGGGATGGTAGCGCTGTGAGTTAACCCCGCCACAGACAAATATACGGTCGTATTTGTCCGACACGGACGGTTTCTTGTCTGGTGTAACGAGCAGGCCGTTACCTGCTTCTATTTGCTCGCCATCATCTGTTAGAAAAGTCCATTTATAGAGAGTCTTGCCAGATGTGATGTTCGCGGCACGATACGGTTCGACTGCGGATCCGAACGCTAACATGGCGAACTCGGGAGTGAGTAGGAAAGCAATATGTTTAGTAGGGGTGCTGAGAGCCATGGCCGTTAGCCGTCTGCGTCGCCAAACTGTACGACAAAACCGCCATCGTGGAAACTCGGGTGTCGTTTCTGGGTGGGTATGATTCACATCGCACAGGCAATCTGCAGCGAATTTCGCTCACTGAGGGGGATTTGACACACGTAAGCGACTGATTTTTTGTGCTAATAACTTGATTTTTGTTGTGTTTTCCTAAATTGTCTATACAATGTGGTCATCCGCGGCAAATTGAGCGTGGGTTTACAGTGAATGTGTAGTCCGCGTGTCTTATCTCGCCCCATACTGCCCTGACCTCCAAACTCCTGCTGCGCTGTGGTATTCACTGGCCGATACTGTCGGTTTTGATTCAAAACAGGTGAGACGCACCTGTTGTTACGAGATCTGATGCAAAAATGTCTGAAAAGCAGCAAGGAACCGTCAAGTGGTTCAACGATGAGAAAGGCTACGGCTTTATCACACGGGATGGCGGAAGCGATTTATTTGTCCACTTTCGCTCGATAATAGGTGAAGGCCGACGCACCCTGGTTGAGGGGCAATCGGTGACTTTCGTAGAAGTGGAAGGGCAAAAAGGCCCGCAGGCTGACGAAGTCACGCCTCTATAAACCACTACTTTATAGACCACGTCTATAAAGAAAAGTGGAAGTAAATCCTGGTTTCGATTTCGGTTCAAATGCCGGTTGAACCTCGACAGATTCAAGTACAAATGGCCGGCATTAGCCGGCCGTTTTTGTATTGTTCTGCGTCCCGGGTAGTAGCATCAATTGGTCAGCAAGTTACCACAGATATTCGCAGGTAAATCCGCACGTTCCAACTAGTAGGACCTTGCAACTAGGACCTTGCAATCAGGACCTTGCAAATACTAATAACGTCACACGCAAGCCTACGGCAGGCTAGCAGTCTCTACTACCAACACTGATCTCTGGTACCGGTTCCGGTGCTGGTTCCCTCGCCATCCTGCTTCAGCACAAGAGTGGTGCAGGCAGCATCATTCGCTTGTGACTTGCCAGCCACAGGCGTGGCGGTAAGGGTGTAGGTGGTAGAGCTCAAGTCACTACTCGCTACTGTGTAGTATCCATCCGGACTTGTCTCGTTAAAATTACAAGCGTCAAAGGTGAAGGTCTCGGTGCGGCAGCGTTCCAGAGACTGCGCTGCACTGTGTAGTGCAACCTGTGCATCCGTTCGGCGCGCATCGACAAGATAAGCGCTGTAGCTTGGAACCGCGATACCCGCAATGATACCGATGATCGCAACGGTGATCACGAGTTCAATCAAGGTAAATCCAGACTCTTCTCTGTTGCTTGAATATCGTAACGGCATTATCGTCTCCAGCATGTAGTACAGGTATTAATCTGGCAGCGGCACGCGAGCCAAAAAATGAAGGGCCTCAGGCGAACGGTTGCCGATCAGGGGCAATAGGATTCCACCGCGGTTGGACTGTTGGCTATTGATCCAAAGGGGGAGAGGATCGCTTGCCGGCAGTCTTTGTTACTGGCCCGGCCAGTTTCCGGTTTTCTCACCACGGCTGGTAAGCGTGATGGTAGGCCCGTCAGCCTCTTGCTTTGGCTGTGCTGTGGCAGTCAGCTTGACGCAGCGTCTGATTGCCAGGGAATCGCACGTACCAGCTGTTATGCGATAGCGGTCAGTCTCGCTTTTTAGCGGATCCGGGTAACCCAGATCAGCCAGATTTGCGGTGTAAGTCAGGTTGTTGCGATAAAACTGTTCCTGCCGCTCCATTGCTTCCAGCAGTGTTGAGGTGGCCTCGCCGCGGCCGGCGCGAAGCAAATACTGTGTATAAGCTGGATAGGCTATGGCTGTAATAATCCCGACGATTGCAACGGTTATCAAGAGTTCGATGAGTGTGAAACCGAATACCGGCCGGCTTTGAATTGAAAAGTATCTATTGGATTTGTTGCTCATCTTATGCCAACCAACCTGTGCGTGTGAATTACGAAAGACGTTTGGATCTGCGGTCGCGAACCAGTCAATTATGGCCAACAGTAAACGTAGCGTTGTTGTTGGGTTGAACGAATACCGCCCGCAGGCTTGCCGTCGTCCAGTCTGGAGGTCGCTGTGATTGCTCCTGCTAAAACCTTTACCTTGCCCAGACTTTCACCGGCACAGCCAAGCAGATCGTTCCGTCTCCCGGCGATCGACACGTCTTGCAACAGAGTGTCCGGAGTAGACGATCGATGCGGCTCTGTGTTGGCGCCAAGTTCCAATTCGAAAGCATTGGTACCCGTTCGACTATCGAGCAAAGCATCGATCAACAGATCGTCTGCACTTGATCCGTTGGCGTTTACTTCACCGACGATGGCATTCAATTCGCTGGAGGTGGCGTAGAACACTTTCTGGCGAAACTGTTCATTGCGGATAGTGGAGGACTGTGTAAGCAAATCCCCCATGGTGGCCATGCCCAGTACGGTAAGTGCAATGAGTGCGACCATTGCTATCACCAATGCTGCACCTTTTTGATGTCGATTGATCATGTGGCTCGGGCCTAGAGCAGTTTGCTGTTCATAGCAATGGTTGTTGAAAATACGCGACGATTAGTTTTATCTGTAATGCTCAGTTCGGGACCATCAAGTAACTGGAACGAACGTGTGTCCAGATTTTCAGTGGTGGAGTCAAATCCGTCGGACACGAGAATCGCGATTTTTACAGCCCTGATACGATCCCAGCCTTCCAGAACATTGCCGTTTACCGGGGGTACCCTGGCGGCGTCGAAGTAGCTATAGATTCTTTCGTCTTCATTGGTGACGCCATACTGAATTTGCATCTGATCTATGCCGTCTATGAGTGCTATACCGTCAGAGATCCTGAAGCCGGTAGTGGCATTGAAGCCTCGGCAATAGAGCGAGTTTACGTCGGGGTCCTCAGCTGAGGCCGCGATGTAAAAAACGTTAACCAGTTGATCACCTGGAGAAATTACCTGCCCGGTGCAATCGAGTCCATCTGCAGGATGCATCTGCACAGCAATCGTATCGGACGTAGCTGCAGCGGTAGGAGATGCCGTACCCGTGCCATCACTGGTACATGGATCCAGGCCGTCGCAGTCCTCTGTAAAGAACGGTACGACCGAACCATATTCATCCCTGGTGCCTGCCTGTCTGATGAACTGACTCAGGTACGAGATTGCAAATGAAGCATTCTGCTCCAGGTTGGAGTCTGCGCCTTGTCGTTTAAATACTCTGGAAGAGGTCGCCATGTACTGCACGATCATTAAGCTAATGAATATACCGATCACGATAGCGATCAATAATTCGATCAGATTAAAGCCACGCTGATCTTTGGGTGTGTTGATTGACCGTGCCCGTGGTTCAAGGCGCTGTGATTCACGGCGCTGTGATGCAAAAATCATGGTATAAAGCTCAGCGTTAATCGATCAACAAGAGCACTTTCTACACTGCCATCAGCGTTTGTAACATCGCGGTCAGCAATGTCTGAGTTGGTATCCGCTGTCCTTGACTCCCAGGTTGTTTCGATGGTCATTTGTGCACCGGCACCGCCACATCCGGCGCTGCAACTGATCTGCGTTGTCCACTCTATTACGCCGCCATCAAGGCCGGATCTATCAGCACAGAATACCTCCCACACATCGAAGGCAGCCAACTGTTCCGCACTGCAATTTGCGGCATTGGCTGAATTTGTGTCAGCGCAGAATGGCGCTGGCTGCGTGGGACAAATACCGCTGTCATAGGTGCCGGTATAGTTGTCAGGATTCGCACCACTGCTGCGAATACGATCGGCCAGATCCTGAGATTTTGCTATAACAACAGATCTTTGCGTTGAATCGATAGACATGCTAATGGTGCGAAGCTGCAGGCCTGCCATGCCGACCACTCCAATAGCAAACACCAGCAGCGCAACAAGGACTTCAATCAGGCCTACACCGCGTTGGTACTTATTCATTAGGGGTTACAACCTCTGCTGTCGGTGCCTATCTGGCGTTCTCTAATTTTCCCTACCCGGTTAATGGCGATATACATTCCATCGGAGTCATCCAGCTTGGGCGAGCAGATGGCAATTAATACCGGTTGCGCTTCGGCCAGCCAGCCTTTCACATTGAAACTGATCCACTGGTCACCGGCACCCTGATCATCGACTGCGTTGACCGTTCGATTGACTGCGGTGGAACGCTGTACCAGATCGTCGGAGCCGTTCAATGGATCGTTGTCCGAGGTAGTATCGACATAGATATCGATTGAGCCACTCCAGTCCTCCCCGGCATCGCGACTTAGCGTTACGACAGTTCCACGGGCACGCGCTTCGCTGCGCGCGAGTTTTAATGCGCTGATTAAGCGCCTTGTCTCGGCAGCAACTGATCGTTCGGCAATGAGTGCGGAGAAATTTGGTCCGGCAACGCCTACCAGAACACCGACGATAGCGATTACGACGACCAACTCGACCAGCGTTATGCCGCGACTATTATGTAATAGTGGAAATTTCATAACCTCACGGATGAACCAGACTGTACCGCAGGAATGTCGCAAGTCTCACGCCAATGGCTTTGGCTATTGCGAGCAGTGGGTCTGGTTTTGGTGCCGCTAAAGTCGGCGGTGCGGGAACACACTGTCCGGTCGTTACTGACTGGTCAGCACTGTAGAGGGTTGCGTAACAGCGGGTGTCTGTTCGCAACAACTTGCGTTATTGCGAACGCGCCCTGACTTGCGGTTTTAATGGATTTTTTTAGAGGCTTTAAAAAGCTGTGTGTTGCGAATAATCGTAACTGTGCCGCAAAATCGAGGCGCTCACCAGGAGCGTCCTCGCTGCGCCTCGACTATCGGCAGACTACTGACTGTGTTTTAGTTGCTCAATGTCAGTTGCTGCAGGGTCAGTAGGGCGGTTTGTCCTGAATATATACCCGGATAGCTTTTAACCACCGCCTGGCGCAAGCCTGACCACCCCGTGTACAGTCACTGTTCTGGCGTTTAGGTCAGGGATCTCTCCGGTCGCGGTAATCATAAAGCGCGTGCCACTAAAAAGGTTGGCGGAACTTCCAACCGCCAGGCCGGATCCGACAGCTGAATACGAAACCGTGGCAGTGGTGTTTGGAATTGGAACCGTCACAGCTTGCGTGACTGGCGCGTTGGACGAGATCGCCTGTTGAATCAGGGTTGTGTCATTCAGTGTTGATTCCACGGCACTCTCGGAAGCCTGAAAAGTCAGATTTTTCTGGTAGAGGTTCGATGCCATTTGTTCATCAATATTGGCGTTCTTCATGGCGGTAACACCAATCAGGGAGATCACGACCAGTATGATCAGAGCAACGAATAGCGTTGTGCCCTGCTGTTTTTGTATTGAATTCTGCATAGAATTCTCCGTAGCTAACTTGCTGGCGTGGCGCGGTTGCGCAGGCGCACTGTTGTGTTAAATGCTGCGCGCAGGTATTTGCCGCCGCTGTGTGAAAGGGTCGATGTCCCGCCCGCCGGACCGATTTCCTGGTTAGCGACGAGATAGGTTTTAGTGTCAGCCTTCGACGTGATTGGATCTATCGACCTGAGTAGCAGTCCCACCTGGACACTGGTGACCTGCGACATATCCAGTAGCGAGCTGCCTGCTGGCAGATATCGTATTGAACCATTAGCTGTGCGTTCGCCGTAGAGCACCTGCATATTTTCCACGCCTTCGACCAGCTCAGTTGGTGCACCAATTGGTGAAGCGGTGGTATCAAGCACCCAGAGGGACCGGATAGCTGTGCCATCTGCATCGGTACGTCCACTGTCAGCAATGAAATAAGCGTTCGATTCAAAGCGCATGACTCTCATGGGATCAAAAGTCGGGTTGCCGGTGACGGTGTACGCTCTGTTGAGATTAGCCCGACTGTTGTCCGTCGCGTTAAAGCCTACAGAGACGTTGCTGTTGCCAGCGGAAACAGTCGATGCGCGAAAGATTTCGGAACCGACGCAATCGGAAATCATCACCAGATCGCCGGCGTCCAGTTGATCCGGGTTTCTGGTCAGTACGATTGGATTGGTGTTCGCATTTGTCATAGAAGCGTTCAGAATTGTCGCTCTGCCACTTCCGTGCTTGGCGTAGATGATGTCTGTGTTGGCACTCGGTCTGTTGCCAATCTCGTTCAGTTCAGCCGGTCGTGCCGGCGACCAGCTGGTACCGTCAAAGGTGGCGCCCCAAAGCGATTCGCTAATCAGTTCTATCGGTGGGGCGACAGATGCCAGTACCTCTGGCTCCTGAATACCGTTGGTGCAGCCCTGGTAGCCTGCGAGACGGATGCTGTTGGCAATGATGTCCAGTGCGACTCGTCCGTTTTCCTGTATCTCGGACATGCCCGAAGACAGGGATTGGGATGCCCTGTTGCTGGTGAATATAGTGACCGCACCAGACAGAACTACCAGTCCTATGACAGAGGCGATCATTAACTCGATCACCGAATAACCGGATTGCTTGTGATTCATGACAGACCTTGAAATTTGTGTGCTTACAAACGAACGCCAACGGATACAGAACGAACCTCGACTTCGCCGTCGATCAGTTCTTCCCATGTCACCGCCACTGTCCGTACCATGGTGCTCGGCGCGACAGTGATGCTGCCGACTGCCTGGTGGATGGCGACAGCAGTGTCAGTGCCCTGCGCATTGCCGAAATAACTTGCCCAAACCCGCAGATCGTGTTGTGCCAGTTGAGCAGGGGTGCAGCCGGTATTTACACAGCCCGGATCTGCTGGAGGCGAGTCGGTTGAGGCGCCATCGTATTCACCGGCCGTAACGCCGTCGGGGTTGATACGCATGCGGTCAATAATGTCGTTGACCGCCATTGTTGCGTGGGAGCGCATCATCGCCCCCTGCGTTGCATTGAGGCCCAGCAACTGCATTTTTGATCCGGCTAACAGACCAATTGCGAGTACAACGACCGCAAGCAATACTTCGATCATGGCAAAGCCATCAGACTGTCTTTTGCTGTTCACGATATGTCTATCCAGTTTACGTATTAAACAGTGTTTTTAGCAGGACACCGGGGTGCCGCTGTAATCTTCAACAATGCCGTCGCCATCACTGTCAGTGGCGATGCGACCCAGCCCGGTTACCCATAGGTTGAGCGCCATTGCGTCTTCGTCAACTCCGTTGTCACAAATCAGGACGGTTCCCTGATTTCGAAGTCGACCACGGGGAGCCAGTGAAATCAGAGCACCGAGACTGCTTGTTATAGTGAGTCCGTTGGGCCCGGCTGGCTCACGCTTCAGGACGGTCTCGGCGTTATCCAGTTGACCATCGCCGTTGTCATCAACAAATACCAGCCAGCCAGCATTCCAGTCAGCGTTGGTTGCCGTCTGGCAATTGGTGTTGTCGGAGCTGGCACACAGCACGACTACTCTGGAGCGTTTTATTGCTTCGAGTCGCGCGAGATTGATGGTGCCCGCTAGCGAGTTATAGGCAGCTGAGCGCTGACTATCTCGCACAAACGCGCCGAAATTGGGTACGGCTAGTGCAGCCAGAATCCCGAGAATGACTACCGAAATCAGTAGTTCTATCAGTGTGAAGCCATTTTGCTTTTTCATATCACCGGGCGTATCGACTCGTGATGCCGTCAGTTAAATGAAAAAGTGCGCGCGATGTTTAAAGCACTGTCGTAGAGGTTATTGCTTGCCTGTTGATTTATCAGTACAAATATTGCGCATTAGGCGAATCACTGCGGTGCATGTATTTATAAATTTGCGAACTGTCAGGTGTTTGACTGCATTGCGATTACAGCGGTCGTTTGGGGAATCTTTGCCGATTCGACTTCGCTTATATTCTCGTGACAACAGAAATCGGGTGTTTTAGATGAGTTTCAGGCTTGGAATAGATACCGGTGGAACCTACACCGATGCGGTGCTGCTGGAGCAATCCAGCCGCCAGGTTGTTGCCAAGGCAAAATCGCTGACGACGAGACACAACCTGATTGAAGGAATCGCGAACTCCATTGAGCAAGTGATGGAAGGCCACGATCCAGCGAAGGTAAAGATGGTCTGCCTGTCGACAACTCTGGCTACCAATTCGATTGTTGAAGGTCATGGAGCGCGAGCAGCGCTATTCCTTGTTGGATACCAGGCTTCTCAGCTCAAGCTGGCAAATCTGTCCGATGCGGCGCGTGATCTGCCGGTAATTATGCTGGCTGGTGGACATGATGCCGGCGGTCATGAAAAACAGCCACTGGATCTGGTTGCGGCGAGCGATGCATTGGAAAAGCTTGATGGTACGGTGTCCGCGATCGCGGTGTCCTCGATGTTTGCCGTTCGAAATCCCGAGCATGAGCTGGCATTAAAGGCCTTGATACGAGAAAAAACCGGCATGCCGGTGAGTTGTGGCCACGAGCTTAGTGCGTCACTTGATGCTCCTCGTCGTGCATTGACCGCGTTGATCAATGCGCGACTGATTCCATTGATTCAGGATCTGATCGCTGCAACGCTCAGGACTCTCGAAGAAAGTGCAATTGCAGCTCCGCTCATGGTAGTTCGGGGTAACGGTACCCTGGTCAGTGCCGAATTTGCCCGGCAGACGCCCGTCGAAACCATTCTCTCCGGCCCGGCGGCGAGCGTTGTGGGCGCTCAATTCCTGGCTAATGTGGATGATATGCTGGTGTCTGACATTGGCGGAACAACGACGGATGTCGCCCTGATTCAAAATGGAATGCCTCGTCTGAGCGCAGAGGGTGCCTCTGTCAACGGCTGGCGCACGATGGTGGAGGCGGTGCAGATCGACACACACGGATTAGGCGGGGACAGCGAGATTCAGTTCGATCGCGAGACGCGAGCTTTCAGTATTGGCCCGCACAAGGTAATGCCGCTGTGTGTACTCGCCACGCATCACCCTCAGGTACTCGACGTGCTGAGGGAGTTCAACGAAGAGGAATGGGTCAAAACCAATATGGCGCGGTTCATTGTGTTGCGGCGTCAGCCGGATTCTGCCGTCAGGCTTACCGGTCAGCAGCGATCACTGATAGAGCAGGTGGCCGATAACCCTCAGTCGATGCAATCGGTATTTGCCGAAAGACATTTTTCACTGGCAATGAAACGTTTAATCGAGATGGGGCTGCTGACTATTGCCGGATTTACCCCGACCGACGCTGCCCACGTTCGCGGCTGGTATGACCAGTGGAATGCGCAAGCATCAGCACTGGGTGCCTCACTGCTGAGTCGCTACAGCGCTTTTAATTTGGGGCGAGCATGGGATAGTACCGAGAGTTTTTGCGATGACATGCTGGCCCGAGTATCAGAGGAATCTGCATTGTGTCTGGTGAGTGCTGCACTCAACGACAGCAGAGGGGAATTTGGAACCCGCTTGCACACCCGCGAATCTGCACTGCTGCAAAAAATGTTTGTCAGCGATACGGGGGCCGGGTCGCTGCTGGGGATGCAAGCGCAGTTGTCTTTGCCAGTGGTGGGTATCGGGGCGCCTGCGTCCAGCTTCTATCCGCCGGTCGGCCAGCTATTGGATACCGAGGTGATCGTGCCACAACATGCTGATGTAGCCAATGCGATTGGCGCCGTCGTCGGGCAGGTTAAGCAAACGGCGCAGCTGACCATCACACCTGTGTCAGGAAAACGGGTTATGGTGCATGCGCCTCATCAGCAGCGGGAGTTCGAAGATCTTGAAGAGGCAGCTGGTTGGGCGAGTGATCTTGTTGTTCAACTTGCCAGGGAAAAAGCAGAGTTGGCCGGGGCTGTTCAGATAGAGGTAGATCTGCAACGACGGGATAACGCGGTAGAATATCAGGGGCAGGTAACTTTTTTTGAATCGACTATCGTGGCGGTCGCCAGTGGTCAGATAGCTTGAACCTTTGTTAACACACTCAGGCAGTTTCGACCTGAGCTATTCGACCGACCAATTCGACCCGAGCTATTCAACCTGACCAATTCGACCCGCGTTATTCAACCAGCCGGATTCGATTTAACAAGGTGACTCTCAAACGACCAAAGCACCTCCCCGGTGATCATGCAGGGATCGTCGGTGACAGGTTTTCATTGACCTCGGAACAGCCACTGACCCCGGAACAGGTGTCAGTTATTCTGGTTGGGGTCAGCTAGCGGGGTAGTTGAATCGGGTGGTGGCGGGAAGGTGGCGTCACCACTCGGGTTCGGCGCGTTTTCCGGCGCTGGCCTGGCCGCAGGGTCGTTTGCTGGTTGGTTGTTATCTTCGGGTGAAATTGCCGGTGCCGGCTGTCCGCTCGGCAGATTGGCTGAACCGCCACCGCCACTGTTTAACTCAGGGTCGTCGGAAATGATGATCAATTCACTGATGGTTTTTTTGCCGTTGATCATGTCGTGAATGATCATGTGATTTTCGGTGATCTTGCCAATCACACTTTCCACAGACTGCTCGCTGATATCCAGGGAAACCGTGTCTTTCGGGTCAGCGATGAAATTCACCTCAATACCGGTTTTGTCCTGAATTTCGAGCAACAACTCTTTCACGCGACTGTTGTTGGCTTGAATAGAAAGTTTCTCGTCAACGTATTCGACGACAAAGTTTTGTGCAGAGGCCGGCGTTGTGGTCGCAGTCAGCACGAAAAGCGCTGCTAAAAGACTGAAGCCAGCGCCAGAGCAGCGCTGTAGTCGTGGGCTAGTTTTCATTAGTTCGCTCCCTGCCGATCATGCAGCCAATCGGGTTGTGCTTCGGAGTATAGGCGGTGAACGGCCGCTTGTCTTTTTTTGGTTCAGATTCTGGATTCGTTATTAACCGAACCGGTATCCCTTTTGAAGATACCCTTAACATTTTTAGCAACAGGTTTTATCACGAAACCATATAAGTTTCGCGCCTGACCGGTGTCTGTACTGAGCGCACATGCCGACTCCTACTGAGCCGGCTGCGATCCGGGAGCGGGTTATTGTTCAAGCTTTTGCTGAACGGTCCTGGTGGCTTCAAGAGCAGCTTCGCGCGCCTTTTCCTTTGCCACATCTGCGATCTCGGATGCCTGTCCCGCAAGTTCGCTTGCTTTTTCCTGTGCCTTACCGGCCAAATCAGTCGCCTTGACCCTGGCGTCGCCGGCCATTTCTTCGGCCTTTACTGCCAGGTCGGCAGCTTTTTCAGATGCCTCGGACGCCAGTTCAGTTGCCTGGTCTTTGGTTTCTTCAGCTGTTTCCTTGAAAATGGCTTTTGTTGATTTGAGGGTGGCCACTATTACCTGTTTTTGCGCTACTTCTCGTCCATTGAGGAAGACGGTTCTCGGTGAGTTGGTATAGGTCCCATGGCCACCTTCTTCGTATCTGCAGACTGCGCTGCCCGTGTCGCCGCCAGCTGTTGAGTAGGCTACGGTGACGAGCATAGCGTTGTCGTTTTCAGATTTTTCGGACTCACTCCATTCGCTGACAGATTCGACCAGATTTCCTGTCACCTTCTTGCACATGTCTATAAAGGGTGTGTCGCTGGGGCTGCACGCGACCAGGACAGTAGATGAGAGGATCGCTGAAAATAAAAATTTTGGGTGCATTCTGGTATAACCTGCTAGTGGGACTGTAAGAAGTAGCAAAATAACATGGCTGACTTTCTGCAATTATTTTGATTGCCTGCTTCCCTGCAAAAAGTAACAGCCTCGTAAGAATGATCCCGTCGCGGGTTCTAAAAACAGGTCTTTTCCCTAATTATTACTGCGTCATCTGTCCACAGCCAGACGTCATAGTTAACAATTGTTCAAGGTTTTTTACCTCTGCCTGTTCGCAAGGAATGTCAGCTTGCACTGCTGGCAATTCTATAACCGAACGGAGTGTTATTTCTTTGCCGCTACAAATTGATAGACGTAGTGTGGTTGTCACGGGAGCGTTTTTAGTACAAGCGGTGACAATAGGGTTTATGTTCGCTTATGGCGTATTTTTCAGCGAGCTGGAGCATGAGTTTGGCTGGTCCAGAACCATGCTGTCGACCGCTTCCTCCGTGGGCTTTCTCAGTATGGGGTTACTGGCGATAGTCGCAGGTCGACTGAATGATCGTTTCGGCCCACGCTGGGTATTGACAGTGACAGGTCTGTTTACCGGCCTGGCCTATCTGTTGATGTCGGGTATCAGTCAGCCATGGCATCTTTTTCTAATCTACGCAGGGTTGGTTGGTGTTGGTCTGGCGGCACATGATGTGGTCACACTGTCCACTGTTGCGCGCAGTTATCCGCGTCGACGAGGGGTGATGACAGGCATTGTTAAAGTGGGTACCGCAACCGGGCAGATGCTGATACCGCTATTAGTGGTATTGGTTATGGCAAAAATCGGTTGGCGTAACACTTTTGTTGTTATGGGTATTTCAGGTGCAATCGTGTTGTGTCTGGGAGCCTGGATGACCGGTGCCGACACCGCTGCAAGAAGCAGCGATGCTCAGGCTAAAACAGAGTCGACAGGGTTCGCTTTTGCACAGGCGCGTGCAACACCGCAACTCTGGTTGCTGTGTACCATGCAGTTTTTCCATTTTTCCTCACTGACTACAATTCCAGTACACATCGTACCCCATGGTATTGACAGTGGTATGACTGCCGCTGCTGCTGCGACACTGCTGTCTACCATCGCGCTGAGTAGTATTGTCGGACGAATGCTGGTGGGTTTGTCTGTCGACAAAATGGGGGGGCGAGCGAGTTTTGTCATTTGTCTTACTCCACTCGCCCTGAGCTTACTGGTGTTGGTGTTTATCGATAATATTGGTTTGTTTTATGTGTTTGCATTTTTTTATGGCTTTGCGCACGGTGGCTTGTTTACGGTGGTGTCACCGACCATTGCAGAGTACTTCGGCCTCAAAGCGCATGGTGCAATCTTCGGCACGGTGGTGCTTTTCGGTACCCTTGGCGGAGCGGCGATGCCTATAATTGCCGGTATGATATTTGACCGTGCTCAAAGTTATCAGCTCGCTTTTGCTATGCTGTCGGCGATGGCAATTGCCAGTTTGATTTGCGCTACACGACTGCGTCCACCGTTGCCGGTAGCCGGGTAGTGGCCACTGAAACCCCTGCGCAAATGGCCTGCTTACGGATTCGTGATTTACCCGATTATGTGTTTCAATTGATCAGACCATTGTTGGCTGGAAGATCAAATGATAGTAAAAAGTCAGTCTCCGTCTATTTCCATCCCGGATCAATCGCTACCTGAGTTTTTACTTGAGCATGTGGCGCAGTATGGCGATATGACTGCGCTTATTGATGGGCCCAGCGGTCGCAGTTATTCCTATGCACAGTTTGGCCAGATGGTTCGAAACGTTGCCGGCAATCTGGCTAAGCGAGGTTTCAAACCAGGTGACAGTGTCGCTATCTACAGTGCCAATTTACCGGAGTACGCCATCGCGTTTATTGGCATAGCGCTGGCGGGTGGAGTGGTCACTACGGTAAATCCGTTGTACACGGTAGCTGAGTTGAGCAAGCAGCTGAGTGATTCCGGTGCACGTGCGATTTTTACACTCGGACTGTTTGCAGATAAGGCTGTAGAGGCGGGAGCAGCGAATAATATATCCGAGATAATCACCTTCGACGGTGCTCCGGACACCGTTGCTTTCAAAGAGCTGCTGGTGGATTGCGATGCCTTTGTTCCGCCTTCGATTAATGCTGCTACTGACCTGCTGGTACTGCCGTATTCAAGCGGCACCACAGGTGTATCCAAGGGTGTTATGTTAACGCACGCAAACGTCGTTGCTAATCTGGTTCAGGTTCGGTCAATGGACGGGTATAAACCAACGACTGCGGATGATACGGTGATTGGCGTGCTGCCGTTCTTCCATATCTATGGCATGGTAGTCATTATGATTGCCACGTTAATGACGGGCGCAACAGTCGTCACCATGCCACGTTTTGATATGGAGGAGTTTCTATCTTTTATTGAAAAATACAAGGTGACCAGAGCGCCACTGGTGCCGCCGATTGTGGTTGGCTTATCCAAACATCCTGCGGTAGACAACTACGATCTTTCCAGTCTTCAATACGTAAACTCGGGTGCCGCACCGCTTGGCGAGGAGGCATCCAATGCCTGCAGCCAACGCATCGGTTGTCTGGTAACACAGGGTTACGGATTGACGGAGACCAGTCCGGTCACACATATGAATCCGTACGACGCAGAAAAAATCAAACACGGCTCAGCCGGCTTGGCTTTGCCGGACACGGAAACAAAAATCATTGATCTCGACACCGGTGAATCACTGCCACCCAATGAACAGGGGGAAGTATTGATTCGAGGTCCGCAGGTGATGCAGGGTTATCTGAACAATGCACAAGCTACCGCTGCGACAATCGACGACGATGGCTGGCTGCACACGGGTGACATCGGCTATCACGACGATGACAGCTATCTGTTTGTGATTGATCGGTTAAAGGAGTTGATAAAGTACAAAGGGTTTCAGGTTGCACCGGCTGAGCTGGAAGCACTGCTGTTGGCTCATAGCAGCGTTGCGGATGCCGCGGTCATTCCGGTTGCGGATGAAGACGCAGGTGAAATTCCAAAAGCATTTATAGTGCTCAAGGCAGATGCTGACGCGTCAGTCAATGAAATTGTAGACGCTATAAATTCACAGATAGCGCCCTACAAGAAAATAAGGCAGGTTGAATCAGCCACCGAAATCCCCAAATCACTGGCCGGCAAAATTCTCAGACGAGTGCTGGTTGAACGTGAGCGCGCAAAACTGGCGTAGTGTGACGTACAAATACTCAAACAGGAAATAGAGAGCCATCGCGAATTTCATAGCGTTTGTCGGCTATTGCATCGCAGTCAGCAATGTTATGAGTAACCATCAGAATGGCACATTGATGGATTGTCGCCAGACTCCGCACCAGCGATAGCATCTGTTCACGGGTGTCCTGGTCCAGTGCACTGAAGGGCTCGTCAAATTGAATCAGTGGTGCCTTGTCTGCTTTTGCTCTGGCTAATGCTCTCGCGATAGCCACCCTTTGTTGTTGTCCACCAGACAACTGACTGGCGCGGTTTTTTTCAAACCCCGCCAGGCCCACTACAGACAGTGCTTCTACAGCGGCGTCGTAGTCTTTGCCAGCTGAGGGGATGCTGGTATTAATGCCCACGATGACATTGTCTACAGCGTTGCGGTGTTCAAACAAATTGTTGCGCTGAAACACTGTTGTCACTGGTCTTGCTGCGGGAGCCAGACTGCTTACAGGTTGATCCTGCCAATATATTTCGCCGCTGCTGATTTGCTGGAACCCCGCAATAAGATCAAGCAAGGTAGATTTGCCACAACCGGATTTACCGGTAATTGCAGTGACTGTTCCTGCATGTGCCTGCAGGTTGAAGGAATAGGTGGTTGGTGTTCGTGGATATTGAAACGCAACCGAATCGAGATTAAGCAATGTTAAGTCTCCCGGGATACGGTACCGATGCGCGGCAGTACAAGAAATACCAACAGCGTCAGTGCCAATGTTACCAGCGCTACACCCGCCGCTTCCGCAGTGCGATAAGAACCCATCTTTTGGTAAAGCAACCACGGCAGCGTAACGAAGTCCTGACTGCCGAACAATGCAATTACGCCAAGATCACCGAGAGACATGCAAAATGCCAGACTGGCTACATAAGTTAATTCCGGCCTGATCAATGGCGATTCTATTAACCGCCATCGTGACAGGCCAGTGACCGACAGCGACAGCGCCAGTCGATCATAGCGGTTAGCCACTTTGATCATGACTGGCGACAGGCTTGCCAGAGCAAACGGCAGGACAAGCAGGGTATTGGCTGCCAGAAGCGACACGACTGACCACAGCAGATAACTACCGCCTGTTTGTCTGGCTAACAAGAAAAAGCCGAGACCCAGCACCAGTGAAGGTATGACCAGATAGAGTGTCGCAGAGAAATTGATAAACCGCAGCATCAGTTGGCTGAGACGCGAAGACTGCGCGCCTTGTCGGACAGCCAGCGTTGTTATAGAGCTGCAAATGAGTATGCTCGCAAACAGTACAATAATGGTCGAGGCGGTGGCGATGGCCAGGCTGGTTATTAACGCTTTGAAAAAAGCCGGTTGAATTAACACCATGAACAAGTCAGCGGAGATACCGTCGACGACAATGGCGACGAGTGGCATAAGAAAATAGAGGCCAAAAACACAAATCACAGCATATTGAACTACCGTCTCGTATTTGTTGTAGTGCAAATACCCTGTCATGCGCATAGGAGTATCAACCAATAGCACACTGGCTGAGCGGCTGGTAGCCAAAACCAGCAACGCGCAAATACCCAGCTGCAACAGTGACAGTCCGACAGCTCGGGCGAGATCGAAATCAAGCTTGATCGCCTCATAGATCGATACTTCCAGTGTATTGTATTTAGGAGAGCCGCCAAGCACCAGCACGATAGCGAAAGAGGTGAAGCACAGTAAAAATATAGTGGTGCACAATGATGGCAGCGCTGTGGCGATAGCCGGAAACTCGAGTAACCTGAATCGTTGCAATGGATTCAAGCCAAGACTTGATGCCAGTTTTAACTGGGACGCAGGAATGGACTGCAGGCGATTGAGGATCGTGCGTGCCGCAAAGGATGCATTAAAATAGGCATGGGCGATAAGAATGCCCGGCAATCCGTAGATAAATGGCTCGAATGGATCAAGCCCTGACAGTTGCAGAGCGTCGTTAATCCAGCCGGCTCGCCCGAGTACGGTCACCAGTCCAAGCGCCACAACCAGAGTAGGTAAAACCAGTGCCGATGATAAAAGGGCGATGAACACTGTACGACCAGGGAACCCTTGTCGGTGACTGAGCGCCCAGCCCAGTACAATACCGATGACAATTGATATAACAGTGGAAAGGGTGGCCTGCAGTATGGTCCACTTGAGTATGTGCTGGTATCGCGAACCCAGGTGGATAGCGTTGCTTCCCTGCTGAGAGAACAACAGCATCAATAAGCCGGCTGCCATTGCAAACAATGCGCAACTGACAGCTAAGCCCGGAAATAGTGATTGTCTATTGCCCTTAAGCTGCATTATTTATAGCTTTTACCGAGCAGGCTTTGTGGGCAAACATCACAAGGCAAACCCGAGTGCCGATGCGCTCTCGAGTCGCCTTGCGACGGGTTCTTGTAACGAGCTCTTGTGAAAAGCTCTTGTAACAAGCTCTTGTAACAGCTCTTGTAAATAGCGCAGGTGCTATTGACCGAGCGTATTAACCCACTGGTCAATCCACGATTCGCGTTGTTTCTCCACCTCAACGCCATCAATCAGTAGTGTCTTCTCGGGAAGATGCAATGATTGAAACCCTTCCGGCAAGCCCGCTTTGGTAGCAGTGGCAGGGTAAACCCAGTTTGTGGTTGGAATAATATCCTGGACGGTATCGCTGAGCATGAACTGGAGGAAGTCGCGCGCGAGTTGTTGATTTTTCGATGACTGAAGAATTCCAGCCACTTCGATTTGCAGGTAGTGACCTTCGTCAAACGCTGCCGATGCGAATCGTGTGTCACTTTCAGCGATGGAGTGATATGCAGGAGAGGTCGTGTAGGACAGAACCATGTCTGCCTCATCTTTTAAAAACAGTCCGTAGGCATCAGACCAGCCTTTGGTTACAGTCACAATATGTGGCTGCAGGCCTTTCCATATATCATCGGCCCTGTCGCCATAGGCTTGTTGTATCCAAAGTAACAGGCCGAGTCCGGGAGTACTGGATCTGGGGTCCTGAATAACAATTTTGAAGTCTTCTGGTAAGTCGATCAGTTCTTCAAACGATGTGGGTGGGGTGGTAACTTTTTCCTTGTTGTAGACGAAAGCAAAGTAGCTGTAGTCGAATGGTAAAAAGGTTTTATCAGTCCATTCGCCCGTTGGCAGTGTTAGTTGGCTGGTATCGGCACCGTGCTCGACAAACAGGCCAGTGGCCCGTGCCGCTTCCGCGATGTTCGTATCCAGTCCGACAATCAGATCGGCGCTGGTTTGTGGGCCTTCGAGCTGTACTTTTCGCAAAGTGCCAATCGATGAATCTGTGGCTACAAATACCAGATCACAATTGCAATTTTCTTCGAAAGCTTTTTCAATACCGGGCGCTGGACCCCAGTCAGCGGCAAACGCATCGTAGGTGTACACTGTTAAGACCGGTTTGTCTTGTGCCAACGTTGCAGTGGATACCAGCGCTGTAAAAACCAGAGTAAGAAATTTCATGATCTCTCCTGTTAGGATCTATTGACTTACGATTCGCTGGCGGTGTGTACAGGTGCCAAGATAGTGCTGAGTCTGGCCACCTGAGTGCAGCAGCTACAGATGCTTTCGTTAGAGCAGAACCTGGTTACCATACTCAGGAATGCTGCTGAAAGTCACTGTATATACGCGCTAATCAGGCACTTTAACCATGCACTTTGACCATGCACTTTAACCATGCACTTTAACCATGCACTTTAACCATGCACTTTAACCATGCACTTTAACC
>CAYMVV010000018.1:17227-28119 GCA_964393885.1 uncultured Granulosicoccaceae bacterium | reverse complement strand
ATGCACTTTAACAGGGAGGCAGGGGTAGGCGAGGAGTAGCGCTGCTACGTCGGTGACACGATTTGACGGATGCGGCTTACTCACTTCCTACGCCAGCATTACCTGGGTCAGGTTCAATGGGTTTTTCTCAGCGACGTGTCGCACCCCAGCGAGTTGGACGTTATCATAACGCATTTCCCATTAAATTTCCTGTGAACTGCATCAGCGACGTTGAGCCAATTCATGTTCAGTTTTAACCGACCTGTGGTTTTGCTTGGTGGTGGCGTGTTTGTGCCGGATACATTGCTGCCGCTTCTTCAGCAGGGTTATCCGCTTGTTGCAGCAGATGGTGGCGCAAACTACCTGGCAGAGCTGTCGATTATTCCCGAATTAATAATTGGTGATCTGGATTCCTTGCGTCGGCAGTCGCACTGGGAGTCAATCACCCGGGTAGTGAAACTCGAAGAGCAGGACACCACAGATTTTGAAAAGTGTCTTTACAGTATTGATGCGCCTTTATATATCGGCTTGGGTTTCACAGGAAAACGGCTTGACCACATGCTTGCTGCGCTGCATGTTGTCGCAAAATATTCAAACCGAAAACGGGTGATCCTGGTGGGCGAGGACGATAGTGTTCTGGTTTGTCGTGGAGCGCATAGATTCGTTTTGGCCAGGGGTACGCGGTTTTCGATCTACCCGCTTGAGCCCGTAACCTTCTTACAATCGACAGGTCTGTTGTATCCGCTTGACGGGTTGACACTGGCGCCAACCACAATGATTGGAACATCCAATGAAGTGCTCGATCAACAGGTGACGCTTGAGACGGCGCCCGATAGCGACGGTGCCTACGCGGTCATACTGCCACTGGATGCACTGACTCATATGCTTGAACAACTAACAAATTAAAGATGTAAAAGTGCGATCAGGTGCCGGCAATGTAGCGTTGCAGGAACAGGGTGAGCGCAAATGCAACAAAGGCAAACAGCGCGATTACAAGGCTGCTGGTGGCGGCAATGAAGATGGCATCTACTAAAGAAATACCGGCAATCATTCCTGTAACTGCTTTGGGTATGTCTCCGGGGCCGCTGCGGCGAATCAGGTAGACACAGTAACTGACCCATGCAGCGAACAGCGTCAACGGGATAAGCACCTGTAAGTCTGACCATCCTAGATAGATACCAAACACGATCGGTACCAATAGAAAACCGAGCGGCCATAGCGTTGACAGTTGACCGGTATTTTCCTGCTTCGCAACGAAGGTTAAGCCGATCAGGTAGGCGAGCACCACCAATGCTGCCCAAAATACAAGCGTGTTGGGACTGGCGCTTGCAGCATATGCTGCAACCAGATAGACGAGCATGCGACAAGCTCCCATGATAACCGGGCTTAGCTTGTTATCTTTGTGCCAGTAGTCGTAAAGGACTATCGCAGCGGTCAAAGCAAAGGCCAGCACCACTGTCTTGCCAAAAGCACCGCTCCATGACAACGCTGTGATAAACGCGAATATGATAGCGCCGGCCAGCAGCGTGAATCCGGCAGCGAAAACCTCGGCCGCCTTGATCTGACCCGAAGGGATGGGTCTTTCCGGGCGCTCTTTTGCATCTATTTTGCGATCGAAGGCATCATTCAGAAACATGCCGCCGACGTAGGCCATAGACATGGCCAGCAGTAATGGAATCATGTTCCATGATAACGGGCTTGCTCCAGCCAGCACCACACCGGCGAGCGTGTTTGACCACACAGTCGGTAGATTGGAAACGCGGCCGAGTGACAGCAGTGTCCTGGTATTCCAGCTCATTGTTTAACCTCTGCGAACGACTGTCAGTTGCGAAGGCCACACTGTATTAGTAAGGCGCAATAACCGCGTCCTGGATGTTACCGAAATTTCTTGAGCGACTGTCGGCTTTAATGTTCCGGTTCAGGCGCGGACACTGGTTGTTTCTTGAAGAAAGCGCCGTAAACACTGCCCAGTATCGTCAGGGCACCGGCGATAAGCAGTCCCAGTGCAATTGGACGGCCGAGGAATCCGGAAAATTCGAAGTGCAGCATCTGCATTGCCTGCGCGAAGGTTTGCTCACCAATCTTGCCAAGGATCAGACCCAGTACGATGCCGGCCACGGAGTACCCGGAGCGACGCAGGAAGAAGCCCGCAACACCTGCGACAAACATCACCACCACATCAATGGTCAGACCGCGCACGGCGTAGGCGCCAACAGTAGCTAACAGTAATATCATCGGTGCGAGGAATTGAAATGGAATCCGAAGCAGGTTGACGATTGTTTTGGCTTCCAGAAATCCAACCAGCAGGATTGAGAGGTTGGCAAAAAACATCGCGGCAAAGACGACCCAGACCAGATCCGGGCTGTTTATAAATACCAGTGGTCCGGGCTCCATGTCATGCATTTGGAAGACGCCAACCATCATCGCAGTTAAGGCGCCGCCTGGCAGGCCCAGCGCGAGCAGCGGAATCATTGCCGCACCGGTGGCTGCATTGTTTGCCGTTTCACTGGAGATGACGCCCTCCAGTTTACCTTTACCGAATGCCATTCGATCCTTTGACCAGCGCGCGGCTTCGTTGTACCCCATAAATGCTGCCAGTGTGGCGCCAATACCCGGCAGGATGCCACAGAAAAAACCAATGATAATTGATCTTACGACGGCAATTTTGTGCACCCACAACTCTTTAAATGTCGGAAAATCTACACTGAGCTTGGGAGCGGTATAGGAGCCGGTTGCTTTTTTTTCTGCCTGTACGAATATTTCGGATACTGCAAAAAAACCGAGGATCGTTGGTATAAAGTGAATGCCGGCTGCCAGGTAGGGCATGTTAAAGTTGTAGCGTTCTATGCCGCCGACCGGATCGAGGCCGACAACGGCAATCATCAGTCCTATCATGATAGACAGCCAGCCTTTCCAGAAGGTCTTTGCGCCAACCGAGGCCGCCACGGCAAGGCCAAAAAACACCAGTGCAAATATTTCTGGTGGACCGAAGGCGGATATGGCCCAGTCGGCTATCGACGCTGTAGCCATCATCATGATAATGCACGAAACCACACCGCCGATGGCAGAGCACATCACAGCGGCACCAACCGCCTTGCCCGCTTTGCCCTGCAGTGTCATCGGATATCCGTCAAATGCGGTAGGTGCATTTTCCGGAGCCCCGGGAATATTAAACAAAATGGCTGTGATAGCACCGCCATAAACGCCGGTACAATAGATAACCGAAAACAGCATGATGCCGTGCTCGGCACTCAGATGCGCGGTGAATGGCAATAAAATAGCGGCGAGTGTGAGCATGCTGACACCCGGGATAGCGCCGAACAACATGCCACCAATGACGCCGCCAAAGAAAATAAAGACGCCTACAGGGTCGCCGAACAGTGCGGCGGTACCACCGAGAAAGTTGTTGAAAGTTTCCATCAATACCTGAACCTGGAGTGCCAGCTGGCTTATTGGAGCAGAGTGACAACCCAGTTGCCAAAGTCGTAGAAAGGTCTGACGTTACCGGTAGGTAGTCCGACATAGAGCAGGTGAACAAAAAACAGCATCAGTAACCCGTATAGAAAGGGCATTATCATTGCCATGCGGGTTATGCGTCGCTCACCCATCAGAATCATGATGCCCACAATGAATACTGGCGCCAGCGCATAGAAACCCATGTCTTGAAGTAGTGCGGCGAAAAATATTGGTAGTGCCAGTATGGCTCCGACATGGTTACGCCACGACAACAACAGATAGATTGTAAAGAGCACCGCTGCACAGATAATTTTTACTCGACCAATGCCGGCTTCCCCTGGAGCAATGTCGGTAACCGACATCAGGCTTGCCATTTTTTCCGGCAGCACCATGTAGATGAACGGTATCGCAAGCAGGATAAAGGTAGAGACGTACCAGCCCAATGACGAATTGCTGGTGTCCTGGGCCGAGTCTTCATGTGCCTTGGCCATGGTATTGCTGCTGCTGCGATCGCCGTGGCGTCGTTGATCCAGAAATTGGCCAATGGCAGCCAGTGCGATGAGCAGCAATATGGCGCGAGGCCACATGGCTGCTCCATATTTATAGATTTCTATGTTCTGATTAAACTCAAAAGAGTAGGCGAAAAAGAACAATACCAGTAATAGCCAGAATGCGACTTCTACGATATGTCCGGTTCTGAGTTTGCTCATGTGATGCCTGATGAACGGGAGGGGAAATATAACGCAAATAGTTTAGAGCGATTGGCGGCCGCAGTGTACTACGCTGCGGCCGCGCACGGCATCAGGAACCTACTTTACTTCCAGGCCCATCTGTTTGTACACATCACGGTATTGCGCAATTGTGGTGGTAATGAGTTCTTTGGAACCATCAGTGTCACGGAAGCTGTCAATCAGGTTCATGAACTTGCTTTCATTGTACTGTTGATAGCTTTCTTCACAAAAGGCTTTCTGGAAAGCCCATTGCAACCATTCAACGCGATCATCAGGAGTGCCTGCCTTGACATAGAAGCCACGGAATCGAAGCAGTGGCTCAAAATCAAGACCCGCATCGGTCAGACTTGGTACATCACTAAATGCTTCTGGTGCTTCTTTCAGAATAGTCAGTATCGGCTTGAACTTGCCTGCGTCCAAAAATGTTCTGACATCGCCCGGTTGCTCGAACAGTGCATCGACCTGACCACCTGCCAGCGCACCGTAGCGTGGGGCGCCCTTGTCGAAAGAAATCTGTTGAATCTGCATGCCGGTGGCGTCAGTGATGAACTTCATCGTTACGCGTTCCATTGAACCTTCTTTTGAAACGTTAGCGATAGTCGCCTTGCCGTCCTGCGCCTTTACCCACTCAACAAAACTCGGCCAGTCAGTGTAGCGATCTTCTTCGGTGCGAATGTAGATCTGTGAAAAGGTAATTTGTGAAGTGACCAGTGGAATCAACGCCTCGGAGGGATTGGGTCGGCCTGAATCAAGTGCGTGTGCGCTCGCTGCGTCATCAATGTGCTCCAGAACCGTATAGCCATCAGCAGGGGTTGCCATGTAGGCGGTCATGCCGACCGTGCCCGATCCGCCTGGTTTGTGATCTCGATTGATCGAAACGCCGGTCAGCTCCGATACCGCTTCTGCCATTGCCTGTGCCACCTGACCGGATCCGCCGGCAGGTCCGTAGGGTACAACCATCGAAAGGGCGCGAGCAGGGTAGCCGTCTGGTTTGGCCATTTCGCCTGGCAGAGCGTCAGTGGCGCACTCTGCAAGAGCAGCACCGGAGAATGTTGCCGCAGCTAAAACTGTTACAGCTATTGATGATTTAACGAAGTACTTTTTTAAGTTCATTTTCCCTCCAGGGTGTTTACCGATTTAGGTGCCACGAAAATCTCTACACAAGTAAAAATTACAGAGACCGTACTCTATGCCGGACCAGCAGGTCAACACCGTTGAGATAAACCGGGAACTGGGCCCGCCCCTGTTGCTGATCATGGACAGATTTACGATGGCCTGATCAATATTGCCGACGTCAAAGAT
Organism: uncultured Granulosicoccaceae bacterium; assembly: GCA_964393885.1. Taxonomy (GTDB): domain Bacteria; phylum Pseudomonadota; class Gammaproteobacteria; order Granulosicoccales; family Granulosicoccaceae. The sequence continues at coordinate 22,651 of CAYMVV010000018.1, read as the reverse complement.
CAGTTTAATTTATGATAGGGAGACCGTTGGCAGTAAATTAATTTTCCCGGGGGCTGACATGGCTAGAGGTATAAACAAGGTAATTTTGGTTGGTAATCTGGGCAATGATCCCGATGTGAGAGCAACCGCGGCAGGTGCCAAAATCGCGAACATCAGCCTGGCGACGACAGATTCCTGGACGGACAAACAAACAGGACAAAAACAGGACAGAACCGAATGGCACCGGATCGTCTTTTTTAATCGCATGGCGGAGATTGTCGAGCAATACCTGACAAAGGGCTCTCAGGTGTATGTGGAGGGTCGCCTGCAGACTCGAAAGTGGCAAGATCAAAATGGCCAGGATCGCTACACGACAGAAATAGTCGCTAATGATATGCAGATGCTGGGTGGCAGAAGCGGAGCTGGCGGTGGGTTCGAGTCAACGGCTCCAATGGATCCGCCTGCTGCCGGTGCCGCAGCGTCGCAGCCACAGCAATCCCCGCAGCAAGCCCCACAGCAAGCCAAGACGGCGGCGCCGGCTGGCGGCCCGGATATCAGTTTTGATGACGATATACCCTTTTAACAGCTGACGGTCCCGACACTGATGGGTTGAGCGCCGGTGTGAGTGTTCATGGTGATGTGTGCCCGCTGCAAGCCAATGTCCCGGAAAACACCCGTCCTGATGCCGCAGTCAATTGCCGGATGTGAATCTGCGCCCGATTTTTGCTCAATCAGCGACGCGACAATCATATAATGATATAAAGATATCTTTATTTGATTATGGTGACTATAATCCAGCCGCGTCGATAGTTATGTTCCCAGGGCCGTGGTTGGCTGCAGTCAATCAGTTAATGGTTGCTTTGGCAACCTGTGGAGACATCCCCGGGTGCTGTTCACTAAGAGATTGGTGCTCGCTAGAAGGGTGGCCACTGAGAGAATGCTGCTCAGAAAAGTTAGTGCAAACACAAATCCGTGACAGCTACTGGAAAAATCCGGTAATCAAAATCAAATGAACTGAAGAAGCAAATTTAGAGATCTTGCCAATGCCAAAGGAATACATATTCACTTCCGAGTCGGTCTCCGAGGGCCATCCGGACAAAATGTCAGATCAGGTATCTGATGCAGTACTTGATGCCATCCTCGCTGAGGACAGGCATGCTCGCGTTGCCTGTGAAACGGTTTTCAAGACCGGGCTTGCAATGATCGCTGGCGAAATAACCACAACAGCTAAACCTGACTATGAACAGGTTATTCGAAACACTATTCGCGAGATCGGTTATACCGACTCGGCGATGGGCTTTGACTGCGACACCTGCGCAGTAATGACCGCCATCGGTGTTCAGTCTCCCGATATCAATCAAGGGGTCGATCGCGCGAAACCTGAAGATCAGGGTGCCGGAGATCAGGGATTGATGTTTGGTTACGCCACCAATGAAACAGACGTTTTAATGCCAGCACCTATTACCTATGCGCACCTGCTGGTTGAAAAACACGCCAACTATCGACGCAGCGGTGCCGATTGGTTGCGTCCGGATTCCAAGAGTCAGGTGAGCTTTCGCTACAGCGATGGAGCTATTGCCGGAATTGATGCAGTTGTCCTGTCTACCCAGCACGCGGCCGATGTAAAGCAGTCTGATTTGAAAGAGGCAATCATGGAAGAGGTCATAAAGCCTGTTCTTGAGCCGACCGGCTGGTTGAATGCAGATACCAAGTACCATATCAATCCAACAGGTGCATTTGTTGTTGGCGGCCCGATGGGAGATGCCGGCCTGACTGGCAGAAAAATTATCGTTGACACCTACGGCGGCGCGGCGCGGCACGGTGGCGGTGCATTTTCTGGCAAAGATCCATCGAAAGTGGATCGTTCAGCAGCCTACGCTGGTCGTTATGTAGCCAAGAACATAGTCGCCGCCGGGATCGCTGATCGTTGTGAAATTCAGGTTTCCTACGCCATCGGTGTTGCGGAGCCTACGTCGATCATGATCGACACCTTCGGTACCGGAAAAATAGACGACGACAAGATAACAGCACTTGTCCGAGAGCATTTTGATTTGCGCCCTTACGGCATTCTCACCATGCTCGATCTGCTCAACGCGGACAAAATCAAATATCGAAAAACAGCAGCATATGGCCACTTTGGCCGCGAGAACGAAGGTTTTACCTGGGAAAATCGCGACAAGGCAGATTTGCTGAAAGACGCTGCCGGTATCTAGCCTGATTTTCTTCTGGCGTCGAATAGACACACTGCTATATTGAAAAAGGTGCCCAAAAATTGATTTGGAACTGTATACATAGCATTTCGCTAATATGCATTTGTCGCCTTATGAATAATCCAGGCTAGACCCGGATTACTCGCGCAATGGCGTAATCGTCAAACTGTTCGAGTAGTCCGTGTGTAAGCCAGCACGCGAACCAACCTTTACAATTGAACGGAATAATTTCTGATGAGTGCAGAAGCTGCAAAAAATTTGTCGGGTGACTTCAAGGTAGCCGATATGTCACTGGCCCCGTGGGGTCATAAGGAAATACGTATTGCTGAAACCGAAATGCCGGGTCTGATGGCAATTCGTGAAGAATACGCAGGTAAGAAACCACTGGAAGGCGCCCGCATTGTCGGTTGCCTGCACATGACTATTCAAACCGCGGTACTGATTGAGACGCTGGTTGATCTTGGTGCCACCGTGCGCTGGTCCTCGTGCAATATCTTCTCAACGCAGGATCATGCGGCGTCAGCAATCGCGGACCAGGGCATTCCGGTCTTTGCATGGAAGGGCGAGACAGAGGAAGAGTTCTGGTGGTGTATCGAACAGACTCTGGTGGGTCCTGATGGCTGGAAACCCAACCTGATTCTGGACGATGGCGGAGACGTTACGCAGATTATTCACGACAAATATCCAGAGATGCTTGCCGACATCAAAGGGCTTTCCGAAGAGACCACAACCGGTGTCCATCGCCTGTACGAAATGGCTCGGGAAGGCACGCTGAAAGTGCCAGCGATTAACGTAAACGATTCAGTGACCAAGTCAAAATTTGACAATCTGTATGGCTGTCGTGAGTCTCTGCTTGACGGTATCAAGCGTGCCACTGATGTGATGATCGCCGGTAAGAACTGCGTTGTGCTTGGCTACGGTGATGTCGGCAAGGGCTGTGCACAGGCGTTTCGCGGCATGGGTGCAACAGTGTTTGTAACAGAGATAGACCCGATCTGTGCATTGCAGGCGGCAATGGAAGGCTATCGAGTAGTGACGATGGACGAGGTTTCGGCCACAGCTGATATTTTTGTCACCACCACTGGTAATGTTAATGTCATAAACCACGATCATATGGCAGCAATGAAGAATGAGGCGATCGTATGCAATATCGGTCACTTCGATAACGAAATCGACGTTGCCAGCCTCAAGCAATATGAGTGGGACAACATCAAGCCGCAGGTTGATCACGTGATCTTTCCGGATGGCAAAAGAATCACCTTGCTGGCAGAAGGTCGGCTGGTGAATCTGGGCTGCGCGACCGGGCACCCGAGCTTTGTAATGTCAGCATCTTTTACTAATCAGGTGCTGGCGCAAATCGAGTTATGGGAGCGTGCCGATCAATACGATATCGGTGTTCATGTCCTGCCCAAGCAGCTCGACGAAAAAGTAGCCAGGCTCCACCTGGCGAAAATCGGCGCGAATCTTACCGAACTGAACGCCGAACAGGCCAAGTACCTCGGTATGGACTCAGCCGGACCATACAAGCCGGAACATTACCGTTACTAGTTAGTTCCAGGTCATACAGGACAATGGCTGAATAGCAGTCATGAGTGTAAGCTGTCAGAAAGGCGCACCGGTGGTGCGCCTTTTTGTCTTTTTGTGCTAAAAAGCAGCACATGGTGACGTGCAAGTTGAAAACAATTTGAGTTGCAGGTCAGCATCACATTTAATCGGTTTGATCCTGTGACCATTTGGAACCGCGGCCCAAACAGCGTATTCTCCGCGCTCCGTAATTTTAATACCTAACGAATCAGGCACTGATGCGACAGAAAGTTTTTGTCAAGACACATGGCTGTCAAATGAACGAGTACGACTCGGCGAAGATGATAGACGTGCTGGATGAAAAGTTCGGTGCTGATATCACCACTGATCCTGAAGAGGCTGACATTCTGCTGGTCAATACCTGTTCTATTCGGGAGAAGGCGCAGGAGAAAGTTTTTTCCCAGCTTGGGCGCTGGCGTCCAATAAAAGAAAAACGCGACGGCGTGGTGATTGCGGTCGCCGGCTGTGTCGCCAGTCAGGAAGGCACGGCGTTACAGGAGCGAGCACCTTTCGTGGATATTGTCGTCGGTCCCCAGACAATTCACCGACTGGGCGATATGGTCGAGGCAACCCGCCGCGATGGCCAGTCTTTGGTCGATGTCAGTTTTCCCGAAATAGAGAAATTTGATCAACTGCCAGAGCCAAAAAAGGACGGTCCGACAGCATTTGTTTCAATAATGGAAGGCTGCAGCAAGTATTGTAGTTTCTGTGTGGTCCCCTACACACGTGGCGAGGAGATCAGCCGCCCGTTTGATGATGTCATCGCCGAGGTGGCGGTGTTGGCTGAGCAAGGTGTGCGCGAGGTGAATCTGCTTGGCCAGAACGTGAATGGCTATCGCGGGGATATGCACGATGGCGAAATTGCAGACCTGGCCCTGTTGATTTCAGTGGTTGCGGCGATCGATGGTATCGAACGGATACGTTTTACAACCTCCCATCCAATTGAATTCGGTGATCGACTCATTCAGGCCTATGCCGACGTGCCTGAACTCGCGAGCTTTTTACATTTGCCGGTGCAATCAGGGTCTGACCGAGTTCTTGCGGCAATGAAAAGAAACCACACTATACTTGAGTACAAATCCAAAATTCGCAAACTACAGCAGGCGCGGCCGGGTATTTCAATTTCTTCAGACTTTATTATTGGTTTCCCCGGCGAGACCGACACAGATTTTGAACAAACCATGGCGCTCGTTCGCGACATCGGCTTTGATCACTCTTTCAGTTTTGTCTATAGCGCAAGACCCGGTACGCCGGCGGCCTCGCTGGATGACCCAACGTCGTTGGAAACCAAGAAAAAACGCCTGGCGGAGCTGCAAAAAACCATTAATACACAAGCCTTTGCTATCAGTGAATCCATGATAGGCTCAACGCAGCGTATACTTGTCGAGCGACCATCCAGCCGAAATGAAAACGAAATGGCAGGCCGCACTGAGAATAATCGAGTGGTTAATTTTCCGGCAGATCAATCGCTGATCGGAAAATTCGTCGATGTCACAATTACCGAGGCCCGGCCAAATTCTCTTCGCGGAGAGTTCGTGAACATTAATGATCCGCTGCACTGAACATAACTGTACTGAACATAACTGTACTGAACAAAAAATGGTAAGAGGAATGGACCACTAGTTTGGCAACCTTAGAATTTCAATTGCGA